>PCCE01000010.1 GCA_002731575.1 Gammaproteobacteria bacterium | reverse complement strand
ATGCTGACGCTGCCTTGACCAACCATAACTACGCCTTGGGCAAGCGTGCGCTGCAACAGGCTGTCAACATTCGACGAGCCCAGTTGGCCGCGCTGCAGCGTGCAGAGAAAGCCCCAGAGGTTAAAGAGGTCACTGAGGTCATTGCGAACAAAGAGACCAATGTGGCCCGCTCAGCCAAAGTCATTGCTGCTACGCCGCAAATCGTTGCAGCGACCGCGGCCCTGCAAAAAATGCTACTGGATATGGCCGACTGGCACACTATGTTTGCCAGTTGGCGCCAAGCCGCCGCCTTTTATAATGAGGTCTTCCGATTGCAAGACTCATTGCCGGAAGCCGAGCAGCTAGATCTCTCCCAGCCAGCCTTACTGCTGAGTCCGCGCGTGATCCTGCCTAAGCCTCCTTCGTTTACCGATCGACTGCCTCAGGAGGTGGGCTTCGTGAGGCTGTCCTTGGATGTGCAGAAAAGCGGCCGCGTGCGCAACATGGTTACCACCGAGGCGTTTCCTGACGACAAAATGGTCTTCAAGGTGAGAAAGAGCACGCGCGAAGCTGTTTTTCGCCCGGCGCTGGCCAATGGCGACACCATCATCACGCCAGCGTACGACTTCACGTATCAGTACCCTTTTTTCCCGAGTCGTGCAGCACGAGCAGCACAGGAGAAAGCTAACGCCGAAGCCGTAATGCAGAAAGACGCGGCGGCACAACAAGAAGACGAAGCGGCAGCACAGAAAGAAAGGCCTGAAGAGGCGCAAACAGCTGCCTCTGCGGAAGAAAACTCAGACACCACTGAGCCAACGACGGTAGGACCTATCTAATGGTTAAATTATCCCTCCAATCTATTCGCACCGCGCAGAAAATCTGTCTATGGCTAGCGGCTGTTTTGCTGCTGCCGGCTTGTGCCCCCATCACCAGTTTTCCTAATCCTTCGTCAAGCCAGACCCGGCCTTCCAGTTCCGGCAGTCCGAGCAGCTCCCCCGCAGGCGGCCTGCCTAGCCCATCATCAAGTAGCAGCGGCCTACCAAGCCCTTCGTCTACTTCCGGAGGACTACCCAGTGTGCCCGGCGCAAGCCCGGGCCAGCCCGGCGCGCAACCCCCGGGCGGTGCATCCAGCCCCGGTGGGTCAACGGTGGAACTACCATCAGGCCAGAGCGACAGCAGCGGTGCAGGCGATGACTGGCTTAACCCCGGCGGACTGCCAAATGGTCAGGGTCAGGACGATGGCTGGCAAACCAGCAATGCGCCGACCGAGACTTCGTCACCGGGCAACGCTAACGATCCCGGAGGCTCAGGCGGCGGTAGCCAACGCCAAGAATCTGAGGCGGTTGGCGAGCTTGATGCGGTGCTTAGAGATATTGACGGCAGCATTCTGGCAGAGCGTGAAGTACTCGCACGCAGCGGCCCTACCAAGCCACAAGCAAACAGTGCGGAAAGCGGTGGATCGGGCGAAAACGCTGACAGCACCGCCCAAGCGGGCAATAGCGCGCGCAAAGCGCAGGTGCCTACGCCACCAAATGCAGGCGGCCAAGGCAGCAAAACAGCCGCCGACCTACCCGATGCCAAAGACGACGATATCATCGCCCGACAACTTCGCGAAGCTGCGATGCAGGAACAAGACCCGCAGCTGAAGGAAAAACTCTGGGAGGAATACAGGCGCTACAAGCGCAGCTGATTACTGCGAGAGGCGAACCAAGATATCCACAGTTCATGAATCCACTATTTTTCTCCACCGCAGTCGTCTGTTGCGCCAATAAGCACGTCCGTGCCGCAGGCTTGGTGCTTTCAGCAATTTTCGGGCTTGCAGGATGCGTAACAGAAACCGTGCGGGCCATAGACCTGCGACCACCTGACCAGTTCGAGGGAGTACAAGCAGAAGCAGATCTGCTAGACATCGGTGTGCTGCCACTGGATGCCAACGTGCCAGAAGATTACGACGAACGCATCGAGCAAATTATAATGCCAGAGATCCGCGCCGCCGAATCTTGGTATGTGGCCTACTTAACCAAGAACCTGCTGCAATCCACCGGCAATTGGGGCGCGGTTCGAGTCATCCCCAGATCCACCGATGCAGTAGACCTGCAGGTGTCAGGAAAAATTCTCTCTTCAACCGGCGAAGAGCTCGCGGTGAAGTTTAGCGTCACCGATGCCACCGGACAGCCTTGGTTTTCCCAGACCTATCGTCATCTGGCCAGTAAATACGGTTACGAGGACGGATTACCGCCAGGCGTCGATGCCTTTCAAGGACTGTATAAAGCCTTTGCCGATGACCTACTGGAATATCGCCAAAATTTGAACAGCGAACGCATCAGCGTTATTCGAGCCACCGCAGAAGTGAAATTTGCCGAAGATTTTGCCCCAGACGCCTTTGCCGGCGCGGTAACAGAGAACGAGGGGCGGTTTTTACTGCAACGCCTACCCGCCGAAAATGACCCGGTGTTGGGGCAAGTGAGAAAGGTTAGAGAGAGGGAATACCTCTTCATCGACACCTTGGACGAATACTACGCCAACTACTATCGACAAATGCTGCCTATTTATGACCAATGGCGAAAAACCAGCTACAACGACGCCATCACATTTAAGAGGCTTCAAGATCAGGCGCGCAAACGACTTATTGCAGGCACCGTTAGCATTGCCACCAGCGTAGCCGCCATTTACGAAAGCGATAGTCCCTACGTTGATGCCAGCGGTGTTGCCGGTGTTGGGGCAGGCGCTGCGTTGATCGTCAACAGCCTGCAAAAGTCCCAAGAGGCCGCTCAGTACGCGGACAAACTACGCGAGATCGGCATTGCAGCCGAAGACGAACTGCTGCCCACAACGCTAGAGCTAGAAAACGAAACCTTCCGCCTCAGCGGCACCGTGGCAGAGCAATACGAGGAACTTCGGAAAATTCTTAAAAAAATCTACTTTGAAGATTTGGGTTATGACCAAACCCCACCTGCTAATACTGGTGAAGCCGCGCCGGGAGATTCCTAACGGTGCCCGGTAATGAAACACAAAGGGTGCCAATTACGCCGCTTGCGCCGGCTCTTACTCAGCGAGCGACAGCCCTAGCAGACGCACAGCCCCCACTACTGCAGCGTTTAGATAGACGAACACGTCTTTTTCTCGTTGCACTATTGGCCGTTGTTGGCAGCGCCAGCGCACTGATCCTCTATCTTGCCAGCATCAATCCCCCACCGACGACTGGTGCACAGAAAGCGGCTACAGTTATGCAAGACCCAGCTGGCCCCGCACCTAGCGCGCAGGCCGAAGAGGCTCTAGCACCTTTTGCCGCCCTCACCCAGCAGCAGGCCGAGACCGCGGCAAAGGATGCCCTTGCGGCCTATGTGGAATCGGAGCAAACACTAACTGAACTGGTTAATCTCGACTTTTATCCCACCGCAGATCTTGTGGCTGCCAAGGATTTAGCACTGAGCGGAGACACACGCTACCTCGAAGAAGACTTTGCAGCGGCAGCCGCCAGTTATCGGGCCGCCCAACAAATCGTTGCCGATATGACGGCCAAGGCTCAAACCGCGTTGGCAGATGTGAAATCACGGATCGACACTGCACTAGACAACTTGAACCCAGCCGCAGCGGACAGCGCCTTGGCCGAAGCACAGCAACTGAGCAGCCAAGAACAGGCTTTCGCAGCCCTTGCCAACCGGGTTGAGGCGCTGCCTGAGGTCATCGCATTGCTGCGTGAAGCACGTAATCACGAACTCGCCGAGCAATACGCCAAAGCCCTAGGTGTTTATAACCGTCTACGCACTCTTGATCCGCAGACATCGCAAATCGGCAAGCTAACAGCCGCAGCCCAAGACGCACTGTCGCTGCAGTTGCTGCAAGCCCGGCTGGGTGAGGCTATGTCAGCCATCGAAGACAACCTTTTGCCGAGAGCCAAGGAACAGTTTGCTGCCGCACTACAGATTGACCCCCAGAACGCTGCGGCACTGGCAGGTTTAGAGCATGTGGCACAGCTAGACGACGTCGCTGAGTTGATAAAGCAGCAGACCAAGGCATCTGCTGCTCTGGCTGAAGAACAGTGGGATGCCGCTATCGACCTATATGGGGATGTGCTGGAATCCAACCCATACATCAGCTTCGCCATCGACGGGCTGGGTTCGGCACAAACTCTGCAGCGGCTAAAGCTGCAGCTGACCACTATCGTGGAGCAACCCGGCAAGCTGGCCAGCGAAAAGCTGCTCGTCCAGGCGCAAGACGTAATTAGCCAAGGCCAACGGCTCATTGCCGATAACAAAAGTTTGCAAAACACCGGTCTCAGTCGTCAGGTTGATGAAGTTGAGTCACTGTTGGCCCAGTACCGTGCAACGGTGGCGGTTACCCTTATCTCTGATAATGCGACGGATATCAGCGCATCGAATCTGGGTGCACTAGGACGCTTTGAGCGCCTTACCCTTGACCTGCGGGTAGGTGAATACACATTTCGCGGCATTCAAGCCGGCTGCCGCGATGTCTACCGCACTGTTATCATTACCCCAGGCATCCCCGCTGTGGATCTCAGCTGCCGGGAGCGCATTCGGCCATGAGTACGTCAGAGGGTACGCATCAGAATAGGCCACAGGGCGAGCAAGAGAGTCCGCGCTATCAGATTCAAGCCGCCGCTTTTGCGCCCAGCACAGTGGAAAGTCAAACTCGCGGGTGGTCGGCTACCCAAGTACTCATACTTGTGGTCACGGTACTTGCCCTGTTCCTTATCTGGTTCTTGTTTACCGCCAAGAGCGTGCGGCTTGCCTTTTCAGCGCCAACCCAATCGGTCACCCTCAGCGGTGGTTTTTCGCTGAATCTGGGCGAGGTTTTTTTACTGCGTGAAGGCAGCTATCAGCTGGTTGCGCAGGCCCAAGACTATGTCGAACTGACTACCGCAATCGATGTCGACGAGCGCAGAAATCAGGAATTTTTCTTCGAACTGATCCCAACACCAGGGCTTCTGCACTTAACCGTAGAGCCCAGTTCCGCCACGGTGCAAATAGATGATCAGCAGCCCATGGCCGCGCCTCAAGATGCCCCCTACCGTATTACGCTGGCCGCCGGTGAGCATAGCATCGAACTGTCGCACCCGCGTTACCAAGGTACTGCAGAGATCGTCGAGATTGAAGGCAAGGGCGTACAGCAACAGTTGTCGGTAACCCTGCTGCCGAACTGGTCTGATGTCACCATGAACAGCCAACCAAGCGGCGCGATGATATACATCGACGGCGAATCTACAGGCGTCGCGACGCCTGGCACTGTACCCGCGCTGGCTGGCGAGCGTCTTATGGAGCTGCGCCGCAGCGGATTTAAAAGATACCAACAGCGGCTTTTTGCCGAAGCCGGTACCGCCGTGACCCTACAGACAGCCGCACTCGTACAAGCCGATGCACAGCTCAGTCTCACCAGCTCGCCCGCTGGCGCGGCAGTGTCCCTTGACGGTAAATATCTGGGCGATACCCCAATAGAGCTAGATCTAGCCTCAAAGGCCGGGCAGCGCCTATTGGTGCTCGCCAAGGGCTATCGCGCTGCCCGCGAGCAGCTCAATTTGCCCACTGGCAAGGTATCGGCCAAACATATTGTGCTTGAACGGTTAATTGGCGACCTGAGACTGGAAACACGTCCAACCGATGCTCTGGTGCGGGTAAATGATGAGGCGCTTGATACTCTGAATGGCAAGCAGAACCTCGCGCTGCCGCTGCAGCCTTACGAGGTTGAGGTAACTCGAGAGGGCTATACAGGTTTCACAACCACTGTCTATCCGATCCCCGGCGTCGAGCAAACGCTAAGGGTCAAGTTGCTGACGTTAGAAGAAGCGCGCCTAGCCGCCATACGCCCAGTATTCACCGACAAGGGAGGGCATTTGCTGCGCATACAAAATGCAGATCAGGTCAACATGGGGGCCTCACGGCGCGAGCCGGGCAGACGCGCCAACGAAACGATGCGCACGGCGTCTTTCGAGCGTTTGTTTTATTTGGCTGACCGCGAGGTTACCAACTCGCAATTTCGCGCCTTTGCCAGCGGCCACGATTCCGGCAAGTTCGATGAGATTTCGCTCAATGAAAATGATCAGCCAGTCACTGGAATCAGCTGGCACGACGCTGCCGCCTACTGTAACTGGCTCTCGGAGCAAGAAGAGCTGGAGCCGTTCTACGAAATGGAATTTGCCAAGGTCGTAGCCGTCAATGCAAATGCACTAGGTTACCGGCTACCCACCGAAGCGGAGTGGGCCTGGGCTGCGCGTCGGCTACCGCCGGAACTGTCCGCAGACGGCAATCAACTGAGATTCGCTTGGGGCGATAGCCTGCCACCACCCACGCGCTTTGAAAATTATGCCGACAGAAGTGCCGCGAACAAAATCGGCCGCATCATATTTGCCTACAACGACAACTACACCGTAGCCGCGCCGGTCGGCAGCTATGCAGCCAACCACAGAAAGCTCTACGACATGGGCGGCAACGTGGCGGAATGGGTGCACGATTATTACGAAATACCCGATGACACCGCAGTAAATGACAGTCTCGGACCAACAGGCGGCGAGTACCATGTCATACGCGGCGCAAGCTGGATGCACGGCACCATCACAGAATTGCGACTTTCGTTTCGCGACTATGGAATAGACGGTCGACAGGACCTAGGCTTCAGAGTCGCCAGATACGCAGAATGAGTGTTTGCCAATGAAGATCCTGCCCACAGTTCGCCTGCCAGCCTTGATTCCCGCCCTGTTGCTGACTTGGGCCTTATCACTAACATGGGCTATGAGCAGTAGCGCGGGAACAACTGACACCCCTGCTGAGGCAGCAAAGACGGCAGATTCGGCTGACCAAGAAACCGAGCTTCTAAGCAGTGGCCAATTGCCCACCACCGAAGGCGGCCAAAGTGCCTCCCAAGACGCCACGCGACCACAGCCCCCGACCTTGGGCAAGCAGCGCAAGTTAGAGGAACGCAACAAAGACGTGTTCCGACCCAGCGAGGAAATCTCCGAAGACTTCGCTGCACCACTACCAACTGACATTTAACCCGATCCACACTGGCAGGCACGCTCACAAAACACCGGCAAGGAACCTGATGCATGAAAAGAACGTTACCGATTGAGTTGGTTTATCAAATCGCAGCCCTCGTCGCGTCCATTATTCTGGTGCATCTGGTTTATCAGACCGTAATTCGCCCGAATGCGGAGGTGGCCTTAGAACAGCGTGCCCAACTGATCGCAGAACAGGGTGACGCTGCTGCCGAGCCGCGCTCTCTGTATGTGGTGATTAAAGACTACGAACAGGAGTCGTGTTTTATTCTGATGTTTTGGGCCTTGGCCATGATGGGCTTCAAAGCACGCAGTATTTTTCGTGAACAAGGCATGTTGAACGAAGATTTTATCCCCGTCGCCGAGGGGGTCAACATTCTCCCCGAGGACACGCGCACCTACACCCGCCCACTGCAGGCGCTGGCCGCAGAGGCACAGCGCGCCTTACTGCCTAGAGCATTGCTCGTTGCGCTCAATCGGTTCGCCTCCACCCGCAATGTGCAGGATGTGTCAGAGGCCGTGAACTCTATCTGCGAAAACGAATCAGACCGCCTCGACAGTGAACTGTCGATGATCCGCTACATTGCTTGGGCCATACCCTCTATCGGCTTCATTGGTACCGTGCGCGGTATCAGTGATGCCCTCGGCCAAGCCTACAAGGCGGTTGAAGGGGATATCGCTGGAGTTACCGCCAGCCTAGGAGTGGCCTTTAACTCCACCTTTATTGCCCTAGTCATCAGTATCGTGCTGATGTTTTTCATGCACCAACTGCAGCTATTGCAAGAGCGGCTGGTACTTGACACCCACGACTACTGCGACCAGCGACTGCTGCGGCACCTAAGGACCACGGGCTAGAACGATGCATCTAATCGACATCAACGATTGGGAACTGAGTTGCTTCACGCAAAGTGGTGCGCAAATCTACCGTGCACCTTGCGCTGCCAGTTTCCAAGGCGAGCTAACGCTGGGTATGGAAGCCCTCGCTCGGGCGAAAACGCTACCCCAGGCTTTCGCCTNTAANTACCTNAGCCGGCTAAATAATGAGCTTTTGCCCAATGCNCTAGGCAGTTTTAAAACACNGGCCGATTTGTGCTTTAAGCANCTTGAGGCGCTGCGTGAAGCTACCGACGTATCAGCNGCAGCCTTGTTAGTGCCGCCGCAGATGTCCGACCAGCAGCTTGCCCTGCTCGCCGGGGTANCCAGCGCCGCTGGCATTAAGCCACTAGGATTCATCGACCACAGTCTGGCCTACGCGTTGGCAGCGCAGGTGACAACGCCAACCTTTGTCTTGGACCTTGGACTGCATCAGACCTTTCACAGCAGGGTAGCCGTGAACGGCAACGAACTAACGGTTACCGCGTCCACCGAATACGGCTTTGGGCTGATTAGCTTGGTAGATCAATGGGTGAATACACTGGCAGACGAGTTCATTCAAAGCTCACGCTTTGATCCACTGCATAGCGCACAAACAGAGCAGCAGACCTTCGACGCGGTTATGGGCTGGATAGCCGATGGCACCCTACCCGCCGAGTTGAAGCTGTCGATTGAATCCCAGGGCACCCAACGTACCGCTGCGATTGTGCCTGAGCATCTGCAAACTCGACTGGATGCGAAATTGGACGAGCTACACTTCGATTCCTCGGATCCGGTCATCATTAGCCATCGGTTAGCTCAGGTACCACTGCTGACTGAGCGCCTAGGCAGCAGAGTCTCCGGACTGCAGGTTGCCGAAGAAGCCAGCGTAGTTCTAGCCGCGCTAAGCATTGCCGCAGAGCTAGACCCAGAAAACCTTGAGCGCGTAAGAGGCCATACCAGCAACCGCACCAACCAATCTGCGACTACGCTACAAGCCGTTGTTACAGCGCCTGATTCAGCAGCCCCCGAGCGCGCGGCAGCAGCCACCCACCTAGTGCAGCAGGCTACCGCCTACCCGATAACACACCCGCAATTTAGCGCGTTTTTAGACGAGGACGGCTTGCTGCGTCCCGGCGTGGCTATCGAAGTGGACGGCCAGCCACCAACCAAGGCGCGGCTCTTTGTCGGTCAGGCACTGACATTCCAAGGCCAACAGTGGCTGGCGATTAGAGTGGCTTAACGATGAGGCGCAAACGTCAAACCAACGTTTTTTCGCTGGCCTTCCTCGACGTAATGTCCTGCGGTTTCGGTGCGGTTGTGCTGATCTTCTTAATCATCAACCACAACTCCCAAGACCAGCCGCCCCAGAATGAAGATCTGCTAACCGAATTACGCTTGTTAGATTTTGAAGTACTGCGTGGACAGGAAGAACTCTATGCCTTAGTGGAAGACGCAGAAAACACTCAGGCACAACTGGCTAACACCGCTGCCGAGCGAGCCGCCAAGGAAGCGGAACTGGCCAAGCTCATTGAGCAGTTGCAGGAGATTGAAGGCCTGTCGTTGGCAGAAATTGCAGCCGCAGCGAAACTTCGATCAGATATCGAAAGCCGAGAAACCGAGGTGAAAAGACTGCAAGCACTGGAGCGCGCCAACGCTGGCAGTGATCTTCGCGTGATTGAAGGCGAAGGCGACCGTCAGTACCTAACGGGTATGCGAATCGGCGGTCGTAACATCGTCATTGCCATTGACGTATCTGCCAGCATGCTCGACGAAACCGTAGTGAACATCATCCGCCGACGCAACATGTCCGACGAAAGCCAGCGTAGCGCGCCCAAGTGGCAGCGTGCTATTCGCACGGTGGAATGGCTAGCAGCCCAGTTACCCCTCGATGCCGAGTTCCAAATCTATCGCTTCAATGAAACCGTGGCGACGCTGGCCACCTCACAGTCCATGGAATGGCTTGCCATGGGCGACGGTACCGAGCTAAACGCCGCAGTGAACACCCTCAAGACTCAGATCCCTGCAGGTGGCACCAATTTGCAAGCACTGGTGCTGGCGATGCGCGACCTCAGCCCGATCCCTGACAGCGTTTACATTATTACGGATGGCCTGCCCACCCGAGACGACAAGACGCCAAGACAGGCCACTGTGAGCGGCCGTGAGCGCCTGGATTTTTTTCGTGACGCTGCGAACCGGCTGCCAAGACAAATTCCTATTAACGTCATCTTGTTCCCCATGGAGGGCGACCCAATGGCCGGCGCTGCTTGGTGGCAGCTGGCCCGCGCAACCGGCGGGGCCTTTATATCCCCGTCTTGGGACTGGCCCTAATGCGCCTGTGGTTTGAAGCCAAAGGCACCTGCTGGACTCGGCGTGTCAACTGGGGGCTGTCGCCATGTTGATGCGGCGGCAGGGTGAGGAGTTCAGCGTGTCTTTTCTTGACGTCATCTGCTGCGGCTTTGGTGCCATTATCCTGCTGCTGATGCTGTCCAAAAGTTTTGAGTCTCAAGTGACTAGTATCACCAGCGAAAAGCTGCAGGCGCAGCTGCAGCAGCGCGAGCAGCAGCTGTTTGAAATTCGCGGTGAAATTGAGGAGCTCAGGCGCCAGATTGTCGAAGACGATGCCGATCTCAGCAATTTGCTTCTTACCCTAGGTGATCTGCAGCGACAGTTAACCCAGGTCCAAGGACAATTCGAAGACCTCGCCGAAGCCGAGGCCGAGGTGTCTACACAGAAAGTAGAACTGGCTCGGGCCAGACAAAGCCTGACCGATGAAATGCAGCGCCTGCTGGGGCTGAATTTTCGTCGCGAGTCTGGCTTGGTCGGCGGTATCAGTGTCGACTCGGAATACATTATTTTCGTCATCGACACCTCTGGCAGCATGCAAAGCGCCGCTTGGGGTCAGGCGGTACGCAAAGTACAGGAAACCTTGTCGATCTATCCACAAGTTAAGGGTATTCAGGTGATGAACGATATGGGCGACTACATGTTTCCGGAATATCGTAGACAATGGATTCAAGACAGTCCGAGCAGGCGCAGCAACATTATTACTCGGCTACGCAACTGGGCACCCTTCAGCAATTCCAGTCCGATAGAGGGAATTAGCGCAGCGATCCAAGACTTTTATGATCCGGATAAACGGATCAGCATTTATGTTTTTGGCGATGATTTCACCGGTAACTCTATTGAGGAAGTGGTCGAGGCAGTGGACCGGGTGAACGTCGCAGATGCCACTGGTCGCCGCCTTGTCCGCATCCACGCGGTTGCCTTTCCAGTGTATCTGGACCAGCCTAATGCACGAGTCTTTAGATTCGCGGCGCTGATGCGTGAACTGGCCTATCGGAACGACGGCACCTTTGTGGGACTAACGGAGTACCAATGAAACTTTCGCAGCGGCCCGACAGCAGCAACCACGAATTAGCATGCCTTCCTAGCGGACGCTTGCCCAGACACCTGCTAAGAAGCCTGCTGCCGTTGCTCGTAGTGATGCTCGCGAGCGGCTGCGGCACCGTGCAGGTACAGCTACAAAGTGATTTCCCAGTGCCACTCGTCGAACCGCTACCCCTTAGCGTTGGTATTTTGGTACCCGAAGAGCTCCTTGGCTTTACTCACAGCGAAGAAATCCCAGGCCTGGGCGACTACGCAATTGGTCTAGGACAAGTACCCGCAGACCTACTGCAACGCATGGGCACAGGCGTCTTTCGCCAGCACCAATTGCAGCAAGCAGTAACGGCCGAAGACGCTGTTGACGGTTATCTGTTGACGAGTATCGAAGAGGTTCAATTCGCGCTGCCAAAACAAACACGATCAGACTATTACGAGGTGTGGATACGCTTTCGTTTTGAATTTCTTGATCAAAACGGTGCCAGCGTTAGCCAATGGCTGCTGTCATCCTATGGCAAAGCCAATAAGGGCGATTATCGAGGTGCCGAAGGTGCTCTACAGGCAGCAGCACTGCTTGCCTGTCGAGACGTCATGGCATCTTTTAGTTTGAACCTAGCCTCCCACCCCAGCGCCCAGCAGTGGCTGGCAAATATGGCCACGACGCAATCAGCGGCCGATACGGCAGACGCTGCCCAGGAGAATGCCCAATGAAAACCATAGCGTCGTTGCGCCCTATGTCCTTTAACCAACGTATTTTGCAGGGCATGGGTGCCATCAGCCTTGCCGCCATGTTGCTTAGCGGCTGCGTTAACTCCACCTTGCAGGAGGTGCGGGAGCGAGAGACCGGCATCGTAGCTGGCCAAAGCGTGGTGATAATCGGCAAGTCCAGCCGCCCCAGCGCTGCGGAAACAGAGCTTGAATTCATCAATTGCGTTGCCGACGACCTTGCCCGCGGCGGTGAAGAACTTGCCGTCATACCCGTTGAGCAGTTCAGAGACCTTACCTTTCCATGGTTCGAGCCGCGTACCGCGCCAGACAAAGCTTCCCAGCTATCTGCCTTACTAGCGCAACCCAAGCTCGCAGCTCAGCTAGAGGCCGTTGGCCTGCGTTACCTGGTTTGGGTGGATGGCCGTACCAATAGAACATCCTCCGCAGGCTCTATTGGCTGCTCGGTAGGACCCGGCGGTGGCGGATGCTTTGGCTTTTTGACTTGGGATGACGACGCCTCCTATGAGGCCACCATTTGGGATACTGAAGACGGGCAAACCGCAGGGCGTATATCGTCAGACGCGGCGGGCACCAGCTACATGCCAGCCTTCGTCATACCAATTCCGATCGTCGCCCGAGTACAAAACAATGCCTGCAAATCGTTATCCAAACAACTTTTGAGCTTCCTCGCCAACAGCGACGATGCAACCTAACCGATATGTTTATTCGACTCTTACAACCTACAGCAAAGCGGGTCTCAGCGCGGCCTAAGACTAACAATAGGACCACT
Source organism: Gammaproteobacteria bacterium (assembly GCA_002731575.1). Classification (GTDB taxonomy): domain Bacteria; phylum Pseudomonadota; class Gammaproteobacteria; order Pseudomonadales; family Azotimanducaceae; genus UBA4421. The sequence goes on along the minus strand of PCCE01000010.1, from coordinate 10,926 downwards.
GCTTGGCTGTGGATGACGCTCGCTCTGTGCATTGCTAACGCTCAAGCCGGCCCCGGAGCCGAGATGTACAACGAGCTGCTAGAAAAAGGTGTGATCTACCCGGACAGTGCCTGGCAGCAGTATGTTACTGATGTTGGCGAGCGCCTTTTGGCGGTATCGAGCCACGCCAACGAGACCTATACCTTCACAGTAGTAGACGAACCGGTGGTCAACGCATGGGCGACGCCAGACGCCTACATATTTGTGACCCGGGGCATACTCGCCTACTTTCGCTCAGAAGATGAACTCGCCAGTGTACTGGGGCATGAAATCGCCCACGTTGTGCTACAACATTCGCGTCAGCAGGTGGCGAAATCAAGACTGTCTGGCCTAGCGGGAATTCTCGGCGCTTTTGCCACCGGCTCAAGTTCGACTATTGGTCTGGCGCAAAGCCTGAAAACTACCGCACTGGCCAGCTATGGCCGAAAATATGAGCTACAGGCCGATGAGCTTGGCATGCAACTGGCTCGCAAGGCAGGCTATGACCCCCGAGCTTCTATTGAGAGCATTCAAATTCTCCGCGACCACGAGGCGTTCCGTCGCAGCGTCATGAACTCACCACCGGTTTATCACGGCTTACTAGGCAGCCACCCGGCCCACGCGAAACGCCTGCACGAGCTAGTGCAGCAGGCTCAGTATGTCATGCTAAATGAGCTACCCGAGCCGGAGCAGGATTACATGAGCATGCTGGAAGGTTTACGGTTCGGGACGGATAGCGCCATCGGCGTGGCCAAGGATAGCGTCTACTACCATGGCGCGCTGCGACTGAAAATCACCTTCCCAGAAGGCTGGGATATTCAGTCTTCGGATACCGAAGTTTTTGGCCGCGATGGTGCCGGACGAGCAAAAATGTCAGTACGCAGGTCTGCTCCTCCTTCAGAGCCGCAAACCCCTCAAGAGTATTTGCAGAAAACACTGCAGCGTGATGACTTAGAAAACGGCGAAGAAATTCAGGCCGGGCCGTTTAGCGGCTACATCGCGGATATCAAAGTCCCCGGCGAGTTACCCAAAAAACGCGCCATTGCAGTAGTTTTCAAGGACGGCGACATCTATTTGTTTGAGGGCGAGCTAAAAGACCAGGGAGACCCAGAAGTATTTAAGGAGCAATTTGCGGCCATGGTGGCTTCGCTACGTCCTATGACGGCAGACGATATGCGCTTGGTAAACAGACAATCCATTGCTCTGGTGGAAGCCCGCCCAGGCGATACCTATGCAAAGATGGCACGCAACGCGCCAGTCAGACAGCACGCAGAAGAAACGCTACGATTGATCAATGGCGATTATCCCCGAGGTGAACCCCGCGCCGGTGACCGCATAAAAGTAGTAAAATAGGCTTCTTTCGAGCGGACAAGAGGCCTAAAGAACGGTCTTATGCTGCAGCAGCTCACCGCCAAGAGCGCGAACAACACACACAGATTCAAATGCAAAAAACCGCAATAAAGCAGCCAATCGACAGTCGCCGTGCACGCAGTGAAGCAACCAGGCACGCACTGATGCGCGCCGCAGAAAAATTGATCGCTGAAGCAGGGGTCGAAAACATCTCAATTAGAGAAATCGTTGCTGTTGCGGGCCAAAAAAACGAGTCCGCACTGCAGTATCACTTCAAAAATTTGACCGGCCTGCTAGACGCGATACACACACAGCGATCCGAACAAGCGCAAACAAAGCGTGCGGAATTTTTATCCGCCGTGCTGAAAAATTCAACAGAGCCATCGTTGCGCCAGCTCTGCGCGCTGATGGTCGAACCCACCTTTTATCTTGCGCGGTCAGATGTCGAATTTCGACGCTACATCAAAGCGTTCGGCCATGAATTAGCGATTTCCGATGTCTCGCCGTTAAAAGCAGTGACTGCCAAGGGTGGAGGCGGAGCGAGTGGACAGCAGACTGGGGTTCTCCTCCGAAAGGTCCTGCCGCATCTTCGCGACGATCACTACCTCAAACGCATGGAAGCGGCGGTAATGCTGTGCTCTGCGTCCATGTATCATCAAGCAAAACAAAAGAACGCGTTTCGCGGCCATCAATCCGATTTGTTCATACAAAACCTGATTGATGCCTTGGTGGGCTTGTTGAGCGCTCCGGTCTCAGCTGAAACAGCAGCACTACAGAACAACCCGTAAAGATCAGAATTGCCGCGCCCTTAACCGCCAATCATCAACAACGCTGTTTAGAGCTAGTTCAGCGCATCCAAATCACTGGCGTCGTGACGCTCGGCCACACCGCTCTTACTCACGCGATTTACTTTTCGACCACGCTGAACTGCTGATCGTGCGTGAATTTCATTGGCCCAACGCAGAACGTGGGTATACGACTCCACCTGCAAAAATTCCTTGGATTCATATAATCCGGTCAGCACAAGTTGGCCATACCAACTGTAAACGGCCATATCAGCGATATTGTATTCGTCGCCACAAAGAAACTGACGCTCACTCAGGGTTTGATTCAACACATCGAGTTGGCGCTTGATCTCCATGGCAAAGCGATTGATCGGATACTCCCATTTTTCCGGCGCGTAGGCATAAAAGTGGCCAAAGCCACCGCCCAGATACGGGGCGCTGCCAATCTGCCAGAACAGCCACGACAGACACTCTGCGCGACCGGGTTCTTGATTCGGCACAAAGGCATCAAACTTTTCTGCTAGGTACAGCATGATGGCCCCAGACTCAAAGACCCGAGTTGGCGCGGGAGTACTGTGATCCACCAAGGCTGGAATTTTCGAATTGGGGTTGATGTCGACAAAACCGCTGCTGAATTGATCGCCTGCGCCAATGTTAATCAACCAAGCATCGTACTCTGCGCCTTGATGGCCAATTGCCAATAGCTCCTCTAACAGCATGGTCACCTTGACGCCATTGGGAGTACCCAACGAATAGAGCTGCAGCGGATGCTTGCCAACCGGCAGTTCCTTGTCGTGGGTGGCCCCAGCTATCGGGCGATTTATGTTGGCAAATCGGCTTTCATCTTCGCGCACCCAAGTCCATGCGGCTGGTGGCTGATATTGTGTTGAATCGCTCATATCAGCTTGCCTTGGCTTGTGACGGAGCCACGCAGCACAGGCTTAGTCCTGCAAGCGAGTTTGGAACTGAGCGACCTTGCAACACCTTAGAGAACCTCAAATAAGCCAGCAGCACCCATGCCACCACCAATGCACATGGTGCAAACCACATATTTAACGCCGCGACGCTTACCTTCAATCAGCGCGTGAGCCACCATACGGGAGCCAGACATACCATAGGGATGCCCTACCGAGATCGCACCGCCGTTCACGTTGAGCAGTTCGTCAGGGATGCCGAGCTTGTCACGGCTGTATAGAACCTGCACCGCAAAGGCCTCGTTCAGTTCCCATAAGCCTATGTCATCCATGGTCAGGCCATTTTTCTCTAGCAGTTTTGGAACCGCAAACACCGGACCGATACCCATCTCATCCGGATTGGTGCCAGCAACCGCAATGCCGCGATATAAACCAAGAGGCTCAGCACCGCGCTGCTCGGCCAGTTTGGCCTCCATCAGCACGCACGCAGATGCCCCGTCTGAGAGTTGTGAGGCATTGCCCGCCGTCACATGCTTGCCCTGTTTAATCACCTGCCCGTTGGCGAATACAGGCTGCAGACCAGCCAGACTCTCGGCGGTGGTTCCCGGTCGGTTACCTTCGTCTTTGTCGAGATTTGTTTCTATTTCTGTAACCGCACCCGTTTCTTTGTTCTGTAGCTTCATTACTGCAGGCAGCGGGACGATTTCGTCGTTAAAGGCACCGGCCTGCTGGGCGGCTGCAGTACGCGCCTGTGACTGGGCCGCATAAGCATCTTGCGCTTCGCGGCTTACCCCATAGCGCTCGCCTACTATTTCTGCGGTCTCGATCATGGCCATATACAAAGACGGCTTGTTGGCCAACAGATGGGAATCGGGAATGGCGAACATATCGCCAGTTTGATTCATGGAAATGGATTCCACGCCGCCACCTATTGCGACATCCATCCCATCACTTATGATTTGCTTGGCGGCGATAGAGATCGCCATCATGCCAGATGAACACTGACGATCGATGGTCTGACCCGCTACGGAGTCTGGCATGCCTGCCCGCAACAGACTCTGGCGCGCCACATTCTGAAACGCAGAGCCCATCTGAATAGCCGCACCCATAACCACATCTTCAACTTCAGCAGCTTCTACCCCGGCGCGAGCCACCGCGTGCTCGATGGCGTGTGCTCCGAGCGTCTGTGCGGTGGTGTTATTGAAAGCGCCCCTATAGGCCTTGCCAATGGGTGTGCGGGCCGTAGATACGATGACTGCTTCGCGCATGAAGATCTCCTAAATATGAGGTTATGGATTGCTACGATTCGGTGGGTGGCAAAACCCGCCGTTTGGTTTTTTGCTTTTGTTCTATTTTGCTACTGCGCCATGGTGGCGAAGCTAGATAATGACTTTCATTATCTAATGCCATACATTGTATGTCGACAAGTTAATTGAGCGACTCTAAATGAAAATACTGCGGACCCCAGATGAACGCTTCCATGGCTTGGCAGATTATCCGTTCGCCCCTCAGTACACAATCATTAAGACCGATGACGGCAGCGACCTGCGCATCCACCACTTAGATGAAGGGCCCAAAGACGGTCCGCTGGTGTTGTGCATGCACGGCCAGCCGGTGTGGAGCTATCTGTATCGGCATGTGATCCCTCATCTGACCTGCGCTGGCATGCGGGTAATTGCACCGGACCTAGTTGGCTACGGTAAGTCAGACAAACCGGCAGCATTGGCCGACTATAGCTACGAGCGCCAAGTCGAGTGGATGGGTAAATGGCTGGAAGCCAACAACTTTTCTGACATTACATTCTTTGGTCAAGACTGGGGCGGTCTCATTGGCCTGCGGCTGGTGGTCAATCATGCAGAGCGCTTTGACCGGGTCGTTATTTCAAATACCGGACTGCCCTACAACCCAGATGTTGCTGATTCAATTGTCAAAGATATTGAAGCCTTCCGCGCCAACAGACCAACACCTACCCTACTGGAGATGCAGAAGGCTATTGGGGGCATGGGCGATGGCAGCCATCCCGCACGCAAATTTGCCTACTGGCAGAAGTGGTGTTGGGAAACCGAGGATCTGCCAATAGGTTTCTTCATGTCGATGATGCTGCAACCGCCCAGTAAGTTCATGCAGGTAATTAAGTTCCTGCTGAATAAGGCTGGTATCACATCGCCGCTGCCCACCGCCCTCGCCAAGGCTTACGATGCACCCTTTCCCGACCCGAGTTTCAAAATGGGTCCTAGGGCCATGCCGAGTCAGGTACCCACGCTACCTACTTCTGCCTCTTTGGAGGAGCAACGCAAGGCGTGGGAGTTTTTCGAATCCTTCGATAAACCCTTCCTGTGTGCATTCGCCGACGATGACCCAGTGACTCGGGGTGGCGAAACGCAATTTAGGGAGAAGGTGCCGGGCACCAAGGGCTTGCCGCATACGACAATCAAGGGCGGTGGCCACTTCGTACAAGAAGGAGCACCAGACCAAGTGGCAAAAATTATCGTCGATCTGATCAAAACCACCTGATCCGCCCGACACTATACCTAGGCTTCTGGCCCCTCTTGCACAGGCCCACGAGATCGCGGGCGCTGGCTGCTTAAATCCCGGGCAGCAAGTAGGCGTCCAACACCCCCAAGGGGCCCAGTACCGCGTCTACCGCCGCGCGGTCCGAAGCGGATAGCGCCTCGATTTCTGCCTTGATATGACAGCGGCTGATCTCACTGTACTTCAGCGACCGCATGGCCACCGGACCATCACCCAGATCCACCTCGCACCATTTCTCCCCAGCCGCCAAGGCCTCTCGGGACACACGAAGGAATGGGTGATAGCTGTCGCGCATGTGCTCAAAGCAGGGCTTCAAGGTGTCGGCTAGCGCATCGTCGGGCGCATAGCTGCCGCCGTCAGAGCGCGCGTTAAACACTCGCTCCATGGAGTCAAGCATGCTTGGTGCGCAGCCTTCAATCCAGCTGCGCGGCTCAGGGTCGGCAGCAATATGGGCCTTAAACAGACCAGCAAAGGTGAAATCTGCCAGACTGGCGCAGTTACCCAGCAAAAACGGATGCTGCTGATAGTGGGCTGCGACGGCGCTCATTAGGTTCTCAAAGTCTGTTCTCACGGCGGCGGCTTGATCTGGGCCACAACCCCGATTGGCGCAGGCGTGCAGCCCAAAATTATCGCGCACGCCCTCAATCATATGCAGCGCCTGCTGTTGTTCTTCTACTGTTAGCCCTTCGCTAAAAAATTTGCCGATGGAGTTTGCATAAAAACCAAGCGCTACATGTTCAATATTTTCGGGATAACACCAGCGGCTACTGATCGCGTAGCGACCGAACCATTCGTCCGCCCAGTCTTCAAGCAGATGCGCGGCGATACGCTGCACCGGTGAGCTGGGTAGAATCGGACGATCTGGGTATTTCGCGTTGAGCATCAGACCAATAGGCGTGGAGTCGTGAATAAACCACCCCTCTGGGGTCTGCAGCCCGGGAATAAAGTGAGTGCCTAAGCGGCCCTCAACCATGGGGCCACTTTCCGCCGTCTTTAACCGAAACTCGTAATCTACTGCAAGATAGTTGAGCATTGCCTGCAACTTGCGGGTAAACAAACTGTGCTCACCGCCCCACATGATATAGCGCCCATCAAACATTATGCCTCCTGTTATTTTAACTGGCCGCGAATCTGCGGCTCTGCCTGAACCGATGTTCTTTTCGCAGTGCCGTTTGATCCTAGTGCAAAATTACCGCAAAGCGTGCAAACGACCAATGCATCTCGCCTCCGCAGCCACTAAGGATTGTCGGCAATAAATGCCAGCACTGCCTCGGCAAATTCTTGCGCAACATCGTCTTGGGTGTAGTGCATGGCGTTTTTAAACCGAACATGCTTTTGCCCTGCAGCTCCCGGCACTTCTGCTTGGAACTGCTGATCCATATTCCCCGGATCTTCCTCACTGAAGGCGGTCAAAAACGGTTTTTCGAACTGACGGAGCGCCTCCCACGCTTGGCGATTTGCGGGCACTTCAACATCGTCAGGAAACAGCGGAATCAGGCTAGGAAATCTGCGCGCGCCCTGTTTAGCTGCTTCGACCGGAAACGGCGCGGCGTAGCCGGCCTGCTCTTCCTCAGTACAGTGCATTAGCCAGCGCTGCATCATCGCTCCGGGGTTAAAATCGTCGGACTTGGCGCAGTGCTGTATCCAATACATGAACGGCGGACGCCTATCGCTGCCAGCCGCTGCATTCTTAGCTTGGTCTTGAAAGCCACCACGCTCACCCAGCCCTTCCCGCATTGCGTTATCGCAATCCGCAGTGTTAAGCACCGGAGTTTGCGCCAGCAGTTGTCGTAATTTGGGCGCCATTGCCAACGAAATGGCGCGCCCATCGGCCAGCCCAGTGTTTGAAACCACCACCCGCGAGAAACGATCTGGATCAGCTGCAACAACACGCAGCGTAATCGGACCGCCCCAATCTTGGCAAACTAAGTTAATGTTTGTAAGCGACAGCCGACGGACAAAATCGTGCATCCACTTCACGTGGGCAGCGAAGGTATAGTCCAACGGGTTAACGGGCTTATCAGATCGGCCAAAGCCGATAATGTCAGGCGCAATTACGCGATAACCCGCAGCCACCAAGGGCGGGATCATCTTACGAAATGAATAGGACCATACCGGTTGGCCATGGGCGCAGAGAATAATCGGCGCATTCGCGGGTCCTTCATCGACATAGTGCATGCGCAGCTCTCCGCCATGCCCATCGTCAATCTGTACGTAATGAGGTTCGAAAGGAAACTCGACAAGGTTGTGAAAACACTCATCCGGCGTTCGATAAAACTGCATAAACCTTCCCCCTGCATCGATTGCACCGTGCCAACATACGGAACGGTTGAGATAGTTAACTATATGTAACGGTCGCAGGCCAGAGTTATATCCAGCTGAGCCCGAGAACATAAAGTAAAAATGAAGAAAGGGGCCGACATGACTGCAAAGGACACGACGATTGATCGAAGAACATTGATGACGAGAATCTTGGCAGGTGGCCTCACAGCACCGGTTATGACCGGCTCAATCAAGGCAGAAACCAAGGACGGTGCGCACGGTTCAGAACTACTACAAAACCCGTTCTTATGGGCAGTGGCCTGATCTTCGACAGCGGCGGAATTTGCAGCACTGCGAAAAACAGAGCCTGGAAGTTTTCTATGTCACCAATCGAGACCAAGGCCCTAACACCTACGACTACGACTACGACTACGACTACGAACTGAAACAACTTCAGCATTTGGAAATACCCTTCGCCGACCGGGAGCATTCAACAGTTTTCAAAGACTCATCTGACAAGACCCCTGCGCGAGAGGCCATCAGCGCTACTCACGAGTTGAAACTACTGTAAGGCGACAACCTCAATGACTTCAAACGCGATTATTATACCGATGACATAGACGAGCGATTCGCCCTTGTGGGGCGAGACAAGGAAGAGCTAGGTAATCGCTTCATCATTTTGCCAAACGCGACCGACGGGCATTGGGTTCGAGCCATATTTGGAGAATCGGAACCAGCAGCAACCGCTGAAAACCGTCAAATCCTCCTCGAAGCGACAGCAAGACAGGCGTGGGATGGGATGGGATGGCAAGTAGCCATCAAACGGCAGTCAAGAGAATTCATCCACTTCAAGGAATATGTTAAACATCTGATATTCGTTTGTCTCCATATTGTAGACACCGTAGTGTTACCAAATGTAGCAAATGCAGGAAATGAAGCATTCGATGGAAGCGCAAAAGCAAGTCAGACCGTTTGAACCCAGCACTTCGCAGTTCGCCCCACAAGCAGAGGTCGTCGGCATACCGTTGAAGACAATGCAGACCGAAACCTTAACCGTCGACGAGTCGCTGACGGAGTTTGAATGGGCACGTCGTTCCAGTAAGACATGGGACATGGGCCAGGACTAGCAAGAGGATATAGCCGCAATTTTCGACTTGCGGGTTGGATCTCCAAGCCTCTACCCAGTAATTCGCATCGGTTAGCACTCGCATCAGCGACCCGCAAATTAGCACGAAGCCCAAGCAAAGCGACTCCGGGTTAGAGGTCCTGCCGAGGTTCGGGCTGCGCGGCAAAATTACCACACAACATTAGGCTCACTGCTTCAGATTTTGGAATGCCTGTCATAGGGAAAAAGATATGAAACTTAACTTTTCTGAAAACTTCGCCAAAGCACAGACGAAATTTTTCCGATTCATAGCCGACAAATTTTTTGCTCGTCGTTATGGCCACAGAGCCGTCGTTTTGGAAACTATCGCTGGCGTGCCCGGCATGGTCGCCGGCATGTGGATTCATCTCAAAAGCCTCCGACAAATGCGCACGGGCTATGGCCCGATGATTCGTGAGCTGCTCGCCGAGGCTGAGAACGAGCGCATGCACCTAATGTTTTTCATCGAGATCGCTCAACCAAACATTCTTGAAAGGTGGTTGATCTTGGCCGCGCAGGCTATGTTCTGGAACTACTACCTACTCCTGTATGTTTGCTCTCCGAAGACCGCTCATTTGATGGTGCATTACTTTGAGGAAGAAGCAGTGAAGAGCTACACGAGCTACCTTGAAATGGTGGAAGACGGGCTTGTAGAAAACGTCCCGGCACCAACCCTTGCCATCGGCTATTACGGTCTCGGCCAAGACGCCAAATTGAGCGACCTCATCAAGTGCGTAAGGGCAGATGAGCAGCGCCATGCGATTGCGAACGCACAATTCGCAACAGATAAGCCACTAAAGCAGGCCAACAATTTGAAGCGCGTTCATCAGGTTCAAGAAAAAACTAAATTGGCTCCGACGCAAAAACAAAAAGACGCGGCTTAGTTGCAACAGACGCTTTTCTTGGAACCAGTCATCTGGATGTCACGGCTAGATATTTCGCTTCATTGCAGGCGATTGCACAGGGCACGAAGCCCTCACCCGCTACACCCGTGGCTACGCGGAGATACACTTTTCAATCCATCAAGACTGGGCGATCATTGCAACACTGGTGCCCACGAAACGCTCCAGAAGGAACTCACGAAAAACAAAAAGGAAAACGTATGGACCGCTCAAATATCGCCCAAGTAATGGGTCTTTTTTCGAGAATGCTTGTTATGACGAGCATGCTCCTGATCGCGCCATTTGCGGCCTCAGACGGACACACAGCGACGGAGATCAACCTGCCCAGTGAGTCATTCACTGTGACCGGTGAACTCATGAATCTGGAGCTAACCACTACCGGAGGCACCATAACTGTTGCAGGAAAGGCGGGTGTATACGGCCGTGTATTCCTAACCTACAACATGACATTAAACCCTAATTCTACCTCGCAAGGCGCATTTACTGGGAAAGGTATGGGTATCGATGCAGACGGAAATCGTAATGCTGGCGTCCGCAGCGGCGTTTGGAAGCGGGAGGGAACGATGTTCACGATGCACGAACTTGACGATATCACCGACGGTAATCAAGCGCTGTGCAAGGCGACTTTGGACATTGCTACAGGCGAATTTGAGATGACTTTCTACCTCTTGTAGAAGCTGGTGGGGCGATCTGCTTTACGAGTCGCCTCGGGTTTCGTACACCAATCGCTGTTGACTTCGCCGTCTCAAGCTCACAGTAGCGTGTCGAAATTTTCCAGTTAAGGGGCCGTTAACTGAGGTTTAGACCGTCCAATGCGCAAGATGGAGCCAGATGCCTTCAGAACTGTTTAGGATTTAATCTAGCAAAAACAATAGCTTATAGATTGCTCAAAGCTTAAACAGAGGTCTGGTCGCTTCTAGAGATGATGCAGCCCAGAGGCTGACGCAAGTAAAAAAATGGTCGGGGCGGCAGGATTTGAATAACATACCGAAAAATCTATCTCAGCTTGTTATTGCGCC
>PCCE01000009.1 GCA_002731575.1 Gammaproteobacteria bacterium | reverse complement strand
AGGATTTGAACCTGTGACCTACGCCTTGTAAGGGCGCCGCTCTACCAACTGAGCTAAACACCCGTCTTTCAGCACTCTTTCGAGGCCGAGTATGGTACCTTTTCTCGGTTCGCTGTCAATCAACTCTGGGCTTTTGCGCGGCATCAAACCACGGTTTGACAGAGCGCCTTTGGACGCACCGCACACCAAGAATGGCCCGCAGCCTGGCTGTGGCCTTCACGTTGATATGTGCTGCTAGCCCTTGAACAGCCTGCGTGTCCATACCGATTGCATGAACGGATGCAGCCAGCGGTAAAGTCGTCCGGAAACGACCACCGCCTGCCCCTTTTCTACGCCTCGAATGCCATCGCGTACCACCTCTTCAGCACCGTACCAAAGCAGCGATGGCATAGACTGCTTCATGTCTAGCATGCCAGCTGTGGCGTGAAAATCCGTGTGGGTGAAGCCGGGACACAGCGCACTGACGTTTACCCCCTGCCCCTTTACGGTTAGCGCGAGGGCCTCAGACAACGCTATAACGTAAGCTTTTGTAGGGCCATAGTGACTGTCTCCAGCCCGCGGGATACGCCCTGCTACCGAGGCTACGTTGATGACTCTGCCATATCCAGCAGCCTGCATCGTGGGTATTAGGCGGTGACACAGTTCAGTGATACTGGTCATCATCAGGGTCAAATAGGCTTGATGGGCGCTCCAGCCGACTTCTTGATCTTCCAACATGCGCGGCCCCGTCGCGCCGGCATTGTTTACTAAGTAGTGTACGGCTACTCCAGTCGCTGAGATGCTGTCTGCTATGGCCGCAGGTGTTTCGGTCTTGCTGAGGTCGCCTTCGATAAGAGTAACGCTCACCTGCGGATAGGCCGCGTTAACTGCCTGGCCCACGTCCTCAAGTTTGTCGCGACGGCGTGCGACTAAAATCAGATCTAAGCCTTTGGCGGCAAGTTGCTGCGCAAATTCTGCGCCCAACCCCGCCGAGGCTCCGGTAATTACTGCTGTACCCATAATCGCTCCTCGACTTACCTGTGTTGTGTGCCAGCGCGGTTCGGTGGTTGAGCTGTCTTGCCGCTGCTGGTGTAGACTACGGCCTAACCATATCGTCTATGCCGTTTGGGGGAACACATGAACGCTCTGCTCTGGCTCGCTAAATTCTTCGCCAAGACACTCGTCGGCATCTTAGTTGCCAGCCTAGTGTTTGTCTTCGCCATGCGTTTTGCCGACGGTCCATGGGGCATGATCCCCGGTGGAGCTTTTGCACAGCCTGCAGTAGCGGCCCCTAGTGATTGGTCCTTCACCAAGGACCTCGATACCGTTGAGTTCCAGCTCCTTGAGCCGGTGGGTTCGCGGACGTCTTGGGTTATGCAGCATAACAACCGCATTTTTATTCCGTCAGGCTACATGAACGCTACCATTGGTAAGCTCTGGAAGCACTGGCCAAAGGACGCCGAGCAAAATGGCGCGGCCCTTCTGCGCATTGATGGGAACGTCTATACGGTTACCATGCAGCGTACAAAGGACGCTGATGCTTTGCGGCCTATCTTGGCCGAACTGGCGCGCAAGTACATGTCTACGCAACCGCCAATAAGCGCCATGCTTGACGAAGTCGCTAGCGATAATCTTTGGGTGTTCGAATTAGTGCCGCGCTAACGTCGCAGCCGCTATAAAGCGAATGCATGGCTGAACAAAGCAAGGGAAAAGAAAGAGGAACAACATGTCTGAACAAGCGCTGACCAGGGTTCGCGTGCTGGATTTTAGCCAAGTACTGGCCGGCCCCTTTGCTACTCAACAGCTGGCCCAATTGGGGGCGCAAGTCATCAAAATTGAGCAGCCTCAGGGCGGCGATATGACTCGGGGCTTAATGTCATCGAGCAGCGACGGTATGGCCCCTTCGTTCTTGTCTGCCAACTTAGGCAAACGCAGTCTGACTCTCGACCTCAAGAATCCGGACGCTAAAACCATTATAGAAAAATTGGTGGCGCAGTGCGATGTGGTGGTTGAAAACTTCAAGCCCGGTACCATCGAACGCCTTGGCTTTGGTTACCAAGCACTCAAAGCCATCAAGCCAGATCTGATCTACGCCTCAATTTCCGGATTCGGCCAAACCGGGCCGCGCGCGGGCCTGCCAGCCTTTGACGGCGCGATTCAGGCTTACTCTGGCATGATGAGTATCAGCGGTCACGCGAAAACTGGGCCAGTGCGATCGGGCTATTTTACCGTCGATATGAGCACCGCTCTGAACGCGGCCTTTGCCATTACCGCCGCCCTACTGCGCCGCGCCAACACGGGCGAGGGTCAACGCATTGATGTGTCGATGCTAGACACCGCCATGTTTATGCAGGCACCTCAGGTCACCGGCTACCTGGTCACAGGCAAGGTACCGGAGCTCAATGGCAACGCCTCGCCAACCAAGCAGCCGACATCCAATGTCTTTGCCAGCAGCAATGGCTATGTGCAGATTATTGCCATGAAAGAGACCCAGGTCGAGGCGCTGCTTACAGAGCTGGGGCTTGGCGAGTGCTATGCCGAGTTCAACGAACCTTCTCTGCGGCTGGCGCGACGCGAGGAACTGCATCAGCTCATGGCACCACGGGTCGCCGCAGCAACCACCGAACATTGGCTTGATGCGCTCGACGCAATTGGCGTGCCGGTTTCTGCTATCCAAGACCTGCCGACAATTGCCTTGGAACCCCAGCTGGCCCATCGAGGGGTTTTTACGGAACTACAGCACCATGAAGATCCACAAACAACGCTGAAGGTTGTGCGCGCTGCGCATGTGGCAGAACCCGGCAACCCGGCGGTTCAGGGAGCCACGCCAACGCTGGGTGAGCATACCGATGAGATACTCGGCGAGCTTGGCTACGGGGCTGCAGAAATCAACGCCATGCGTGAAAAAGGCATGATCTGACGTTCAAAAAATTCAGACAAGTGCCGCCGAGTGGTTGTTCAACGAGCAAATGCTACTAGAATAGAAGCCTTTGCCGTGCGCTTCGTCCTACCGTGGCAAGCTGTATTACAAGGCCCCTTATTATGAGCGACACCCAACACCACCGCCTTATTGTGCTTGGTTCCGGTCCAGCGGGTTATACCGCAGCCCTTTACGCGGCACGCGCCAATTTGAAACCCATACTTATCACCGGCATCGAGGTGGGCGGCCAATTAACCACCACAACGGAAGTGGAGAATTGGCCCGGCGGCCACGCAGAGCTGCAGGGTCCAGAACTTATGCTGCAGATGGCGGAACATGTAGAACGCTTCGACGCCAGCATTATCAACGACCATATTCATACCACAGCGCTTACCGAAAACGATCAGCCCCTGACCTTGGTTGGCGACCAAGGCACCTATACCTGCGACGCACTCATTATCGCCACCGGGGCTTCCGCCCAGTATCTGGGCCTTCCCAGCGAAGAAGCGTTCAAGGGCAAGGGGGTGAGCGCCTGTGCCACCTGTGACGGATTTTTCTATCGCGGCCAAGACGTTGCCGTAGTGGGCGGTGGCAATACTGCCGTTGAGGAGGCCCTGTACCTGTCTAATATTGCCAGTACCGTCTACCTTGTGCATCGACGCGACGAGCTGCGGGCAGAGAAAATTTTACAGGACCGCTTGCTGGCAAAAGAAAACATCAAGCCGCTTTGGAACCATCAGCTCAGCGAAGTGCTGGGCGACGATATGGGCGTCACAGGCATGCGCATTCGTGAAAATGACGGCGCACAGCAAGATATTGATTTAGCCGGGGTTTTTATCGCCATTGGCCATACGCCCAATACCGAGATTTTTGCCAATCAGGTGGATATGGAAAGTGGCTACATCCAAATCACCAGCGGTATCGCAGGCAACGCCACGGCCACCAGCATTCCCGGGGTTTTCGCCGCTGGCGATGTGGCCGACCATATTTATCGGCAAGCGATTACTAGTGCGGGCTTTGGCTGCATGGCCGCCCTCGATGCAGAGCGTTACCTCGACGCGCTAAACTAGTCAGCGCCGCTTCTCAAGCCCAGCCGCCGACTCGCCTCAGGCCGATATCGCTGGGATACGCTCGGCGATTTTCGCTGACCAAATCTTCGGGCCTTCTATGTGCACCGATTCACCAGTGGCATCTACGCTAACGGTAACCGGCATATCTTTCACCTCGAATTCGTAGATGGCTTCCATTCCCAGCTCTGGGAACGCCAACAGGGTAGAATTGGTTATGGCCTTGGCCACCAGATAGGCGGCACCGCCCACAGCGATCATCGATACCGCTTTATTATCGCGGATAGCATCAATGGCAATTTGCCCCCGCTCGGCCTTGCCGATCATGCCCAGCAAGCCCGTCTGTTCGAGCATAGTGCGGGTGAATTTATCCATGCGGGTGGCCGTGGTCGGACCGGCAGGCCCAACGACTTCTTCTCGTACAGGATCCACTGGCCCCACGTAGTAAATGACGCGGTTCGTGAAATCCACCGGCAGTTCTTCGCCCTTGTCGATCATATCCACCAGCTTTTTATGCGCGGCGTCGCGGCCGGTGAGCATCTTGCCGGACAGCAGCAGGGTATCGCCAGACTGCCAGGTCTGAGTTTCTGCAGGCGTTAGGGTATCGAGATTGACCCGCTTCACTTCGTCACCCAGCTCGAATTCGATGTCTGGCCATTCTGCAAGATCCGGCGGCGTGAACTGGGCCGGGCCGCTACCGTCGAGGCTAAAGTGCACATGGCGCGTAGCGCTGCAGTTAGGAATGATGGCCACCGGCTTATTCGCCGCATGGGTTGGGTACTCTTTGAGCTTCACATCCAACACCGTAGTCAGTCCGCCCAAACCCTGCGCGCCAATGCCCAGCCCATTCACTTTTTCAAACAGCTCCATGCGCAAGGCTTCTGCTGCATCACTGGCGCCATTGGCCTGCAACTCGTGCATGTTCAGCGGCTCCATTAGCGACTCTTTGGCCAGCAGCATGGCTTTTTCAGGTGTACCGCCAATACCCACACCTAAAATACCCGGCGGACACCAGCCTGCACCCATGGTCGGTACTACGCTTAAAATCCAGTCGACTACTGAGTCAGAGGGGTTGAGCATGGCGAATTTAGCCTTGGCCTCGCTACCACCACCCTTGGCCGCCACTTCGATTTCTATCTTGTCGCCCGCGACAATTTTGGTGTGCACTACTGCTGGCGTATTGTCCTTGGTGTTCGTTCTTGCGCCGTTGGGGTCGGTGAGCACAGAGCCACGCAGCACGTTGTCAGGATGAGTATAGCCTCGGCGCACGCCTTCGTTAATCATGTCTTCAAAGGCCATGTCCGCATCCCACTGCACATCCATGCCTACCGAGACCAGCACGTTGACGATTCCCGTATCTTGGCAGATGGGCCGCTTGCCGATCGCACACATTCGCGAGTTCACCAGCACTTGGGTGAGCGCCGCCTTGGCGGCTGGCGATTCTTCTTTCTCCCACGCGCCGCGCATGGCGCGAATAAAATCCGTTGGGTGGTAGTAGGAAATAAACTGCAGTGCGTCGGCGATGCTCTGAATCAGATCATCTTGCTTGATAACGGTCATTTCGGACTCCGTATTGGATAAGACATGTGGCGGTTAATTTAGACCGGGAATCTCGCAGTATAGATCCAGCGCTACCTGCTGGCTAACGTAGCGGTTCTGATGGGCCCCAGCGCACCAAGACGGCATCACCATGGAATACAGACCGCTGCCGCCAGCCATGAGCAACAAAATATCTTCGGGCTGCCTGAAGCAGGGATAGGTTTCTTCCTTGATCCGCGTTGCAAACCCTGCCGCGAAATAGGCCAGCCGCTCGGTTGGATAGTGAGTGAGCTCCCACAGCCGGTGCAAAATGGCAGCTCGATCAAGACCGGCATCCGCTAGAATTTTGGCGTGCTCTGGATTCAGTACCACCACTGCCCCACCGCCGGTTAGCACCGCATTGTTGGTCGCCATATTGGCCAAACCTATCGCTAACACTTCCAACAGCTTGGCCGCATCTTCTGGGTCGTCAGCATCTCCGGAATACACAACCGAATGCGGCGCTTCGGCGCCGATTACGGTGACCACAGTATCCTCTGCAGTAAAGCCTAAGTCAGTATGCATGGGCGCAAAGGGTGAATGCTCTTCATCTTCGGCCAAGCAATAGGTGAACTTACCCGGGTGGCCCAGCAAGGCCATATCGGATTCACCCGGACGCGCGCCGCCAATATTAATCATGCACAAACGCAGTGCGCGACCAATGCTGGCGTTGGCCCGATACCCCGGACCCAGCGCGCCGAAGCCGCTGGCTATGGGTCCGCAGCTCAGGCGACCGGGGCCGTTGACGATAATCAACGGTGCGGTGCAGTGGGTAGTAGATTGCATCTGAGCAAGATCAAACTCGTCTTCCAGCACAGCCTTAACCGCTGCGATCACAACCGGAATATGCTCCGCAAGACAGCCGGCCATAACCGCCGCTACAGCCACTTTCTCCACTGTGGCAACGCCTCCGGCCGGACCCATAACTCCTAGCTGCATATCGGCATCGAGGCCGCTGGCCAACACCAAGTTCGCCACGCGCTCGGCGGTTNGAATCACCACCGGCAGCCCGTCCGTCATGCCGGCGTTATGCAGTNCCTCAAGCGCTGCCGCTTCGTCCGCGGCCTGCAGCATGTCACTCACCCTTAAGCTGCTCGATAATCTGCGGAGCCAGTTGCGCCGCAACCTCGCGCAAATGCTTCTGACCCGTGCCCGCCAAGGGATGCGGCAGCTGCACCCGTGGCACTTCGGGCATACCTAGGCTGGCCGCAGTAAAGTTGCCTTGAGGCCAAAAATCTTCCGTGACCAACGCCACCGATGGCAGGCCGCGCTTTGCTGTATTGATGCCGTCACGCACGGTGCCGGTAGTACAGCTGCCTCAGTGACCGTAGGCGGCAATCACCGCGTCGCACTGGGCCTGAATTTCATCGAGCATGGTGTCTGGAGCCGCTATGGAGGCATTGCCCTTATTCCAGATGCGCACTTCGATGCTGTCGATTAACGACTCTAACTCAGCACCCACATGACGGAGGAAATTTTCAGAATCGGGAAAGCCGTTGGCCAGCAAGCCGACAACTTGTGGCTGGCCTGCGGTGAGGTCGATACCCAGCGTATAGGGAACTGCCGGAGTCCCACGTTGACCTGCGGGGGAATGAAACTCGATCATAAGACCTCCTGTTGATTTGCCTACTGGATAAGTTACACCCACGCATCCAGAATAAAAACCTTGTGGCTAAGCAGACTGTGGGCAACCCAAGCAAGATTCTGGGCCGAGTATTCAACTGCATAAGATTTTACTCGCCAATGAAACATTCCATTCTGCCCCGCGTTATCAGTCTTGGCGCTGCTATTTTTTTCGTCGGCGCCTGCGCTGGTTCCAACGACACTGCCGAGGCCAAACCTGCACCGCAAACCTTGATTATCGACACCCATATCGATATCCCGTTCAGGCTGCATCGCAACTACACCGACGTTGGCGTTGCCACCGAGGGCGGCGACTTTGACTACCCACGCGCCGTAGCCGGTGGACTCAATGCGGCCTTTATGTCGATCTACATTCCTGCAGCCGTAGACGAAGCCGGTAACAGCGCCACCTTGGCTGACAAACTTATTGACGACATGGAAGCGCTGGCTGAAAACCATCCGGATAAATTTGCCATCGCGACATGTAGCGCTGACATTTATGCCCAAGCCAGTGAAGGGCTGATTTCCATGCCCTTGGGCATGGAAAATGGCGGCCCGGTGGCCACCTCGGAAGACGCTCTAGAACACTATTATCAGCGCGGCATACGCTACATCACGCTGGCCCACAGTAAGACGAATGCACTGTCGGATTCTTCCTACGATCTCAACGAAGCCCATGGGGGTCTATCGCCATTGGGCAGGGAAATGGTCGCAAGAATGAACCAACGCGGCATCATGATCGATGTCTCGCACATCTCTGACGCGGCATTTACGCAAGTAATGGAACTGAGCGAAGTGCCGGTAATCGCCTCACATTCGTCGCTGCGGCATTTTACTCCGGGTTTTCGACGCAACATGACAGACGACATGCTTGCAACCATGGCTGCCGCTGGCGGGGTTATTCAAATCAACTTTGGCAGCAGTTTTATTAGCAGTGAGGCCCGAGAATACGCCAACGCCTCCAGTGCGAGAGCCATGGCTTATCAGCGGCAAAACAACCTAACAAGAGATGCGCCTGAGCTGCGCACCTTTCGCGCACAGTACCGTGAGGACAATCCGTATCCCTTCGCCACCATGGACATGGTACTCGATCATATCGACAGAGCGGTTGCCCTGGGCGGCATCGACAGCGTTGGTATTGGTTCGGATTACGACGGTGTGGGCGATAGCCTGCCTACGGGCCTGAAGGATGTGTCGACCTATGGCGCGTTAATGGATGGCCTGCGCGACCGAGGTTACAACCAAACGGATATCAACAAAATCATGGGCGGTAACTTGATGCGCGTATGGCAGGCTGTAGAGGACTACGCTGAAAGCCAAGGCCAAATCACTCAATGCGCTGTAAGCTGATCAGCACGATAGCGGTCGAGTTACAAAGTGGCTCGACCGTATACGCCAACATGCGCTTGCACGTCCTCGGTGTAGCGCTTTAACCGGGTGTAATCCTCAGCAATATACGTTAGCCAAGTCGGTGGTTGCTGGTCATAAACTCCAGCCATAAAGCTGGCAATGGTGAAGTCGAAAACACAAGGCTCTGCGCTGAAGAGAAATCCGTCACCACCCACAGCAGCCTGCAAAGCCTGCAAGTCACGGCGCGCGAATTCATGCTGTTCCTGCTGGGAATGACGCCCTAAGCCGTGCAGAAAATAGGTCTTCTCGACTTGTTTGCGCGCCTGCCTGGCGACGAAGCCGCGCAGCGGTATTGGCGCAATATGAAAAAAACCGTCGATAATATGCACAAACTAGNCGTCGTCTAGCCAACGACTGGCTACCANAATCCAATATAGATGATCGTCTACCAGCCGCGACAAAGCGATGCCAAATGCCTGATCCTTTGCNGCGAGNNCACCATACACTCGGCCCTAGGTCAGCGCGTCGATATGCATTGTGANGAGTTNGGAGTCAGGCAGCTTGTCGCCATCACTGANGAGATATGNCAGCTTACCCTTGGNGGCTTTGCGAGGGTCCGCTTGAACCGCGATGTCATACTTCAGGCCCAACTGGGTCATNAGCATTTCAGCTTTCAAACAAAATGGGCTGACGTTCTGCAGCCCAAAGGCACCACNCAAAGTCACTAGGGTCAGTTTCGGTTGGTCTATTAGGGTAACTCTCCTGGCGCGCGGTAACCGCGCTTCTGGGGGCTTTTAGGAGCCTTTTGACTGGCTGCCATCCACGATGACATCAGTGCTCAGCAACTCTTGAAGGAAAGACTCTTCAAAATCTAGCTCGCGAAGCACAGTTAAGCTGTCCGCGCCGATATCTGGCGCACGCTGTGGGGTCTTTTTCGCTTCGCCGACCATATTGATCGGGCTGGCTATTGTTAGGTCGTAATCGCCCTGACTGTCGCCAGTTTCAATAACGATGCCTGCGGCTCGCAGTTGTTCATCCGCCAACACCTCGCTCATGGTTTGCACCTTGGCGTAGGTAATGCCTTGTTCATCCAGACATTTGGCCGCCTGATCGTAAGTCATCTGGGCAAATGCTTCGGCAATCATCTGCTGCAGCAAATCTCGATTACGCATGGCTTGACGGATGTCGGCAAACCGCTCGTCTAGCAGCCATTCGGGGTGATTGAGCGCCTCACACAACTGCGGGTACTCGCGCTGGGTATTGATCATGGTGAGCACAAGGTAACTGCCATCAGCGCACCCATAGGCGCCACTGAGGGGATTCACCCAACCTGCATTTTGCCGATGTTCGGCGAGATCGTTGCCCGCAGCCACACCCTGCAGCGCCATACCGTTAGCCCAGACACCATTTGCGGCCAGAGACGTACTTACATGGCAGCCGAGGCCCGTACGCTCGCGCTTATATAGCCCGCTCATAATCGCCCCAAACAGGGCCGTCGCTGTGGAATGATCGCCCATGCCTGGCGCTGGCATCAGCGGGGTCTGACCGGGATCTCGAATAAATTCCATCATCCCGGAGCGCGCCCACCAACCAGTTACATCGAAAGCACGTTTGTCCGCGTCAGGGCCGTCGTCACCGTAACCAGTGATATGAGCAAAGATCAGGCGAGGGTTTATGGCCTGAAGTGTTGGGTAAGTCAGTTGATAGCGCTCAAGCTGGCTGCGCATAAAGTTCGTGGTCATTACATCGGCCTTTGCAATGAGCTGATGCATCAGCGTTTGGCCAGCGTCCTTGCTTAAGTCCAGTGCTAGGGATTGCTTGTTGCGCGAGGTCAGAAGCCAGTGATACGGCACCGGATAACGGCCCACAAGGCCTCGATAGCCATCACCGTTTGGTGGTTCTATCTTGATGACCTTGGCACCAAAGTCGCCAAGCATCGTGGCAGCCCCCGGTCCAGCCAAGAATGTCGCGGCGTCCACGACGACGATGTCCTGTAAAAAGTGCTCCATGTTCCCCTCTCAATTTTGGTGTCACAGCCAGCCAACACCGCTGCCCCTGTCTTCCTCAGACAAAGGGAATAATTTTCTCCGCTACTGATTCCAGCACATCGAAACGCGGATCGAAAGACGGCAGGTTGATGATCTGATTCAGTCCAGCCTCATGCATGGCCTGAAGCTTTTCCACGAGCTCGAACTGGGTGCCAACAAGACAGGTCGATTGAATAAGCTCTGCGGTGAGAAATCGTTCTTCTTCTGGCAGTACCCAGCAGTTATGGCCCATGTGAATACGTTGGTGTCGACGCTCCTGCGGAAACTCGTCCAGCAGCTTGGTGTAATCGTCCCACACGCCAGCAAGGGCATTGGGCGGCTGCCAGCCGAAGTTACGCCACTGATCGTAGGCAAAGTGCAGGGCGGCGATGGCCATGGCTCCGCAATCGCGCTTGATTCGAGGCGAATCCAAGGGTTCGTCAGGCTCTCTTACCACCATGGCGGTGAGTGCGGTGGTATAAAACTCGTCCCGATTGAAGCCCGCTGGGGCATCCTTTTCTAGCATGCCCCAAATGTGCTCCATCATGGCGGGGCTGGCGGGCATAGACAGCACGGCACCGTCGCCATGCTTCCCTGCTAGGCCAAGAGAGCGTGGTCCAAAACCGGACACATACAGAGGAATGGGATCGTCGAAATTGACAAAGCCCTTGTCGGGCATGATGTGACGGATGGGAATGTCTTGGTTAGCGTGCCGCATCATGGCTTCTTCACCGCGCAGCAGCGGCTTAACCTCAGCAAGGTATTGGTCAAATTGAGCAATGCGCTGGGGCGGCAGCCCCATAATTCGCATGGCCGTGTTGCCCGCACCAACTCCGAAAAACGTGCGCCCGGGGGCTATCGCGTTAATAGTCGCAATGCCCGAAGCATTCACCGAGGGCGGCCGCGTGCCTGTTATGGCCACACCAGTACCCAGCTTAATGCGGCTGGTGCGGTCTGCTGCCAAGGCCAGTGCGGCATAACAGTCCGACCAGATCATTTGGCTGTCAGCCAGCCACGCGTGGCTGTAGCCCAATGCCTCTGCTCGAACAATGTAGTCGATATCGCCTACATGGCTGGGAACGCAGATTCCGATATCCATACTTCATACCTCCCCTTTGCGGTTGCAGTGCCTCGTGACCATGAGCCCATATGCGACCAAATAAGGCTACCTATCAACAGTCGTTTTCGTGCTGCGCCAGCACAAAAAACTCCCCTGTACCGGTTACCGTGACCGTGAACTGAATCGGCGCGCAGCAAACATAGCAGTCCTCAATGTAGCTTTGCTCGCTGACGCTGGTGTCTATGACCAACTCATAGCTTTCGCCGCAGTAGGGGCAGTCGATGAGTTGTGTGTCGGTACTTAAATGCATGGGGCAAGTCTAATCAAAGTCCTTGGCAGATGTATCTAACATTTCTGCAAGCGTGAAAATGATCACCCCCCCGTGTAGGGTATGGCGCTTTTGCCGGAGTCAAAGCGTGTCTGATTTACCCTTTTGGTACACCACGGCCATGGAACACCCCTCGGCTTCAGCCAGCGTATCGGTGGACGGCATCGACATAGCCTACGAGACATGGGGCGATATCGGTCTGCCGGGCATTGTGCTCATTCACGGCAGTAACGCCCACCTCGAGTGGTGGCGCTTTACCGCGCCATTTTTGGCCGATCGGTTCCGCCTCGCTGCCATAGACCTTTCCGGCAACGGTAACAGCGGCTGGCGCCAACGCTACAGCGGCAAAAACTTCGCCGACGAGGTTTGGGCGGTTTGTCAGGCTGCTGAGTTGGGCGACAAACCCATTGTCGTCGGCCACAGTTTTGGTGGTTTCGTGGCCTTGGAGACCGGGCATTATTTTGGTCCGCAGCTGGGCGGCATCTTGTTTATGGACTTCACCGTGGCGCCGCCTGCAGAATCCATGGAATGGGGCCTGAGGGTCGAGCGTGAGGGCGTAGAACCCGGGCGCAAGCTGCGGGTTTATGATGACTTCGACACGGCGCTTGGGCGCTTCCGCTTTATTCCCGAGCAACCCGGAGTGCACCCCGAGGTGCTCAAACACTTGGGCACCTACGGTCTAAAAGAGGTCGCCGAGGGCTGGACTTGGAAGTTTGACCCGGGTTTGTTTGATTATCTCGAGATGGGCACGGATCAGCACGACAAACTGATAGCCCTGCCCTGCAAAACCGCACTAATGCTCGGTGAGAAAAGCGAAGATGAGGGCGCACTCTTTGGCGCGCATATGCTGGCCACCAGCGGCGGCAAGCTACCAATGATTACCGTACCCGGTACCTACCACCATCTGATGTTCGATCAGCCCATTGCTGTTGCCGCGGCAATGAAACTGCTGTTGCTCGAGTGGTCACGCCTGGCTGACTAGGTGCTCGTCGTGGTCTGTCCGGGCCTGCAACTCACCGCGAATGCGCTCATGCAGCGCGCTGTCTAGGGTGTAAAACCGGGCGAGCACCATGGCAATAGTCATCAGCACGATGGGCACAAAGGTAAGCATCTGCTTAAGCGCCTCCAAGGTCTGGGGCGTTTGATCCTGATTGGCAACATAGCCTACTGCGCTTAACGCTAATGCGACGCCCGCCCCACCTACGGCCTTGCCGAGTTTTTGGAAAAAACTGGCCGAGGCGTAAACCGCTCCATCGGCGCGCTTGCCGTGTTTCCACTGAGCGTATTCTACTGTGTCGGGAATCATCGCCCAACCCAGTACCGCCACAGGCGCGCCGCCAAAGGCGACCAGACAGCCCCAGAACATAATCCATGTGACTTCGCTCGCAGGGGTCAGATAAAAACCGATAGAGGCAACAATGCTAAACAAAGAGCCGAGCTGAATTGTGCCCGCCTTGCCGAAACGCGCTGCGAGCATGGGCACAAAGGGCAGACCAATGAACATGACGATAAGGCCCAAGCCAAAGAACAGCCCGACTAAATCCGGACGACCTACGTTATAGGTGAAGTAATACATTGTGACGGTTTGGCGCACGGTAAAGCTGAGCATGCCCAGAGTGAACAGGCCGATGACGATCATCAACGGCGGGTTTTTGAACACTGCGGTGAGGCTGTCGCGCCAGCTTAGACTTTGTTGCGGTGGCGGGGTCACTACTTCCTCAGTAGAAAAAAAGCTCACCGCCAACAGCAGGGTCGCTATCAACGCAAACAGACCCATCACGGCCTGATAGCCATCCGCCGGGCTAGCAAAAAACGGCAGCATGGTTGGCAGGCCAACTGTCACTGCTGCAGCGCCCAAAAAAGCGCAGCCCATGCGCCAAGTCGATAGCTTGGTGCGTTCCTGATAATCATCGGTTAGCGAGGCTGTCATGGCTGAATACGGGATGGTCACCACCGTATAAAGAATGCCAAAGCCAACATAGGTGGCATACGCCCAAATCACCCGGCCACTTTCATCTAGGTCGGGCACGGTAAAAGTCAGCACCGTAATTACCCCAAGGGGGATAGCACCCAGCAGCAGGTAGGGACGCAGACGACCCCAGCGGGTGCTTGTGCGCTCTGCGATAGCGCCCATAAGCGGGTCTGTTACAGCATCCACCACCCGTGCAACCAGCAGTACCCCGGCAGCAGCGGCAGCGCTAATGCCGAGTACATCGGTATAAAAGTACAGCAGAAAGGTCATGGCCGAGATGAAGTAAAGGTTGATTCCAAGATCGCCAACCGCATAACCCAAGCTCTGTTTCCAGTTCATCAGTCGATCACCCCTGCAGTTTGCAGCGCCGCAATCTCCCCGGCAGTTATGCCAAAGCCACCGAGCACGGCCGCACCATCTGCACCGGGATCCGGGGCGGCTCGCGTCAAGCTCGTTGGGTGTGGGTAGGCGGATAAGTTAATCGGACTGCGCACAAGATGCAGTTCGCCCATGTCGTGGTGTGGTGCTGGAACTGCCATACGAAGATGCTGTACCTGCGGATTTTCGAAGGCTTGGGGGATGGTATTGATCGGTCCACATGGCACGCCAGCGTCGTTCAGGCGCTGCACCAGTTCGCTCACAGTAAACGCCGATGTCACCGCGTTCATGTCGGCTTTGATTTGCGCGCGCTGTCGGGTGCGGCTGCCGACACCTTGATAATCCGGATGCTGCAACAGGTTGACTGCATTGAGCGCATCGCAAAATCGCTGCCACATTTGGCCACCAAAGGCAGCGATGTTCACATGGCCGTCCTTAGCCTGAAACATACCCATGGGTACTTGGGTAGGGTGATCGTTACCCTGTTGAGCCGGCTCCTCGCCGCTCATCGTGTAGCGAGCGCCTTGGAAATCTAGTTTAGACAGCATGGCTTCGAGGAGTGAAGTATGGACCCACTGGCCCTGCCCAGTGCGCTCACGGTGCAGTAGCGCAAGCAATATACCCTGCCCCAAGAACATGCCCGCAGAGGTATCTGAGATGGCGATCCCCGCCCGCATGGGACCATGTTCTGACTCGCCAGTAATTGACATCAAGCCGCTCATGCCCTGAATGATCTGATCCACCCCAGGACGCTGGCTATCCGGTCCGTCTTGGCCGAACCCTGAAATACTGGCGTAGACCAAGCCGGGATTAATCTCCTTCAATGTCTCGTAATCAACGCCCAAGCGGTATTTTACCGCGCTGCGAAAATTTTCCACTACCACATCGGCTTCCTTGGCAAGGCGGTGAAATAGGGCCTTGCCGTCCGCATGTTTTAAATCAATGGCCAAGGAACGCTTGTTGCGATGCAAATTTTGCTCATCAGGACCACGTCGCCCCCCTGTGACCGAGTTGCCCTGCGCGTCTTTGCGCGGCGGCGGCTCGATTTTGATCACATCGGCGCCCCAATCCGCCAGCAGACGCACCGCCATTGGCCCGGCACGGGCAATGGTAAGGTCCAGCACACGAATATGTTCTAGCGGTCCCTTCAAGGTAACTCCTGCACCGGCAACAGATGCTGCCGACTACCCCTCAGCCTGAGTCTTGCGCACCAAGCGACCGGGCAGAGCGTCGGTGGCATCACCATCAACGTAGGTAGGTTCACCGTGCACAATTGTCATAGCGTAGCCGTCGGCACGTTGCTGTAAGCGCGCACCTCCTGCGGGCAAATCATTGACCATTTCCGGCAGGCGAACATTGAGGTTGTCGAAGTCGATGATGTTCAGATCCGCGCGCATACCCGGCTGAAGCGTGCCTCGGTCCGTCAGGTCTACTGCCCGAGCTGTATCTTGGGTCTGGCATTTCACTAAGGTAGGCAAATCTATGCCTTCGCCACGGCTGCGGTCACGCCCCCAGTGGGTTAGCAAAGAGGTGATAAAACTCGCGTCGCAAATGGTGCCGACATGCGCACCACCATCGCCTAAGCCCATCACTGTGTCCTTGTGCAAAATCATGTCGCGGCAGCAATCGAGGTTATTTTCCGCGTAATTGGCAAACGGCGTGTAAAGCAGCGCCTTGCCATCGCTCTGCAGCAGCGCATCATAAATGTAAGACCAAGGGTCAACACCGCGCCGCAACGCTTGGGCGTTCAGCGAGTCTGCCGGGTCAGGCTCATAATTTGGCGGATCCGTCATCAGCCAAATTTTCCGGCCCTCGTCCATGAGCCGAAACAGACGCATAAAACCGGGTCCCGTCTGCTCCGCAAGGATACGGGCTTTGCGTGCGGGGTCTGCCAGCGCTACCGCACGCTCAGCCAAGGGTAGGCCTGCTACTTCGCTAAAAGATGGTCGGGTCGTAAATGGCGCCAACGTTGCGGTCAGTCCTAACAATATACCAATGGGGCGAGGAGCTACCTGACCACGCATGGCCAAGCCTGAGTTGCTGGCGCCTTCAATTTTATTCAAGACCTTGCGCCAGCCGTGGTCGCCAATACCCTGAGCCAGTGAAATAGACATGGGACGCCCAGCCGAGCGAACCATGGACTTGAGCAAGTCGAATTCGGCATCCAGATCGTCGAAGTCTGAGATCATTTCCATTACGCCGCGGCCGACAGCCTGCAGCGCGCTGGCCATACCGACCAGTTCATCGTATTCGGCCTGCAGGGTTGGCGTCGGCTCCCCTCTGACACTGCGGTGATTGAGGGTGCGTGAACTGGTGAAGCCTAGCGCACCAGCACGCATGGCCTGCTCGGTAAGACGACGCATTTCCACAACGTCGGCGGCCGTGGCTGGTTCCCGGTCTGCGCCGCGCTGGCCCATAACATAGACACGCAGCGCCGCATGCGGCAGTTGCGCGCCAACATCCATATCAAACTGACGTTTCGACAAATACTCTAAATAGTCTGGAAAAGACTCCCACTCCCAGCTCAGGCCTTCGGCTAAGGCGACGCCTGGAATGTCTTCGACGCCCTCCATCAATTCAATCAACAGGTCATGGTCTGTGGGACGCACTGGCGCAAAGCCCACGCCGCAATTACCCATAACCACGGTAGTAACACCGTGGTGACTCGAGGGCGACATGCGATTCGACCAAGTGGCCTGACCGTCGTAGTGGGTGTGAATGTCAACAAAGCCCGGAGTGACCAAGGCACCGTCCGCGTCGACTTCGCGCCGCCCTTTGCCACTGATATGACCGATCTCGGTAATCTGGCCATCGTTTATCGCAACATCGGCGGTAAACGCCGGTTGACCTGTACCGTCTATTACCGATCCCGAGCGCACTACTAAATCATGCTGAGCCATCTAAAACCCTCTCTTTTCCCTGCAGACATCTTCTACCACAGAAGGCTTAGGGATAGAACGGCGTCACGCTTTGAATAGATCGCAACAGTGGTAGGACTGCGCTATGGTTTGCGGTCGAAAAAGTTCAGTTGCCTATCGCCTCAGCTCGGGAGCACCTATATGGCTATTAAGATCGAACGCATCATGCCCTACTCGCCTGCCACCATTTGGGCCATTGTTGGTCAGCCCGGCCGCGTCGACTGGGTACCCGGTGTTGAGTCCGCAGAGTTCGACGGCGAAGTCCGGCGCTTTAAAATGCTCGGCGCTGGCGGCTTGGCGGAACGCATTACGCAGCGTGATGAATCGAAAATGTATTTGGAATACTCGGTAATTGAGTCAACGCCACCGCTGCAGTCGCATTTAGCGAGCATTACGCTAGAAGCTCACGATGAAGGCACGCGCTTTATCTGGCAAACAGCCGTCGAGCCGGTAGAGGTAGAGCCTTTTATCGCCAAGGGTATGAAGGGCAGCCTGGAACTGCTAACGACTATTATAGCCGCACAGAGCGACGGCTAACCCTGTCGCACTGCTTGTGGGAGCACTATGAAAGCAGCACTAACATCGGTGGTCGTTATCGCGCTAGTGGCAGCACTCTATTTCACTTTTAGCAAATCACAGCCAGCCGCCTTCGTTGCTAAGCCAGACAGCGCCACCCTGCGTAAAACCACCGCAGGCACTGTGCTGGGCTATACGGGCGCCTCGGGGGCGCGGATATGGCAAGGCGTCCGCTATGCTCGACCCCCCAAGGGAACACTGCGATGGCGAGCACCGCTGCCACCAAAGGCACCCCGCAAAGGCGGCATTGTTGAGACCCTAAGGCCCGGAGCCGCCTGCCCCCAACTGCCATCATTGTTGAGTTCCCAGCCAACCGATGAGGCTATTACGGTGGGCGACGAAGACTGCTTGTTCCTGAACATTTACGCGCCGCCAGAGGCCGAGTCAGCGCCAGTGATGTTTTGGCTGCACGGTGGTGGTAATTCCATCGGCAAAGGCAGCAGCTATACCGGCGAGAACCTCGCGCAAAAACACGGCGTGGTTGTCGTCACCATAAACTACCGTTTGGGCCTGTTTGGCTGGTTCAGTCACCCGAGCCTGAGCACTGGCAACCCCGAGGACGATTCGGGCAACTACGGCACACTGGATGTGGTACGCGGGCTGGAATGGGTACGCGAAAACATTGCAGCCTTTGGCGGCGATCCAGCCAATGTCACAGTATTTGGGGAGTCCGCTGGCGGCTTCAACACGCTGGCGATGTTGGCGTCACCCCTGGCCAAGGGCTTGTTTCACCGAGCTATTGTGCAAAGCGGTGGCTTTGAAACCCAACCTCTGGACATCGCCCGCAACTCGGTAAAAGAGGGAGGGCATCGCTACAGCTCTGCTGAAATCGTCAGGCAACTACTAGTCGCCGACGGCACGGTGGGCGCTGCAGAGGCAGCCGAACAGTATGCTGAGGACATGTCGCGAACCGATTTGCGTCAGTACCTGTACGGCAAGACACCAAACGACTTTTATGCGCTGTTTGATGACGACGCCTTTGCCATGGTGGACTTGCCCGGCAACTTCGGTGACGGCCATGTGTTGCCAGACATGCCCACCGAGGAAATTTTTTCTGATGCCGCCAACTACAATCAGATGCCCGTTATACTTGGCACCAACCGCGACGAGCCTGCTTTATTCATGACCACAGACCCGCGGTATGTAGAATACTTTTTGGGGTTCTTACCAAAGCTGAAAGACCCAGCTGCGTATTTGCGCATGGTCAAATACGGCGCGCTTAGCTGGAAAGAGCGAGGCGTCGACAGTCTGGCCCGAGCTATGAGCGTCTCCGGCAACCCTAGTGTCTATACCTATCGATTTGATTGGGACGAAGAACCCAGCCAGCTTGGCTTTGACCTAAGCCAGGCTCTGGGTGCAGCCCATGGCCTAGAAATCGCCTTTGCGTTCAACAATTTTCAGAGCGGCCTTGGTATCAACTACATCTATCCAGGCAATAAGGCCCAATTCGCCCTGGCCGATAGCATGAGTGCCTATTGGACCGAGTTCGCTGCCACAGGCAACCCGGGCAGGGGCCAAGATGGTAAGCAAGTTCCGTGGCTTGCCTGGGGCGTTGATGGCAAGCGCAGCATCATCCTCGACAGCCCTGCCGACCAAGGAATTTTCATGGACGATGAAGAAGTCACAGTAGGCAGCATTAAGGCTGAGCTGCTCAGCGATGACGGTTT
Source organism: Gammaproteobacteria bacterium (assembly GCA_002731575.1). Lineage (GTDB taxonomy): Bacteria > Pseudomonadota > Gammaproteobacteria > Pseudomonadales > Azotimanducaceae > UBA4421. The sequence continues at coordinate 51,090 of PCCE01000009.1, read as the reverse complement.
CACCGATGAAATCTTACGCTGTGAGATCTATGTACTAATCTTCCGTGGCGAGCACTTTGACCGTGCCGAATACGAGGCCATGGGCAACGGTACTTGTCGCGATGTTGACCCAGCGAGCGTCTCGTTCTTCTAAGACGGGGCTGTTAACCGCTCATCGCCCGAGCCGGGTAACGCTGTTTCGTTGCCGGGACCCGGATCAAGGGGAATGAGCTGGGTGGCCAGCAATGACAGCACGGCGAATCCTGCGCCGATGTAGAACACCAAGGCGTGAGACCACATCCACACCAAGCCTAGCGCTGCGGGTATCACAATGGCCGCGATATGGCTGATGGTAAATGAGACTCCAGCAGTACTGGCCATATCCCTAGGGTCTGCAATTTTTTGAAAATAAGTACTGATGGCGATAGCCATGGCAAAAAACATGTGGTCAATCACATACAAAGCCGCCGCCAAGGTAGCGTTTTCCACCAATCCATAGGCGGTGAAAACAAAGATCAACCCTATGTATTCCAGCGTTAGCGCACGGCGCTCGCCAATGCGGTGAATCAAAGCCCCAATACGCTCAGCGAACAGCCAGTTAAACGCGTAATTGATGAGGAATAAGAGGGTCACCTGTGAGGCCGAATAGCGAAACTTCTCCACCATAAGGAAGGCAGCAAACACCACAAAAATTTGCCGCCTTGCACCAGACAGAAATGTTAAGAGGTAGTAGAGCCAATACCGACGCCGCAAGATAAGTGTCTTATGTTGGGCGGTTTTCGCTGCAAAGTGTGGAAAACCTAGCAACATACAAACTGCCAGCAGGCAGCATAGGCCTCCTGCTAAGGCGAAGTTCCACTTGAAGCCGACATCGAATACTTCCAGCAGCAGCCAAAGAATGCCGTAGACGACTAACGAGGTTACGGAACCGACGGCGATCAGGCGACCAAGCACCTGTGGGGCTTCATCCTTACTCAGCCACTGCAAACTCAAGGACTGTTTGATGGCTTCAAAGTAGTGAAAGCCAATGCTCATTAACACTGTCGTAAAGTACAGACCGTATTCTGATGGGAAAAAACCCGTCAAAGCCACGCCCAGCCCCAGCAAGGCAAGCGCAAAGACGGCAAAGGTTTGCTCTTTTATAACCAGCAGGACAAAAATCACGGTAAAGGAAAGAAAGCCCGGCACCTCACGCAAACTCTGCAGGATGCCAATTTCCACCCCGGTAAACCCAGCGCGCTCTACGGCAAAGTTATTCAGCAGCGCCGACCAAGTGTTGAACGCCAGCGGCATGGCCACAGACATTAGTACCAACAGAGTAATTGGGTTCCGCCACCTCAAGTTTTCTTGCATATCGACTTTTATCTTTTGCATCGTGACACCAACAGTAACTCGAATTTGACTGAGATCGTTAAAGCTTCAGTACTCATCAGCAGGCGCTACTCGACCCGCAACTGGAACAAAAAGCTACCGTGGGCGAGCAGTTCACCTTGGGCATTCGTCACCTCGGCACCCAGACTCATTACTCGGCGGCTTTGGTTTAGGACCTTGGCTGTAGCGACCAATTCAGCTTCTGCCTGGCTGCCTCTTACGTACGTAACCGCGCCATTAATCGTGAGGCCGCGAACACCTTTTGAGGCGCAGGCATAGGCACTGGCACTATCCATTAGGGCATAAGCCACACTGCCGTGCACAAAGCCTGCACCATTGAGCCAGCCTCGATCCACGTTGGCGCTCAAACGACATTCACCATTGGCCGCGTGATGCACTTGGATAGAGAAATGCTCTTGTACGGATTTATCGCTGTCGATAAGTTCTTGGGCAGAGGGGACAATTGCAGACACAGTCGCTTCCTATTTTTCTTGCGCGACTGTTCCAGAAACACCCAGCAATTGCCAGCCAACGGCTGGCAATCGCCAAGAGCCAATCTCGTGTTGGCTCAAGCAGGCTAACGTTGACTCAGGGCTCCAGAGAATGCTCTGAGAATGGGCTTAGCAATGAATTGCAACACCGTACGCTTAGCGGTGCGGATATCTACTGTGGCCGTCATACCCGGCCGCAGCTGTAACTCCGCGAATTTAGGATTCGCTTGCTGCGCATCTGGATACACCCGGGCACAAGCGCGGTAATAGGTAAACGACGAGCCGTCTTTCCTTTTTTTTCCGTGAGGGTATTGGAGCTGAGATACATTAATTAACCTTCAAGTTTGCCGTAAATTGTCGAGTCAAAGGCGTCGAGGCTAATGTCTACTGGTAGGCAAAGTTCGAGCTGGGCCACAGGCAGTAGCACCCATTCTCTCGCCGGCAGCCACCGCTGTCTGTGTAAGCAATAGCTTTCTGGAGACGACACGCTGGGCGTTGTTCAAGGTCACCCTGCACGACGGGCGGGCATGCAGGTTGCAAGACAGCAGAGCCTGCTACTCAGGCAGGCCGAGCACTCTTTTGGCGATGATATTTAACTGCACCTCCGAGGTGCCGCCTTCAATGCTATTGGCCTTGGAGCGCAGCCAGGCCCGCGTAGTGCCCAGCTCCTCTTCATCGAAACCTTCGCCAGTCCATCCAATGGACTGAGTTCCCATAACCGAAAGCATCAAATCGTATTTGCCAATGTTTTGCTCGGTGCCGTAGTACTTGAACATGGACGAAGTGGCGCCAGGGGCGTTGCCCGTCGCTGATTCCTCAACACTGCGGCGAGTGGTCAGTCCGAAGGCGCGATCGTTCATTCGGTGGGCGAGGATTTGGCCCCGCAGCTGCGGATCGGCAATTTTTCCGTCGCTGTCTGTGCCCAAATACTGCTGTGCGTATTCTTCCAGTGATGTAGTTTTTTGTCCGCCACCAATCCCCCCGATCATGGAGCGTTCGTGCTGCAGCAGGCGCTTGCCAACAGTCCAGCCCTTGTTCAGTTCGTAGACCAAATTGGATTTTGGTACGCGCACGTTATCAAGGAACGTTTCGCAAAACGGCGACAGACCACTAATCAGTTTGATGGGTTTTACCGTAACCCCCGGGGTGGCCATATCGAACAGTACGAAGGAAATGCCTTCGTGCTTCGGCGCATCAAAATCGGTACGCACCAAGCAGAACATCCAATCTGCATGATTGGCGCCAGAGGTCCAAATTTTTTGGCCATTAACAATAAAGTCGTCGCCGTCCTCTACGGCAGCCGTGCGTAGGCTTGCCAAATCCGAGCCTGAGCCGGGCTCGCTGTAGCCCTGGCACCACCAAATTTCGCCCCGGGCAATTTTCGGCAAGTGTTCGTTTTTCTGGGCATCTGTCCCGTACTCGAGCAGCGCAGGACCGATCATACTTAGACCCATTCCGACCAGCGGTGGTCGGGCGTTAATCCGCCCCATCTCGTTGCGCAGTACTTGGCTTTCATCTTTGTTGAGCCCAGCACCGCCGAACTCCTTGGGCCACATGGGAACTGTATACCCCCGCTCGACACAACGCTCCAACCAAACCTTGGTGTCTGGGTTGGGGAACTGAGCGTTACGACCACCACCGGGTGTCTCTTCTGCGGCCATTGGTGTGCGCATGGAGGCGGGGCAGTTATCTTCTAACCATCCTCTAACATCATCGCGAAATCCTGCTAAATCCTGCATCTGTCCCCACCCTTTCTAAAATCCGTTGTTATTTTACGTAGCCAGTAGCAGAGTGCTCGCAAGCTACCATTGCCCTATTCACGTATACATTTTACAGCAAAATTTTAGGGTTGCCGATGGCGGACACCCTACGTCTAGCTAGTTTTCCACCCTGTTTGGCGTCAAGAGGGTGGTAAAAAACATAGGCCCCAAGTATCTTGTTCACGATCGCTGCTAAACCCTAGCGGCTACTGTTATTAATGGACGTGCCCGTGCCCGGATCAGACCTTAAAAAAGCTGGACTCAAAGTCACCTTGCCGCGACTAAAGGTGTTGGAAGTGCTGGAACAGGCCGACCCGCATCATATGAGTGCGGAAGATGTATACAAGAAGCTCATGAACTCCGATGACACCGTTGGTCTGGCAACCGTTTACCGCGTGCTCACGCAGTTCGAGGCCGCTGGCATGGTGGACCGTCACAACTTCGATGATGGGCATTCGGTTTACGAACTCGCCGCTGATCGTCATCACGATCATATGGTCGACGTCGACAGTGGTCATGTTACTGAGTTCATCAATGAGCGTATCGAGGCGCTACAGCATGAAATTGCCGAAGAGCACGGCTACGAACTCGTACACCACGAGCTGGTTTTATATGTCCGCAAAAAATAGCCCCTTGGGCGAGAGCTACTCCTGATCAATCAGCCGGTGGTAAAGCCGCAAGTGTCGCCGTGCATTGATCTCATCACCTTCCAACTCACGAAGCCGCGCCAAGTTGTAGTGGGCATCTGGCACTGAGTTTGCCTTGCGATAATAAACCTCGGCCCGGTCGCAGTCGTTTTGCTCGTCAAAAATAGTGCCCAAGTTATAGTTGGCCAGTTGATGCTCTGGCCGCGAGGCCAAGGCCAATTGGTAATGTCGGGTAGCGCTGCGCAAATCGCCGCTGAGTTGGTATAGCCGACCTAGGTTTACATGCGCATCAGCATTGAAAGGATCTAAACGTAAGGCTTCGCGGTAGGCATCAGGTGCCTGTAGGGGGTCTACTTCTTCGAGGTCCAGTCCAAGGTTGTACCACTCATCAGAATCCAAATCCGCCAGAGCCTTGGTTTCTCCGCCAGCCGCTTTCTTCGCCATTTCCGCCACATTGGCGGCAAGCTCCTGCAACGAAAAGTTCATAGTGAGCTGGCCGCTCTCAACTTCCCAGGCTTTGTCGTCGTCCTGCACCTCCACCACACTACCATTGGCGTAAATGCGCACGGCGCTGAGCGAGGCCAGTTGGTTAAGGTCTGCCCGCAGCTTGGTCAAGGCGCGGTTACTATGACGCACACTGATCGCGGCATCGGTCAAACCCTTTGCCGCCCGCAAAAAAACGACATCTTGGAATGAAAAACGAAAGTGACCGTTGAGATTGCGCTGCGGTGTTAGCAAGTTGCGCCGCACATAGTCTCTGATTCTCGACTCAGACAGCCCAAGTAGTTCTGCGACGCTTTGCGTACTGTAGCCATTGGCGCCCGAGCTACGCTTTAAGGAAGGTTGTTGGAGAACTGTCATGGTCTGTTCTGCCGTAGCCGCTTGCTTCACCGATACCGCGAAACTATAACCCAGCCGAGTATGCTTGCCTATGCAGGGCCAGGGCGGAACTAGCAACCAAGTTCAGTCGTTCAGGCGATAAGCATCGACTGAAATAGCTTGCATCGAAGCCCACTTCATTGTGGTATCAGCTAATCAACAAGACCGGTGTGCTGGGCACTAATGACCAAGCGCAAACCGAGCTGTTTCATGGGGGAGACATGGACGCATTCGCCAACACGAGCGAGGGGAACAATATTCAGCCTGCGACTGAGCCACTGCAGGACGTGCCGCTTGAGCGGCGGCCTGTTTTTTGGTTTTACGGTTCCTCATCCATCGCCTATGGCATAAAAGACAATGCCTTTTCCTATGTTCTTCTGATCTTCGCCAACCAAGCACTTGGCGTGCCCGGGTACTTGGCCAGTATTGCGCTTGCTGTAGCCATTGTCTGGGATGCCCTCTCTGACCCGCTTTTAGGTCACTGGTCGGACAAGACACGATCCAAGCTCGGTAGACGGCACCCATTCATGTATGCGGCCCTGTTTATTTTCCCTGCCGGTTTTTACGCGCTGTTTAATCCCCTGACCGATGCCCGAGGTGAAGACGCTTTCGTTTACATCCTCATACTCGCCATGCTCGTTCGCACTGGCACAACGCTATTCGAAGTGCCCTGTACTGCGCTACTGCCCGAGCTAGAAAAAGATTACGACCGACGCAACAAATGGCTGGCTCTGCGTCACTTGCTCGGCTGGACCGGCGGCAACGGCATTCATATTGTGAACCTAGCTTTTTGGATGGGGGCCTACGGGTTTGCCGAAACAACCGGCTACGCCATGTACGGTACCGCTGGTGCGATCATCATTATGATGACAATTATCGTATGCAGCCTAGGTACCCAAAAAGAGGCCATGAACATGCCTCCACCCGCCGAGACCTTCCGACTGAACGACATCGGCAGAGAGTTCTCACAGATATTTGAGTCGTTGAAAAACCGAAACTTTGCGGCGTTATTTTCCTACTCCCTGCTCGGCGGTGCCGCCGCCGGCCTGCACACCGCTCTCTATCTTTACAATGTGCGATATTTCTTTGAGTTTAGTGGCACAGAAATCGCCATTACCGGCGTCGCCCTGCTGCTAGCACCCCTCTTCTCTTTTATGCTTTCGCCCAGGCTTGGCCTCAAATACGGCAAGAAAAAGACCGCCATTGGGTTGGCCCTGCTGCGCTTGATTCTATTCCCAATGCCCTATGTTGCCGTGCTCTTGGGTTTATGGCCTGAACTTCAAAGCCCAGCATCCATTGCTCTTTATACGACATTTGTCTTTGTCGAGGTCACTGCGATAGTGGTGTCGGCCACAATGATCGATTCAATGATGGCTGACCTTGCCGAAGACAGCCAAATGAAAACCAATAGACGCTCTGAGGGCCTGCTGTATGCCACACGTGGGTTCGCTGGCAAGTTCGTGTCCGCGGCAGGCATTATTAGCGCAGGCTTCATCGTGTCTGCGGTGGGTTTTGACTCCATAAACACCTTGGCAGATTTTACTGACGCTCACCGCTATGACTTGGCCACACTGTTTCTTCCCGTTTACTGCACCTTGGTTCTAGGGGCTATCACCTGCATTAATTTGTATAAAATCAGCCGCGAATCTCATGCAGAAAATCTGCAAAGGTTGAAGGAGCGCTCGGTAAACCTGGGAACCGACCAAGCGTGAACGAACCTTCTAGCAAAGATCGCACTGCTAAAAAGCTAACCATTGTTAAAGAGCTGGCCGTTACAGAACTGGCCACTGAAGAACGAACAGGTAGACAGGCAACTAACCCAAACGCCAGCCTGCAAGGACGAAGAATATGAAATTAGGTTTATCCCTAGGTTATTGGGGCTCCACCCCTCCTACCCATCACGTTGGCATGGCTCAGCAAGCCGAAGCACTGGGCTACGACTCGGTATGGACTGCCGAGGCGTACGGCAGTGATGCCATTACGCCGTTGGCGTGGATTGGCGCGCAAACCAGCAAAATTCGTCTTGGCACAGGCATTTGCCAGATTTCTGCTCGAACCCCAACGGCCATGGCCATGGCAGCTCTGACCATGGATCATCTGTCCAATGGCCGTATGATTTTGGGTTTAGGTGTTTCTGGCCCCCAAGTGGTTGAAGGCTGGTACGGCGGTCCTTTCGCCAAACCCCTAGCCCGCACGCGAGAATATATTGGGGTCATCAAGCAAGTGCTGAACCGCGAAGAACCCGTTACAAACGATGGCCCACATTACCCGCTGCCCTACACTGCAGAAGGCAGCTGGGGGCTGGGCAAGCCGCTGCGCTCCATCGTGCATCCGCTGCGCGCCGACCTCCCTATAATGATGGGTGCGGAAGGGCCAAAAAACGTTGCCTTGGCGGCAGAAATTGCCGACGGCTGGCTGCCTTTGTACTACTCACCTTTTCGCCAAGAGGTTTATGCAGCGTCACTGTCCAATGCTAAGGCTGACTTTGAAATTACTCAGGGCATCGTGGTCAACATCACCGATGACGAGGAAAAAGGCCTGATGCCCGTGAAGCATTCCCTTGCCCTGTACATTGGCGGCATGGGCGCGAAAGATCGAAATTTCCACAAGGAACTGATCGGCCGATTTGGCTTTGAAGCCGAGGCGGCGAAAATCCAAGACCTGTACTTGGCTGGCAAAAAGGACGAGGCTGCCATGGCTGTACCGGACCAGTTAGCGGATGAAATTTCCTTGGTTGGCTCCATCGACAAGATCCGCGATCGTCTCCAGGCTTGGGACGAAACGCCGGTGACTTCTCTCAACGTTTCAGCACGCAGTGCGGCTGAGCTAGAGACCCTTGCGGAACTGATGCTCGATCGTTGAGCCAATTCTGCAGACCTAGCCAGCACCGGCAATTATGCTGTCCAGCTCATTGCAGCTGGCCTTCACTTTAAGTGCGAATAAGTCATCGGCCCGGGTAACACCGCGATTCAGCGCAGCAATTGGCACCCCATTGGCGTGGGCGTGGCGCACGAAGCGAAAGCTAGAAAACACCATCAGCGACGACCCCACCACTAGCATGCCATCCGCGGCCTCGACCTGAGCACTGATGCTATCGACAATGCCGCGATCAACACTGTCGCCAAAGAACACCACATGGGGCTTCAATATGCCCGAGCATTTGCTGCAGCTTGGCACCGCCAATTGCGAAAAATCTATTTCAAGGTCGGCATCGCCGTCCGGTGCAGGGGCAAAAGACTGGGTCTGTAGCTGGGGATTATGCGCCTCCAGCCAGACTTGAATCGCATTCCGGCTCTCGATCTCACCGCAGTCCATACAGATCACTTGATCAAGCCGACCATGCAGATCAACCACCTGGCGATGCCCTGCCCGTTGATGCAGGCGGTCGACATTCTGAGTTACCAACCCGCTAACCTTACCCGCTTGCTCCAGCCGCGCTAAAGCCCTATGAGCGCAATTAGGCTCGGCCTTCAAAAAGGATGGATACCCGAGCTGACTACGCCCCCAATAGCGCTGACGCCAGCTGAAATAGGCCATGAAATCCTGATGGCTTACTGGGCGCTGACGCTTCCATTGGCCAGCGCCGTCACGATAGTCACCAATACCCGAAGCTGTACTGATGCCTGCGCCTGTGATCACGAGCAATTTCTGCCGCTCTTGGATAAAAGCCTGCAACAGGGCTAAGTCCGCTGCCTGCTGCCGGAGATCTTCTGCATTCATCGCTGCTGGGGTCTGGTCTTGCACTGCATCAAGCCTCTACGGACACGGGGCATTCTGCCTCAATGTTGGTTAAACTTTGTGAAACAATAGAAACAACAAGGGTGACTGATGATTAAGTTATACGGTTTGCGAATGAGCAATTACTACAGTTTGACAAAGGCTGTACTGATCGAAAAAGGCTTAGATTTCGAGGAAATCAAGGCGCCCCCAAGCCAAAAGGACGATTATCTAGCCCGCAGCCCTATGGGCAAAATGCCTTCTGTTGAAGTAGATGGCACCTTTATCTCCGAATCTCTGGCGATTGTCCGCTATGCCGAACAGATACAGCCTGAACCTGCGCTGTTACCGGCGGACCCTGTTGCAGCGGCTAAGGCGCTGGAACTGGTTATGCACGTTAAGCTCGATGCGGAACTGGCCGCCCGACGGTTGCTGCCAGCGGCCATGTTTGGTGCCACCGCCAGCGAAGAGCTTATCGACACCACACATAAGGAAGTGGTTCGCGGCATGCAGGCTGTGGGTGCACTAATGGTATGTAAGCCTTATGCCGCCGGTGACACCTTTACCCTCGCGGACCTCTACACCTACTACAGCATGGGGCTCGTGACCTCCATTTCGGAGAAAATGTTCGGCATTGATGCGCTGGCTGACTATCCGCAAATTCGTGACCTCTTAGCCATGTTGGCAGAGCGACCAAGTATCGCTCGGGTGACCGAGGAGGCAGCGCAGAAGAAACCTGCTACTTAAGTTCCTGCGCAGCACATGGGCGCGCTGCCGCAAACGCCGTAGCCGCCCTAGCTGAATTTTCGTCTCGCTAAGAGTCAAGACCCAGCAGCTTGGGCAGATCAACGCGTTGGGCGGAAACCCTAGCCACGCCAACATATACGGCTACGGAAGCCGCCAATGCTGGGAAAACCTCGTGTAAGACGTTGTCGTAGCCTAGGCCAAGCCATATCAACAGCACTACGACCCCTAAGATCATGGCGGCCAGCACTGCGGTCGCGCTGCCTTTGTTCCAATACAGGCCAAGGACAACCGCTGGCAAGAAGCAGACCGCATACAAACTGCCGGAAAAAATCGTGATTTGCAGGATATCGCCCGGCGGATCAAGAGCAACGCCTGCAGCCAGTACTGCCAAGCTGACAACCAACACTCGAGTCCACTGCAGCTGCCGGGATATGGCAGCGTGTTGGTCAACTGCAAAAGGTTGAAGAAGGTTTTTGTAGCCGGTGGAAGCCGCAACCAGCAGCACGCTGTCCATGGAAGACATGGCAGCTGCAACAATGGCAACAAACAAAAAATCGGCTGCCCACAGCGGAAAAATTGCAAGATCGTTCACCAGCATGGGCACGATCAAGTCGGTGTCGGTAACCCCTTGCAGGAGTAGATGCGCATATACACCAATTGGATACAGGCATAACTGCACCACGGTCAGGCCGCCGATGGCCACCCACATACCCGAGCGCAGTGCCGCCGAGTCCTTGAGCGCGAAAAAACGCGAGGTCTGACGGGGGTCAACAATTAGCTTCAAAGAGCCAGACAAACTGATTCCCAGCAGCACGACGAAGGGAATGTCGCCATTCAGCTCAAATACGAAGGCCTTGTTGGGCATGTTGGCAAGGTCGGCTATCGCACCAACCCCACCCGCCGCACGGGTCACGAAGTGAAAGATCAGGATGGCACCCACAATCATCATCACACCCTGCAAAGCGTCCGTGCGAACCACCGAAACAAATCCGCCAATAGAGGTATAGAGCACGACGATGGCCAGCGCCAAACCAATGGCTACCTCGTAAGGCACATTGAAAAAGCGCTCGAACAAATGACCGGCACCCTTAAAAATGGCGACCAGATACAGCAGACTGCAAAACATGACGACCAAGGCCGCCGCCATACGCAGCGGATGACGAGGGGTATCGCTGGCGCCAAGAAACCGAGCGGCAAGAAAATCTGGCAGGGTTAGGGCATCAAAGTTGCGCGCCAGTAGCCGCGTGCGCGGACCAATCCAGCGCCAAGAAATGTAAGTAAAGGCGATAAGCATTAGCGGCATGACCATCCAAGCGAGACCGAAGTCATAGCCCTTGCCAGCGTGGCCAATGTAGCTATTAGTGGAGGCGAAGGTCGCAAAGAAAGAGAGACCTATCAGTGGCCCAGACATGTTGCGGCTACCAACATAGTAACCATCAATAGTCTTGCTAGCTTTCAGCCCAGCAACTGCATTGTAGCCAAGCACTGCCGTATAGGCGCCAAGCAACACGAGGGCCAGCCAGTGTTCGTTCATCCACTGGTTCACGCTGAGTGTTGTCGCAGCCGCGAGAGTGGCGCTGTCGGTTAACCGCTGCTTTTAAGCGTAAACCTCACCATGCGCCCGCAACCGTTCTACCGCTTCGTAGAACGCTTCTTTGTGCTTGATTACTGCTTGTTGGGCCAGTTCCAGATCTCGCAGCAGATCTTGGCGGCCGGCTTCAGCGCGCTGCAGCAACTTTGACTGCTTCTTCAACTTTTCAACATGCGCTAGGGCCTCTACCCACTCGTTTTTCAAAGTGAGTGCGGTTTTTTCCAGCTGATCGCGCAGCGCAGAGGCCTCCCGGGTGATAGGGCCGGGCGTACCGAGTTCCGCCAACTTGCGTAGGGCAACAATTTCCGCTTCCTCATGCTTGGAGGCGCGATTCAAGCCTTTTACCAGACCAAGGGCATTTAGCAGCAGGACAGCGTAGCGAGTCGGATCCAGCAACCAGCCCGACATACCAAAGCCATTACGGTAATCACGCGGGAAGTCGTGGTGATCGCCATGATGGTTGCCCTCGCCAAGGGGGCCAAGCCAAACGTAGTTATTCGACGCCGAGCTTTTGATGCCGTCGGTAAAACCCCACAGGTGGGTGACGCTATTGACGGTCCAGGTATTGTGCTGCACCGCAACAGTACCCAGCATCGAAGCCGCGGCAAGAGCAAACAAACCAGTGAATCCGCCCAGAGCAAAGCCAACGCCCATGGGGAAGAAGAAGATCCAAAAAGTGGTCAGCAGGCCGTACCACCGGTCTTGCCACATGATCAAGGGATGTCGTTTTACATTGTGCGAACGCTGATATTCTTCTGTCTGCGGATGGTCGTACAAGTGAGTCAGCGTATGCGACCAAAGAAAGTTGCGCAGTGCATCCGGAAACCAAGTTGCGCTATAGGGGTCGAGTTCTTTCTTGCCGTGGCGATCTACGCCATGGTGCAAAGAGTGATTGGCCGCCCAGCGCCGTACGCTACCCTGCACGCTGAAAATCTGTGCAAACACGTTGAAGAAGAGATGCACCGGCAGGCTCACATGCTTGACGGCGTTGTGCGTGATTAAGCGGTGGCTATATAAAGTGGTCGATATCGAGCCAATGAAAAAATGAGCGATAAACCACAAAGTACCGGCCCACATCCAATCCACAGGCGCCATGGTGTAGAGCCACATACCCAACACCAATGCACTGGTATGTACGCTTGCGATAAAAATGCATATACCCGGGGCTAGAGAGAACCCGTGGTCGGCGAGCTCGCCAAACGTCTTGTATATCGGTTTATCCCGTTCAGTCGCTGTCATTGCCTGCGGCTTCGTGGTCATTGTGCCTCCATCGCATACGCGATTTGCATAACTTGTAAATTTCCAGTGTTTTCTGAGATCCGGCCACCCAGACCGGATAAATTCGCTGGACTCGCCTCATTTTCTGCCGAGCATTGTGCGGCAACTTTTGTGTAGATGCACTAATCTAAACGAGGCTTAAATTTCACCAGTTTTCGACTTTTTCAGGACCTCAAAATCGCCCTAGAGGGCGCTCAAAACGGAAAAACCATGTTGAAGATCCTTTTTTCTAGCCTATTGGTTGGTGCAAGCCTTGTGACAATAACTGTCACCATTAATCGCTGGAAGACCGGCAGCAGTAGTTTCGTCGTCGTGATCTTGCAGACTCTGTGTATAGGTTGTGTCGCTGCTGGCTTGCTTGCCCTATGGCTGTTTTGAACTTAGCGTCTCTTCGTCAGTTTAACCGCAGAATCTCATGACCGACATTCGTGTTTCGCCCCATGCTCACAACTTTGCTGCATGCGTCACAGGACTCAGCATTTGTGAGGGTATGAGCCTATCTACTGTGGAGCAATTGCGCTCGGCTTGGCAGCGCTACCAAGTTTTGTATTTCCCGAATCAACCCTTGGAGCACCCGCAGCTCGAACAGTTCAGCGAGGCCTTCGGCGCCTATGGCCACGATCCCTTCGTCAGCGCCGTTGACGGCCACCAACACATTCTAGAGGTGCGCAGGGAGCCCAATGAAGACGTCGTACCCTTTGGCAGCAGTTGGCATTCAGATTGGTCATTTCAGGCCGTGCCGCCTAGTGCAACCATCTTACACGCCAAAATAGTGCCCCCTGTCGGCGGCCAGACCCATTTTGCTGACGGCATTCGAGCACTAGAGTCCTTGCCCACCGAACTGCGCAAGGCTATTGAAGGCCGTAGCGCTATCCACAGCGCACGTAGGCCTTACAGTCATGAGGGTTATCGTGCTGGCGGCAAACGCACCAGTATGAAAATCACCCCCAGTGAAGATGCTTGGCAAACCCAGAGCCATCCGATAGTGCGCACCCATCCTGAATCCGGCCGACAGGCGTTATGGCTGAACCCTGTATATACCTTGGCCATCGAGGACATGAACGAGGCGCAAAGTTCATTGCTGCTGGAACGACTCTTTGCCCATATGCTGCAAACGACCTTTATTTACAGACACCAGTGGTTAGAAAACATGCTTATCATGTGGGATAACCGCAGCGTCATGCACTGCGCTCAAGGCGGATACGCCGGATACCGGCGCGTCATGCACCGAACAACGGTGGCAGGCACAGTACCGGTGTAGGTCTGCCTTGTTATACTATGGATTAAGTGAACCGGGGACTTCCTGTGGTATCGTTTAGCCTGCACACCCAACTTGCCGCTGACACTTCACTGATCGGTCGCCTAAGCGGCTGCCAACTGTTGCTGATGAACGACGCACGTTACCCATGGCTGATTTTGGTTCCGGAACAGGACGGCCTGCGCGAGTTGCACGAACTGAATGACAAGACATTCCATGCGGTTACCGATGCCATCAAATCACTCAGTGCAAGCCTGCAGGCTCTAACCGAGGCGCCCAAGATGAATATTGCCGCGCTGGGTAATCTCGTACCGCAGCTGCACATACATATCATTGCCAGGCGCCATAATGATGCCGCATGGCCCGGCCCGGTTTGGGGTGTGGGTACGCCCGAACCCTACAGTGAGGACGAGCGTCAGGTGCTGTTGGCTACATTAAGAGAAGAGCTGAGCTTAGACGCAACATAACACCCCACCGCCACAGCCTATGGCATGGGTAGGTCGTTCATAAACATTGGCTGATCGTAGCCGCGCTGCACAGCTGACCTGGCGGCAATTTGTTCGTACCAACGCCGCACCTGAGGGAAGTCATCAAGGCTGATACTCTGCCACTCAAAGCGCGATACCCAGGGCCATACGGCCATATCGGCAATCGAATAGCTGCCAGACAAATACTCAGTCGCCTGCAGGCGGACTTCTAGCACCCCATAGAGCCGCTGGGCTTCAGCATAAAACCGCTCCTCGGCATATTCCGATCTGCCCGAGTTGTACTTTTTGAAGTAGTGCACTTGTCCTAGCATGGGACCCAAACCACCTATCTGCCACATTAGCCATTGCAGGGTGGTGTAACGCTCATCACCCCAAAATTCGCCGCACTTATCCGCCAGATAGACCAAAATTGCGCCGGATTCCATGAGCGCCTGACCTGTATCGCCATCGACCAGTGCGGGAATTTTATTGTTTGGCGAGATGGCCAAAAAGTCCGGTGCAAATTGTGCCTGCTCTTGCAGGTTTACCGCATGACAACGATAGGCCAGCCCCATCTCTTCTAGCGCGATAGAGACCTTACGCCCGTTTGGGGTAGGCCATGTGTACAAATCCAGCATCTGTTTCTACTCCCGTTGATTTCCCCGAGCGTCTGTGACGCAATCGTTATTTCAAGCACACTACGCTCACTTCGACAAGCCAAGCGCAACATGCCAACAACCCAAGCGTACAAAATTCCCGGACCTGCCGGTGCTATTGAGCTACAGGTCGCTTCGCCGCAGCAGCAGATTGAGCGACTGGCCGTGCTCTGCCACCCCCATCCCTTGTACGGCGGCAGCATGTACGACGCCGTGCTCGAAATAGCGGCCACGGCACTGTTGGCACAAAGCATCAGTGTCGTGCGCTTCAATTTTCGCGGCGTCGGTGGTAGCGAGGGTATTAGTGGCCGTGGCACCGAAGACGAGCGACAGCATGCCAGCTACTCGCCCGTAGAGGTCGGCGACTTGCTTGCGGTACTGGACTGGGTTAGTACCGAGCGTCCAGAAGCGAAGGCTCTTGGCGTGGGGTATTCCTTTGGTGCCAACGTACTTTGGCAGGCACAGCCTTTGTGCGCTATGGAGCAGATTTTACTGATCGCACCACCCACCGCAGCCATGGCTTTCGACGCCAACAGCACTGCAAAAACCCAGCAAGTTGTAGCGGTTTGGTGCGCGCATGACGACTTTGTTGACCCGCAGCGTTTCGGTGCAGACCCTGAAGTTGCCTGCACTGAACTTGCCGGTGGCGATCACTTTTTTTCCGGGCAGGCCCACGGTCTGACCGAGACCGTGATCGCCTTCCTTGAATAGGTTCAGAACATCAGTCGCGAATAAATGCCGACATGGCGTCCAGTACTTGATTAGGCAGTTCAGTAAACATCAGGTGCCCGCAACCAACTAAGTGCGCGACCTGACTATTTTGCAGCATTTCGGCCACCGCTATACCCGCTCTGGGTGGAGTCATCTTGTCCTCGTCGCCGGTAATAATGAGGGCTGGCGTAGCGATGGGCGGGTAATGTTCGGCGCTAAAGGTGTTACAGGCAGAAAAGTCCTTGAAGTAGACGTCTTCGGCAACCCGCTCGAGTAAGCGCTCACCCATATGTAAATTCGATGTTCCCGGATTTTCGCTCGCGCCGAGTAAGCTGCGCTGGCCGTGGCTCCAAGTGTTGGCCATATCAATGGCGGCATGATCGTTGTCTTGGGAGGCATTGAGCAAGACGTCAGAAACCGGCATAGGCGCCGAGGTGCCCAGCAGCACCAGCTTCTTCGCCAGTTCCGGCTGCCGGGCTGCTAGGCTCAGGCAAATCAACGTGCCCATGCTATGGCCTACTAGCACAACTTCCGACGCATTCGCCGTAGTTGCTACGATCAGGCTCAGCAGCCAGTCGGCCATATCATCTATGCTGTCCAGCGCGGGTCCGTCCGACTTACCGTGACCGGGTAGGTCGATTGCCATCACGCGATAGCCGTGGCGTGCAAAATACCGCGCAGGCATAACCCATACAGTGTGATCCATGCCCGCACCGTGGACGAAAAAAATTGCCGGCGCGTCCGCTGCAGGGTCACCACTACCGCTGCTGTAGCCAACATTTTTACTTTCTAACTGCATGTTCAAGACACTTTCTCCGCCTGCCGGTCAGGTTGGCTAGCCGCCTGACGCTTATGCAGTTTTTCCACCGCACGTAGGCCTGCCTTGAGATCGTTTATAAGATCCTTGGCATCTTCCAAGCCAACGCTCAGGCGCACCAGGCCCGGGCCAATACCTGCGGCTAGCAGACTTGCCTCGTCTACCCGATGATGAGTAGTACTGGCGGGATGAATCACTAGGGACTTAGCGTCGCCTACATTGGCGAGATGCGAGAACAAGTTCAGGTTCTCGATAAACATACGACCAACTTCACGACCGCCCTTAATTTCAAAACTGAACCCCCCGCCACAGCCCTTGGGTAGCATCTGCTGCGCCAGTTCGTAGTCCGGATGACTGGGCAAACCTGGGTAAGAGACAGCAGCTACCATGTCGTGCTGTTCCAAAAATTGGGCAACCTCCATGGCGTTGGACACATGCTTTTGCATACGTAAAGGCAGGGTTTCTAAGCCCTGCAGTATCTGAAATGCCGTCATAGGAGCCATGCAGGCGCCGAAGTCTCGAATGCCCTCCTTGCGCGCCCGGGTAATAAAGGCTGCGGGACCAAATTCGTCGGCAAAGACCATGTTGTGAAAGCCATCATAGGGCTGGCTCATGGTGGGAAACTTGTCGCTGCTTTGCCAGTCGAAAGTGCCCCCATCCACTACCACACCACCAACAACCACGCCGTGGCCGCTGAGAAATTTTGTTGCCGAGTGCACGACCAAATCTGCGCCAAGTTCGATGGGCTGGCATAGGTAGGGTGTCACAAAGGTAGCGTCAATCAGCAGTGGCAAGTAATTGGCATGAGCGAGTTCCGCCAGTCTGGGTATATCCAGCACCTCTAACCCCGGATTACCCAGCACCTCGCCAAAAACCAACTTGGTATTGGGTTGAATCGCGCCTGCGAAGGCGTCCATATCTCTGGGGTCGACAAAGGTTGTGGTGATACCGAAGCGCGACATGGTGTATTCGAGCAAATTATGCGTACCGCCATACACCGAGCGCGACGACACAATATGATCGCCAGCACTGAGGATGGTGGTAATGGCCAAGTGTAATGCTGCCTGGCCACTGGCGGTTACCACTGCACCAACACCATGATCGAGCGTCGCCATCCGCTCCTCTAACACCGCATTGGTGGGATTCGACAACCGCGAATAAACATGGCCTGCCCGTTCGATATTGAACAGCCCCACCGCTGTGTCTGAGTCAGGAAAGACGAAGGCCGCGCTCTGATAAATGGGTGTGGCCCGTGCCCCCGTTGTCGGATCCGGTACCTGTCCGGCATGCAGCGATAGCGTATCGAAACCCAGACGCTGCGGGCTTCGGTGTTTTGAATCAGTCATATGCAATCCTTCTACTTCGAGCCAAGTGTGCCCTGTAACAAAACCACTGTCGTCAAATCCTTCATTTGTTCAGCAGATAATAGTTATTCATTGGGTTTTCAATGTTGAGCAACTGAAAGTCTTTAAAACCGCTGCGGGCTGTCATCTCGCGCGCAAGCTGCTCAGTAAAGCCCAACGTCCCGAGGCCCGCGCCGTCGGCAGTCGATAAACCACTGTTCATACACACTGTTACCGAAAAGCCGTAGAGCAGGGCAGCAACCGGATGCTGGGCGAGATTGTCGGCAAAACTTTCAAAACCCTTGATGTCCTCACACAGCCAGTAGCCGTCGCCGCGCAGCGCGGCAAAGATCTGTTCAATCAGATCCTGCGGATAGGGGGTGTCGTGAATCACGTCAAAGGTTGTGATCAAATCAAATGTCGCCGTCCTAGGCAGAGGCTCGGTCAGTGGGTTACAAAGCCGCACATTGGTCACCCCAGCTTCTGCCAAATTGGCTCGGGCACGGGCCAAGGCCTCCTCGGATGTGTCATAGCCAACAAAAGTGCTTCGTGGGTAAGCTTGGCCCAGCGCAATGGTTGCCAAACCTCCACCGCAGCCAACGTCGGCAACACTCGCCCCATCAGTGAGGCGCTGATGCATACCCGGAATCTCTGGAATCATTTCGGTCACCAGCCGATGCTTCTTCGTGAAGGCCCCCATGCGCTCAATACCACAAGCGCAGCTTGGACCATGGTCGTCGTAACTCATGCCAATACCTGTGCGGAAGGCCTCCTCCAGCTTGCTTACTGCAGGGAAAACCGCCAGCGCTGAATCGAAGCCCCCCATCAGATAAGCCGGGTTCTCGGCATCGGCCAGCACCGCATGGGCCTCCGCTGAAATGGAGAACAGCTCTAGCTCTGCCGAGTACTCCAGCTGGCCGATACAGGTCTGTTGATGCAGCCATTCGCGCACCCAGCGCTCGTGCAAGTTCAGATAATCGGCCAAGCTTTGGCTATCACAAGGCCCGATCTCTGCAAGCGCCCGATAAAGGCCCAAGCGATCACCAAGGACCGTAATCGCACAATTGAAGCTTGCTGCCACCATGCCGCTGGTCTGTTTTAGAAATAGGCCTAACTTCTCTTCGTCAATGGGCTGCATGCTCCTCTCCTTGGGCTTTGTTTTTATGTGTCCACAATAGGTGTGGCTTAGCATCCGACACGCTAATCTATCGGCAATCGAGTTAACAGAGGGTCGCAAAATGGTTGATTTTCCCGAGCCGCAAATGATCGCGGTTAACGGCGTGGAACTGGAAGTCTTTAGCGCCGGTGCTGGAAAGCCCATTGTGCTGTGTCACGGCTGGCCAGAGCACGCGTTCTCTTGGCGTCATCAAGTGCAACCACTGGTGCAGGCGGGCTACCATGTCATCGTGCCCAACCAGCGCGGGTACGGTCACTCAAGCAAGCCCGAGGCCGTCACCGACTACGACATAAACCACTTAACCGGTGATTTAATCGCCCTGCTCGACCACTTTGGTTATACCGATGCCTGCTTTGTCGGCCACGATTGGGGCGCCATTATCGTCTGGAATCTGGCCATGATGTATCGCGACCGCGTATCTCATGTCATCAACCTCAGCGTGCCTTTTATGGAACGCGGTAACTCAGAGTGGATTGGCTTCTGGGAAAAGATGCTAGGCCCAGATTTCTACATGGTGCACTTCAACCGCCAGCCCGGCGTAGCGGACGAAGTATTCGCCAAACACAGCAAACAGTTCTTGAACAACATGTACCGCACCAACCAGTGGCTGCACCCGAAGCCAGAGCTGGGACCGGGTATGAACATGATAAATATGGCAAGCGACCCTGCCCTTGCCGCCGGTGTTCCCGGCGACCCCATTATGAGCGATGCAGAGATGCAGGTGTTTTTAAATGCCTTTGCCCTATCGGGCTTTACCGGCGGCATCAACTGGTACCGCAACTTAAGCCGCAATTGGGCGATTATGGGAGCCTATGAGCAGCATATATATCAGCCCACCCTCGCCATCTTTGGCGAATATGACATGGTGCCCAAGTCCAAAACGCTGGCTCAGCGAGTTAGCAATCTTGAAGAGGCGGACTTTCCCTGCGGTCATTGGATCCAGCAAGAAAAGCCTGCGCAAACCAATGCGGTAATGCTCGATTGGTTAGCACGCCACTATGCTTAGGGGCCATCAAACATTAGCTAGGCCGGAACCTACATTACCAGCGGCGTGACTATTTGGCAGAGGGTAATCAAAACCAGCGACACGTTGGCAAGCATACCCAAGGCAAAGCCCATGCCCCGCTTTTTTTCCGGGTCTGTGTAACCGCGAAAATACAGCATGCGACCAATCACGAAGACCAGCCCGATGACTGCTGCCAAGGTGCCATTCGCATAATAGCCGCAGGCATAAAGCGCAGGTAAAAAGACGACTAGTTGCTCAGTAGTGTTCTGATGCGCGCGAAAAAATCGGTCGAAATTCTCATCCCCAGTGGTCGCCGGGGCTGGCACATTAAACCGGCCGCGTGCCCGCCCAACTTCGATGGTAAACCACGTGTATTCGATCAAGGCCAGCATTGCAACTAACGTTACGTATTCCATTTCCGTCCTCTTACTTTGTTATCGAGCGGTCATAAAGGCGCCAGAGGCTTCTGCCACCACGAAATCATCAGCTTGACGAATCAGTAGGCCAGTCATCTGCGCGAGGCGTCCTTTGCGCTTCACGCATCGACCTTCCAGGCGAATAGGCGTGCCTACCGGCAACTCTGAGCGGTAGCGAATATCTGCGCGGGCGGTAAAGCAGCGCTCACCCTGCAGCCAGACCCAGTTCGCCATTACATCGTCTAGCAAGCTAAAGACAATGCCGCCATGAGTCACTTGGTCATAACCCATATGTTCGGGGCCAGGTGTGAACTGGCCGCGACAAACATCGCCATCTAGCTCAAAGGTTACCCCTAACCCTATCGGGTTGGCGGGGCCGCAAACGAAGCATTGATTGCTGCCACTGGCTAACTGCCCGGCGCGTTTTTTTGCTAGATCCTGATCCATATCTTTTCCTTTGCTCGTCGTGCTCGTCATGCTCGCATGGGCAGCAATCTGTCACCCTAAATGCGGAGAGTCCGTTATGATTACCTCTTTCGCTGGGGCTGACCTACTTGGCTACTGCACTTCTCAATCTGCACAAACGACTTTTACCCTAGATGTTTACCACTTCTATCATCCGCGACGCCTTAGCATCTTATCAGCCACGCTTGGTCGACCCTGAGGCCGACACCCGGCAGGCTGCGGTGGCCATTATTCTGCGCGAACAGCCAGCAGGCTATGGTTCAGTTGGCGAGTATGGCGATGTGCTGTTTATTCAGCGAGCAGAACGGCAAGGCGATCCTTGGTCCGGACAGATGGCATTTCCAGGCGGGCATCGTGAAGCCACCGATCCCAGTCTCAAGGCTGCGGCTATGCGCGAGACCCAAGAAGAAATCGGTCTCAGTCTTGCCGGGGCAGAGTATCTGGGTGCGTTGGATCATCAGCAAGCCCAGCCCAGAGGCCGAGTGCTGAATATGCTGATCGCCCCGCATGTATTCATCACCAAGGACAGTGTGGACTTCCAGCCTAATCGAGAGGTTGCCGAAGTAGTGTGGGCCCCATTGGCGACATTGTCGGGTAACACCTTGCACGATACCCAAACCCTACCCGTGGCAGGCACACCGACCATTTTCAACGGCTATCGGCTCAGCGGCGGGCACTTCGTTTGGGGGCTAACCTATCGAATTTTGAAGACGTTTTTCTCAGCCATCGACCCGCAGTGGCAGCCGCCGCAGGAAATCGAATAGTCGCCATGGACAATTAGTGAGGAAAGGTTAGACCCCGAAAATTAGCGATGGCGAGCCCGGTAGCCACACTGGTAAATGGGTCATGCTCTACCACGCGACCGGCGAAACGATCTTCAAGCAAGCCCTTTACGGCAGGGATGAGGCTAGAGCCTCCGGTGCCCAGTACGATGTCTATATCACTATGACGCATTCCTGCCTTGGCGACGGTCTCATCTACCGCCTGGGCGACACGCTGCAGCGGTTCAGCAATCAATCCCTCGAACTGGTGGCGACTTAGGTCAACCTGCAAATCGATTTCAGGCACATCGAGCGTCGCTTGATGGTGCTGGGACAGCTGCGCTTTGAGGGTTTTAATGCGGGCGAAAATCAAATAGCTAAGGTTGTGCTGAATTACGTCACGCAGGCGCTCAAACTTGTGGGTGTTGTCTCCACCGCTGGCAATACGCTCCAGCACTGGGGTGGTGTAGCGGTTTTGATTCAACGTATAGGTGACCGCCCAGTTCACCAGGAGTTCCTCAAAATCCTCAAAAGGAAAGCGTGTTTCGATCTCTCGGTCGAAGCCCCGGCGACGCCAGATCTCGCCCTTGCCCAATTCTGGAAAAAGCAGCTCCCGAAACAAAATCTGATCCAAATGATCGCCGCCCAAACCGATACCATGGGTGGCGATGACGGAAAAATTCTCGGCCTCGCAGCGCAGCACACAGAAATCTAGGGTGCCTCCACCAAAGTCGAGGCACAACAAGGTTTCACCCTGTGCATCGGCATTGGTGTGCAAAAAACTCACGGCGGCAGCAATTGGCTCTGGGTAAAAGTACTGGGCTTTAACGCCAGCATAACCAAAGGCTTCGCCCAACCGGCTCATTGCCAATTGGTTAGAAAACTGATCCCGGCCTTCAAAGTTCACCGGATAACCCAAGTTGGCGCTGGCAATGGCGCCAACTTCCACCTCCACGCGCTGGCGAATACGCAGCAGTAGTGGGGTAATCAGCGCGACTAAGCGAAAGGGATGGTCGAATACCATGAGGCGTCGCACCGACTCGTCGCCCAACAGACGCTTGGTGCCGCGAAACAGTCGCCCTTGCAGACTGCTGTCGGTTACCGCCGCGCCGTAAATTTTTTCTGTGGCGGTATCGACTTCGCCGGGCCCACCATCGTCACCACTGCCCTCGACAAACTGACTGGTCTCACCAATAACCTCGGGCACCATTTCTACCGTGCGGCCAGTGTTATCAGCTATGTATTGATCAACTGCGTGCTGACCGGTTTTCGCGGTAAGCGCCCGGTCAATGTAGGTCGCCGATGGGATAATGGCATCATCTGTTTCGAGCTGCACCAGTGTCACTGATTCACCGTCAAAGATGGCTGCGGCAGAATTGCTGGTACCGAAGTCGATACCGATGCCGGGTTTGGTCATTACAATAACTCGGTCAATAATGCGGCGGCATCTTACCTGCGTGGTCGATACGCGCCAACTAACGATCATGCAGAAGCCTGCGCGCTACGCTCATTGGATCTGTGTTGTGTATCCTCTGCGGCACCAGCGCCTAATCAATTGGCGCCTAACTTGGTTGAGAAGTCGTGGAAAAACCGACAGATTTGAGCAAATTCCGCAAGCAACGCCGCAAACAACGCGGCGCTGGCACCACCCTGTGCCGCTCAGGGTTTCATCGCTGGCAGGATGACCCTACAAAACAGTTCGACGTTAAGCAGGGGCGCTTGGTCAGTGTGCAGCGGTGTAGCCGCTGCAATACCACTCGGACAAAAATTAGCTAGCTGTCAACGCTAGCTCGGCTAACGGCGCAATATCACAGCCCACTCCAATGCCGCCAAGACCACAGTAGCCGTTTGGAACCTTGGCCAAATACTGCTGATGGTAATGCTCGGCATAGTAGAATGGCCCCGACGACGCAATTTCCGTGGTAATGGCCCCAAAGCCCACGGCAGTTAGCGCTTGCTGAAACAAATTCAGGCTTGCCTCAGCCAGATCCGCCTGTTCTGAGTCGAAGGTGTAGATAGCAGACCGATACTGGGTTCCGCGATCGTTGCCCTGCCGCATACCCTGGGTAGAGTCATGGCTCTCCCAGAACATTTTCAGTAACTCGGCAAAACTAACCACGGACTCGTCGTATACGACCAGCACGGTTTCCGTATGTCCAGTTCCACCGGAGCACACTTCTTCATAGCTCGGATTCGCAGTAATGCCTCCAGAATAGCCAGCGGCAGTGGTCAACACACCCGGCATTTCCCAGAAGCGCCGTTCGGCACCCCAAAAGCAGCCCATGCCAAACTGCACCATTTTGCAGTGACTGGGGAAGGGTCCAACCAAGGGCTGGCCTGAAACAAAGTGACTGGGCGGGACAGGCATGGTTTGCTCTCTACCCGGAAGCGCTGTCTCGGAGCTGGGAAGCTGCATCTTACTGTCAAAGAACATATTTTTTACTCACGGTTAAGCTGTGAACAGTGTAACTCGCACAACAGCAGCCTCAACCTCAATACGCTTCTTTAAGCCGACACTTGTGTGGACAAGTCCTAAGAAAAAGATCGGATTCACAGCACTTGTTTCATCAGCGCAAGCGGAGTGCTATAAACCCGCTATGCATAGACTTGCAGCCCTATCGCCACTTTTGCTAACTAGCGCCCTACTGCTTGGCGGCTGCGCGCATTCTGGCGCCAACACGGCGGCCGATAGGTCCGTTGGTGTGGATCCATCTGCCGCCAACCTGCCAACTGGCACAGGCACAGATAAAGAAGCCAATGCAAAAGCAAACGCCGAAGCGAACGCACAATTAGAGCATGTAGCGTCGCTAGAGGCGCGGATTTTAGCGCTTGGTGACGAGGAGCCATTGGCCATGGGGGCGCTGGGTTCGGCGCTAGTCGAG
Organism: Gammaproteobacteria bacterium; assembly: GCA_002731575.1. Taxonomy (GTDB): domain Bacteria; phylum Pseudomonadota; class Gammaproteobacteria; order Pseudomonadales; family Azotimanducaceae; genus UBA4421. The sequence continues at coordinate 26,671 of PCCE01000009.1, read as the reverse complement.
TTAAGACCCAACAGTCTGGCCGCACACCATGCTCTGGCGGGCTTTTATCAGCATGTGGATTCTAAAGACGCTGCCGAGGAATACAGTCAAGCTTTCAACGAGCTAACCGCCGCGGCCTTAGCCACAGGCGATGGCAGTGTTGAGCGACCCTTTGTAATCCAGAGTAAGGCAGATGCAGAGCTACTAACTCGCACTCATAACAGGAGCGTGGTTGGCGGCATTTACCAAAGTAACCCGACAACCCCGCTGCAGTTACTCATACTTTCCCGAGTAGATGAGTCCAGTCCGGTCAGCACAAAGTACTTCGATTTATCGCGGCTGCTGAGCGCGACAGATACCACCCCTGCAGCAGGCTCAAGCGGCACAGCCAATCCGTGGGATGCGTTGCGTATTTTAGCCAACGCTGGCGATTCTGCCGCACGGGTTGCCATTGGCACTTATTTAACTGGACAACGCCGCTACGACAGCGCCGTTGACTGGCTAGAAATGGCCGGGCGTGGCAACAATCTGCTGGCACACACGCTGTTGGCGAGAATTTTTTGGTACCAGTCGGGCCTGAAACCGGAAGAATCCACTAAGGCAGGACAGAACAAAGACACCCCAACTCCTGCAGAACTGACGCAGAAAGCCATCGACAACCATATCGAAGCCATTGCACTGGGTTCCACTGAGTCTATGTACACCCTCGGACGAATGTTGTTAGAAGACACCAATGCAGCAGAAGCGGACAACAAGCAACGGGCCCTTAATCTACTTCAGCAGGCTGGCAGTCTTGGCTATGCGGACGCATTTCTTTATTTAGCTAGCCAGTACCAAGGCGGCCGCCGGTTGCCCAAGGACGAGGACGCAGCCAATCGATTCTTCGCTCGGGCTGCAGAACTGGGCAGCCCCAAGGCAGTAATCCGCTACGCCCGCTACATTGCAAGAACACCCGAAAGACAGTCGCAAACTAAACTGCTGCCCCTACTCAAGGACCTCGCGGCCAAGGACAACCCAGAAGCCATGGTGGTTATCGGCAATTTTTATGCCAAGGGAGCAGAGGTTAAACGCTCAACGCGCAAGGCCGTGCGCTGGTACAAAAAAGCTGTTGCACAGGCACAGGCCAGCTTCCACGGCAACGCGGCCATTGTTAACGAAGTCGCTTGGACTCTGGCGGTGACCAATCAAAAAGACCTGCAGAAGCCCGACTATGCCCAAGCCATCATGGACACCATGATGCAAAACAATAAACAGGTGCAAAACCACCCAGAGTATCTCGACACATGGGCTGCGACCTACGCCGCCAACGGTAACTTTCCTAAAGCCATCGAGTTGCAAAAGCGAGCCCTACATTTTGCCCGCAGTCAAGAGCGCACGGATGTGATCGCCATTCTGCAAACTCATCTAGAGTCTTTCGAAGCTGGTGCCAACATCACCGATCGAACCCCCTGATATCGCAGCCCTTGCACTGCTAACCCAGCGGCCACCTCTGCTAGACGTGCGCGCGCCCGCAGAATTTGCCCTTGGACAGCTACCAAATAGCTTCAATGCGCCGATCCTTAACGACGCCGAGCGTAAGCGCGTGGGAAACACCTACAAACAGCAAGGCCATGATGCAGCGGTGGCAGTAGGTCACCGCTTGGTAAAGGGTGTGGTTAAAGACCAGCGCATCGCACAATGGCGGGAATTTTGTTCCGAACACCCTGATGCGATGGTGATGTGTTGGCGCGGCGGCCAGCGCTCGGCGTTAGCACAGCAGTGGCTGGCAGAAGCCGGACTCACCCAACAGCGGGTCAGCGGCGGTTTTAAAGCCCTGCGCAACGCCTGTTTAACAGTATTGGATAACCCTAATAAGAACTGGTGGTTGGTCAGCGGGCGTACTGGCTCGGCGAAGACCGTGTTAATTCAGGACCTTGATACAAGTATCGATCTAGAAGGCTTAGCCAACCATCGAGGCTCGGCGTTCGGGCGCCGGCTCAGCCCGCAACCCACGCCGGTTACATTTGAGAATATACTAGCAGTCGAATACCTCCAGCACGCTTCGAATACGCTTGTAGTGGAGGATGAGAGCCGCACCATTGGTCGCCTGGGCCTACCCTTGGCATGGCATGCACAAATGCAGCAAGCCCCCGTTGCCCTTGTTGAGGTAACACAAGAGGAACGCATCGAGCATATTCACAAGGAATATGTAGTCGATGCCTTAGGCGAACACACCGCAGCAGGTTTACCCGCCAGCGCCTTGCAAGCGCACTACGAAGAGGCCGTGTCTCGCATCCAGCGCCGTCTCGGCGGCCAACGTACCCAGCAACTCAGTCAGCTAATACAACAGGCCTTTGCTGGTCAAGCAAACCATCGCGACTGGATTCGCTATCTGCTGCGCGAGTACTACGATCCGATGTACGACTTTCAGTTGCAGCGCAAACTCCACCGCGTGCAATTTCGTGGCAGCCGCGATGAGGTGCTCGCCTTTTTACAGAGTGATCTACAAAGCAGATCCGAAAGTCCATAACCCGTAAAAGTATCACTACCTCGGTTACGCAGGGTTATAGCGAGGTCATTAAGACGTTATGGAGCCGTTAGCAGCTCGGCGATCAATTGAGTTACTTGTTGAGGTTGATCGTGGTGAGTCCAGTGCCCGGCATCAGTAACAATGCGTAACTGCGCGTCGCGAAAATACTGCAAAGTGTCATCCTGACCAGTACGACTCTCCAAGCCCTGATCGGCATTGATCAGCAACGTTGGAGCAGCGATGTTCTGCCACAGTTCAATAATTTCTTCCTTGGCGAGGCCCACCCCAAGAAAGTTGTAGGTGTATTGATCGTACTTCCATGTGAACTGTCCATCTTCCAGCTGCACAGCACCGTGCAGGGTGAGGTGATAGGCCTGCTCTCGACTGAGCTGAGGATTTGCTTCCTGCATCCGTTGATAGGCAGTTTGCAGATCCGCATAGCGCCTTGGTTCACGCCCAGCCAATTGGCGCGTTACCTCACTCCACTCACGTATCTGGCCGGCAACACCGGTTTCAGCCTGTTCCCTAGTCCATAAGCCGATGCCTTCAAGCAGAATGAGTTTGCTCACCAATTCAGGATAGACGCCAGCGAAGAAAGCCGCGATGGCACCGCCAAGGCTGTGGCCGATTAGCACCACTGGTCCCAGTTGATTCTGTGTAATCAGCTGCTGCAGGTCGTATAGGTAATCGTAATAGCGGTAGCCAGAGCCTTGTACCCAATCCGAATCACCATGACCGCGAAGATCCGGGGCGACAAAGTGGTAATCGCCAAACGCCGAGAGGCGCAGGATCAGGTCATCCCAAGTGCGGCAGTGATCGCGCACGCCATGCACCAACACAATGGTTGGTGCTTGGCGTGAGCCCCATTCGACAAAGTGCATGCGCAGCCGTTGGGAAAAAAATCGCTGTGAGGTCGGTGAAAGTTCGTGCGATTGGTTCTGCGCCATAAAAAATCCCATAGCCGCATGTGAAGCTGAAAACTCGAAATCCAGCATGTAGTAAAAAAGGCGCTTGGCCTGCTGTCGCGCAAGTGATGCAACAGCCTCGCCCAGCGGGTGGATATGTTACAACGGTTGCGCCCTAATCCCGAATTATAGAGAACATGTCATACGTAGGAGATTAAAACGCACCATTTTTGCTCGTTAGAGGCGAATCCCAGCTTCAAATTCGTGACTTTTGCGCAATTTAAGGCCGATATAGCCACATTACAGCAGGGTTTCGAGATAATTTTGCTGTTTTGGCTACTTTAATACTCAAAACAGTTGCATTTTATGTTACCAAGGGTAACAATAGATTCATTCAACGGATCAGCGGCAACGCCCCGTTGAGCTGGGGGATTTCCGAAACTCCTCTCCCCTCCCCTCCTCGGAAATCCCCGTCCTTCAAAGCGGAGGACCCTAGGTCCTCCGCTTTTTTATTGTCTGCTGTTTTTTACGCGCCTTGCCATTGCACCCTGTCCTGCTCGACGTAAGATGGAGCCATGACGCGAGCATCAGATATCTATACTCATCTTAGAATTTCCCAGAGCGGATCGATTGCCACTATTACCCTGTCTCGTCCCGAGCGCGCCAATGCGCTAAGCCAGGGTCACTTAGCCGAGCTCGAGCGAGCCGCACTAAGTTTTCGCGAGTTGGCCGATGTGCGGGTTGTGATTATCACCGGCGCCGGTAAGCACTTTTCCTCCGGCGCAGATCTAGAGGATTCTGGAGCACCCGCTGACGCGCCGCTGGTACAGCGCAGACGTTGGGTGCGCATGGGTCAACGCGCCATCGAGGCAATTTTGGCCATGGATCAAATCACCATTGCCGCTTGGCGCGGCGCGGCCATGGGCGGCGGCGCCTGCGTGGCCACGGCCTGTGACTTTCGTGTCGGTAGCCACAGCGCCTTTATGCAGTACCCCGAAGTTGATCTTGGCATCAACCTGATGTGGAAAAGCCTGCCATTGATTCTTGCCCTTGTAGGGCCCGCAAAAGCCAAGCGGTTGGTCGTTGGTGCGGAGCGCGTTAGCGATCAGACCCTCTACGATTGGGGAGTGCTCGATTACCTCACCACAGATGAGGCGCTGATGGACAAAGCACAAGAAATGGCTAAGGAGTATGCGGCCAAACCGCCAATTGCAGCACAAATGATCAAACAATCAGCTAATCATCTGGCCTATGCATTGGGCAGCTCAATCATGCATATGGACTCAGATCAGTATTTGTTAAGCGCCAGCAGCGACGACAGGCGCACTGCTGTTGCCGCCAAACTCAATCAGCGGGACCCTGAATTTACTGGCAACTAGGCCCGCTGCCAGCGCAACTCGATATCTTCGCCATCATGTATCACCAAGGGCACCCGCCCAAGGCGGCACTGGCTACCACTCACACAGTTACCGGTCTCAACATCGAATACGTAGCCGTGCCAAGGGCAGCGTACTGTGCCCGCGATTAACGGTTCGGCATGCAATGGACCCAACTGATGTGGACACTGGGCAGGATAGACGACCCAATTGCCCATTGTTGCTGCGGCGGTATCCTCAACGACTGTATTGACCACAAAGTTTCGACCCGACATGGTGACCTGCACCGGCAGCTGAAGATCGCGGGCCCTGCCCAACGGACAAACTTCGTCTTCATCTACACCATCTAGGCGTTGATCCAGTTGCCGCTGACGCTCGGTCATCATCTGCACGTCTTCGTCGTAGAGCAGATCATAGGCCTTGGCATAGGCCATGCCGACTTTGTCCCGAGCCTGGGCAGGCACGTCAGGTACAAAAAAATCGACGACAATGTCCAAGGTGCGCTCGGCAACAACAAATACATGGGTCCAAATTTCTGCACCACCGTTTGGCCCAGCCAGATTGCGGGTAATCCAGCGGCGCGCCTCTCGATCCAATCGCAGCTCCAGCGTGCTGCTTTGGCCATTCTCATTCCTATCCCCAGCACTGCCCCCAGCACTATCCCCAGTATTATCCTCTGGGTTGTCCGCCGTGATTTTTGCGCGCCAGCCCCAAGCTCCCGCGCTCTCACAGTCTATGCTGCCAAAGCTGCTGCTGTGCAAATACTGCAGGTGCTGCCAATCCAGCGCATTTTCGTACATCCGGTCCAGACTGACCGGCAGGCGACGGCGATAGCTGCCCACATGATCCAGTCGGCTGTCAGCGGATGCGGGAACAAACTCGTGCTTCATTACTAGAGACCCGAACCCCAGTGTCCCGTAACCCTAAGCATCGGCCAACTCAAGGTCGAAGCTAAAGACTTGGCCATCAACCTCAGAGGCCACCGGTTGGGCCGCAGCTGTTGCGTCCATTTGTAGGCAAAGGGTTTCACCCATAATGTAGTCCCGATGCTCGGCAATTGCTTGAGCTAGTTCCCCTTCGGCATACAGAGCGACCCCGATGCGATCACTGACCGCGAACCCGCGTTCCTTGCGCTCGCGCTGGATACGATTCACCACCTCCCGCGCGTAACCGCTGCGGATCAGCTGTGGGGTTAGCTCGCAGTCCAAATCAACGCTGATCTGGCTGTTAGACATGGTATTCGTTCCCACCTTGGCCTGTTGTTTAATCTCAATTTCTTCAGCACTAAAGAGCTCGGTCGCGCCATCCACCGCTAACGCGATTTTTCCATGGCTTTGCAGTTGGGCAATCTGCGCGCCATCTAACTGTGCAATCTGCTGTGCATAGCCTTTCATGCGTTTGCCCAGTCTCTTACCCAATAGCGGAAAGTTCGGCTTGGCCTGCAAGTCGATATAGGCCGACTCATCGGTACTGTACTCAATGACCAGCACATTCAGTTCATCGCGCAAATAGCCTTCTAGCAGGCGCATATCACTGAGCAGGGTTTCGTCGCGGTGGATAATGGTGAGCTTCGCTAACGGGGTGCGCAGCCCAATCTTCACTTCTTCGCGTTTTTGTCGGCCCAGCAAAATCACCTGCTGCATGCGGTCTACGGCGGTTTCTAAATTCGGTTGAATCAAGTCTGGCTCTGCTAGCGGGTAGTCGCATAGATGCACAGAACTCGGTGATGCTGGGCGGTCAGCGAGGGTTTCCAACTGCTGATATAAATACTCAGATAAAAACGGTGCAAAGGGAGCCATCAACTTTGACAGCTCTAACAGCACTTCATATAGCGTGCTGTAGGCGGCGACTTTGTCCGGCGTAATATCCTCGCCCCAAAACCGGCCACGGTTCAGGCGAATATACCAATTGGTCAGATCTTCAATAAAGCCAAATAAGGCTGGCACCACGTTGTATAGACGGTAAGCCTCCATCTCACGAGCCACATTGTTTTTCAGCGTTTGCAGGCGGGACAAGAGCCACTGATCTAAGACGTTATCGCCCGCATGCAGGCCTTTGTCCGGCGACCAGTTGTCAATAGCCGCATAGGTACGCAGGAAGGAAAACGCGTTGTACCAAGGCAACAGCGCCCGTCGCACCATGTCACGCACCCCGGCATCAGCGAAGCGTTGCTCCTCGCCCTTAACCAAGCCGGAGTTGATGGCATAGAGCCGCAGGGCATCTGCACCATAGGCCTCCATCAATTCATCTGGCGGCGTGTAGTTGCGCAAGCTCTTCGACATCTTCTTGCCGTCTTCGGCCATGACCATGCCGTTCACTATGACGTTGCGAAAAGCTGGTTTATCGAACAACGCGGCACCGAGCACAGTCAGGGTATAAAACCAGCCCCGGGTCTGATCCAAGCCCTCGGCAATAAATTCCGCTGGAAACCCGGCAGCAAAGACCTCTTCGTTGACAAAGGGGTAGTGCAGTTGGGCATAGGGCATGGAGCCGGACTCGAACCAGCAATCGAGGACTTCCTCTATGCGGCGATATACGCCCTCCTCGCCTGCAACAGAAAATTCCAACCCATCAACATGCTCGCGGTGCAGGTCGGTTACCCTGACACCACTGTACTGTTCCAACTCAGCAACAGAACCCACACACAGGGCATTACCGGTAACATCATTAATCCACACGGGTAACGGTGTACCCCAAACCCGGTTACGCGACACGGCCCAATCAATGGCGCCCTCTAGCCACTTACCGAAACGCCCCTCCTTAATATGCTCGGGCACCCATTTGATTTGCTCATTGGCAGCAATCAGCTTGTCCTTAATGGCGGTTACGCGCACGTACCAAGAAGGAATCGCGCGATAGATCAGTGGCGTATTCGACCGATAACAGTAGGGATAACTGTGCTGTATCACTTCTTGGCGATAGAGACTGCCAGCACTTTTCAGCAGGGCGATAATGCCCTTATCAGCATCCTTCACATGCTGGCCCGCGAAATCTGGCACCTCGTCGGTAAACGTACCGCTCAGCGTGACAGGACATACCAAGGCCTCGATGCCGTGAGCCTTGAGCACCCGATTATCGTCCTCACCGAATGCAGGAGCCTGATGCACTAGACCGGTGCCGCTATCAGTTGAAACATAGTCGTCACTGACTACGACAAAGGCACCTAACTCGGTTTGATCAGCGAAGTAAGGAAAAATCGGTTCATACATCCGGCCAACCAACTCAGCACCTTTAAGCTCTTTTACCACCTCGGGCGCATCGTCTAGGTAATGACTGACACGCTCCTTAGCAAGATAAATTCGCTTGTCGCCGTCTTGAACCAACTGGTAGTCGATCTCGGCGCCAACACAAACGGCTAGGTTGGAAGGCAACGTCCAAGGTGTCGTGGTCCAGATGGCTAGGTAAGCGTCTTCGTCTCGCAGTTTCAGCAACACGGTAACCGCAGGGTCTTGCACATCCTGATAGTTAGAGGTGGCCTCAAAATTCGCCAGCGGCGTACCCAAGGCAGTGGATAAAGGCACCACTTTCACACCCTGATAGATCAGGCCCTTGTCCCAAAGCTGTTTAAACACCCGCCAAGTGGACTCCATGTACCAAGTGTCCATGGTCTTGTAGTCATCATCGAAATCGATCCAGCGCCCAATTCGGGTCACCGTATGCCGCCACTCTTTAACGTAGCGCTGCACAATGGCCCGACATTCATCGTTGTATCCAGCCACCCCAAGCTTCGCCACGGCATCCTGCGCCGACATACCTAACTGCTTGTCAATTTCGTGCTCAATGGGCAGGCCGTGACAGTCCCAGCCAAAACGACGCATTACATAGCGCCCCTTCATGGTCCAGTAGCGGGGTACGATGTCCTTTATGGTGCTGGCGACCAAGTGACCGTGGTGCGGTAGCCCGGTAGCAAAGGGCGGGCCGTCATAAAAGATAAAGGGTTGCTTTCCCTTGGTCTTGGTCAGCGACTGCTTGAAGGCATCGGTCTGCTCCCACAGCTGGAGGATCTCATGCTCCATGGCAACAAAGGAAAACGCCCCGTTTTCTGAGGTTTCGGACATCTATTCGGGCTCTGATCAAAACAGGGCGGTATACTAACCGCTTTGTGAAAGCGTTGCCGAATCCTCCTCATGGAAAATGCAGCGGTAACCACAGTTAACAGCAGAGGGAGAGGGTTATGGATCTAAACGGCATGCAGCTGGGAGCAGTATTCCCGCACAACGAAATCGGCACCAATCCCGATGACATTAAGGCGTTTGCCCAAGGCGTCGAAGCGCTGGGTATTTCCCACCTGTTGATCTATGACCACGTACTTGGCGCAGACCCAGACCGCGAAGGCGGCTTTCGCGGACCCTACGACAAAGACGTTGCCTTCCACGAACCACTGACGACCTTCGCCTTTATCGCCGCCGTCACCGAGCGACTGGAGATGATTACTACCATCATGATTCTGCCACAGCGCCAAACTGTTCTTGCCGCTAAGCAAGCGGCACAGGTTGCCCTGCTGTCAAACAACCGCTTCACGCTGGGTATTGGCGTTGGCTGGAACGAGTTGGAATACATTGGTCTGAACGAAGAGTTCCGCAACCGAGGACGTCGCCAGAGCGAACAGGTAGAGCTTATGCGCCGACTCTGGAGCGAAGATTCGCTGGACTATCACGGCGAGTTTCACCGCATCGACAAAGCCAGCATCTTACCCAGACCGAGCAAGGACATACCGATATGGTTCGGTGGTTCAGCCCCGGCGCTGTTAGATCGCTGCGCCAAGTTAGGTGACGGTTGGATTCCACTTATGGGCGCAAATGAAAAGGCACAAGCCTGCATCGACCAAATAAAGAGCGGCCGAGAAGCCGTGGGCAAAAGCATGGAGGACTTCGGTATTCAGGCCCAAGCTCAATATGCAGGCGGCAGACCCGAGCGCTGGGTCAAACACGCCAAGGCGTGGCAGGCCATGGGCTGCACCCACCTTGCCATAGCCACGCACAATGCAGGCGAGACCAATGTCGATGGACATCTGGCGCGTATTGCCGAGTACCAGAAAGCCCTTGCCGATTGACGCAGAGTTAAGCCGCTGGCTGCACCGCCATCAACGCATCTAGCCGCTGTTCAAGCTTTGCCATATTGCTGGCGAACACGGGCACGACTATCTGATCCGCACCCTCGGCGGCATATTCGGCCAAGGTTTGCGGGTTAACCGGATGACGGTTTGGTCCAACAATGATCTGAATCTCGGAGCGCCTGCGACCGGTGACGGCCATGGCCGCGTCTAGCTCCCGCAGCCGCGCGCCCAGTTCAGCAGGGGTCAAATCGTAGCCGTACCAACCGTCGCCTAAACGCGCGACCCGGCGCATTGCCGGAACGGACTCGCCGCCAAAAATAATGGGCGGATGAGGCCGCTGCACCGGCTTGGGATTAAAGTGACAGGGCTTGAGCGTCAGCGTTTGTCCGCTAAATTCGGCTAAACCGTCAGACCATAGCGCCTTCATAGCAAGCAGATATTCTTCCGTGCGCGGCGCGCGACTGGCGAAGTCCATTCCAAGGCTTTCGAACTCTTCTTTAAGCCAGCCGATGCCCACACCAAAATCCACGCGTCCACCGGAGAGGTAGTCCAGATCGGCTACCATTTTGGCCGTATACACAGGCTGGCGTTGCGGTACCAAGCAGATGCCGGTACCCAGCCGCACACGCTCGGTATGCGCGGCAATAAATGTCAGCGCGGTGAACGGGTCTAGCAGCCCCTCAGGATCACCGGGCATGCGACCGCTGTCTGAGTAAGGGTAAGTTGACGCGTAATCTGGGAAAAACAGCACATGTTCCGGCACCCAAATACCGTAGACACCCTTGGCCTCCGCCAACTGTACTGCCTGCTTGATAAAGGCCGGTGGCGTGAATTCATTGAAAGCCATAGCAACACTGATTTTCATCAGGTCTCCCTAACCTTGCCCATACTAACTTTGGCCAACGGCGTTCACCGTCAGCGCTTCGCCACTGTTTGTATCACGAGTCAGCGCCAGCGCGAATAAAGTCTGCTACCAGTTGGGTATCTTGCATCGCGATAAAGTGCGTCAAATCCGGCAGGTGCACATCCTGACCCCGAGGGAATTGGGTTGCCAGCTCAGGCCATGTAGGGGAAGCGGAAAAGTCCATCTCTTGGCTATCAGGGTCCCGCGGATTTGCCCGCATAACTACCACGGGCACCTGAACCTTTGGAATCAGCGTGTAAAGATTGGCATCGAAATTTCCCATGTAAATGGAAGCTTCCACATAGCCAGGGCAGGCCAAGTCGAAGCCCTCACCGTCCGTTGCAGGCAGCAGTCCAAACTCGCAATAGTCGTCGAATACTGAAGGCTGCCAAATTTTGTAGGGCATGCGGTCTGCAAAACGCTCTCGCATTTCAGCTACCGAAGAAAAGTGTGCCCGACGCCGTGCCACTGGGTGATCGTGTACTGAAGCGAATTGTTGATGGTTACGCTCTTGATACAGATCTGGCGCAAAAATCACCGGATCAATCAATAACAGGTGCTTAAAGAACTTCGCATCGTGACCTGCCGCATGAGTCACACAGTGTCCGCCCATAGAATGTCCTACGCCGATGGCATCATGTAAATCTAGGGTTTGGCAAACCCGCAGCAAATCCTTACCAAATTGCTCCCAAGTGAAAGGTTCTGTATTTGCTGAGCGACCGTGTCCGCGCATATCGACGGCATAGATATGCCAGTCCTCCGGCAGCTTAGCCACCACTTGATCCCAACAGCGGGCGTGGAAACCGGTTGCATGCACCAGCAGTACCTGTTGTCCGCCGGGGCGCCCCCACTCAAAGACACAGAGCTCTACGTCGGGGTACTGAATCGTGTGCTGTCGGGGTGATTGAGACATTGTTGCTTCTCTTTTGTACTGAACCCGGGCAGGGAATTGCTTAACGCTACTCAACTGTCAAGAATAGGTGCTCAAATGTAGTGCCAAGGTGAAACAGCTTTTAGCTAAACTGGCGCAGCCTTCAGGCATCTGAGTAATCCATGCCACAGACAAACAAGACCAATAGACAAATATAACCGACGGACAAATATGACCGATTCCCAAAGTTCCAGAGCCGAAATTGTTTCCTTTGACACCGAACCGCTAATTCTGGTGAATGGCGACGACGAAGCGATTGGTGAAATGAGCAAGATCGATTGCCACCGTGGCGGCGGTATTTTACATCGCGCTTTTTCGTTGTTCATCTTCAATGCAGAACAAAAGTTGCTGGTGCATCGACGTTCTGCGAACAAACCGCTTTGGGGCGAGTACTGGACCAACTCCTGCTGCTCCCATCCAAGGGTTGGCGAAACCATGGAAGCGGCGGTTGCCCGACGCTGTGAAGAAGAACTTGGTTTCAGTACCGCGATGCGCTTCGTCTACAAATTCGAATACACCGCACATTTTGAAGATCAGGGCACAGAACATGAACTGTGTTCCGTTTATGTGGGCAGCTTCGATGGCGTGCCAAACATCAATACGGAAGAAGTCAGCGAGGTTCGCTGGTTAAGCACCAGCGAAGTAGACGCAATACTCGCTGACGAACAAACCCCCACTACCCCGTGGTTTGCCATGGAATGGCAGCAATTGAAAGCTCGCGGGCTAGTCTAGCGGCTGATCTTGGAACCCTTCTCAAAACTCGTCTTGAGCTGGGACCCTGCCCAACAAGCGAGATCTAGCCAGACTTCATCGAGCTAGGCTTTACCGACGGACCTGCGACTTGCGTGTGCTGGTCAAACCATTCATCAGCGCCATGCTGCAAGCGGGCGCGCATACCGCGTTTAATCTTCGCCGGTGTACCCTCAGGAAAGCCCGCCATGCGGATCGCTAAAGCACTAGCACACTCAACCACGTCGGCATCTGCCACACACTGGGTTGCCAAGCCCAGTCGCATCAGTTCCGCGCCTTGCATACGGTCGCCAACCAAGGTGACTTGGGCGATCACGGCTTCGCTGTGGCGTAGGTTCAGCCAAGCCATGTTGTAGGGGGCTGCCATACCAATTTGCACTTCGCCTACCTGCAAAAACGCCTCTTCACCGACAATCAGATAATCGCAGGCAATCGCCAATGCCGCGCCGCCATTAATCGCATAGCGCTCCATTGCGCCAATAATGGGTGTCGCACACTCGAACAAGGCGCGATGCGCGCTGCGCCATATGCTTTGGAAGTCGCCCAGCCACTCTGGCTCAGGTGTGTCGTTGAAGGCGGCCAAATCCAAACCAGAACAAAAACTGCCGCCAGCCCCGCGCAGCACTATGGCCTGCACTTGCGGGTCCTTATCGAGCAGCCGGATACCAGCGGCAAGCCCGCGGCCCAAAGGCCCCACGATGGCGTTTTTACGCTGCGGACGATTCAGTATTGCCTCACCCCAGCAACTACCGCCCTCAGTCTGATGCTTATGCACCAAAACGTCTTCGTGATCCTGCAGTAGATTCTCCATACCTTCCCCCTTCAAAACAGCAGCAATATACCAAGGACTAAGAGCGCGATACCGATTACTTCGCGACGGGTTATGCGTTCGTGCAGCAGCCAGACCGAGGTGGCCAAGGTAAACAGCAGCTCAATTTGGCCCAACGCTCGCACCATTGCTGCATTGTGTAAGGCCATGGCAGTGAACCAGCAAGCCGATGCCACCATGGCAATTAGCCCTACCAGCAAGGCCGGCCGCCACTGATACATTACTTGGCGGATCTGTCCGGGTTCCGCCAAACCCAGGTAGGCACCCATAACCACGGACTGCAAAGTGACCGCCACCGCCAGAGTAAAAGCAGCAACAATCAGCGTCTGGTAAAACCCAGGGGACACCATAAGTGGCGCCACAGAAATATCGTCAAGCAGGACCAAACTCGCACCACGGTAACAAATCGAACACAGCGCCAAACAGGTGCCCGCAAGCACACCAAACCAAACCCTGCGGTCTGCCTGCACTAGGTCAGCAGGGCGAATGTTGCCCGATAGTAAGAACACACCCAGTAGGCTGATGCCAATACCCGCAAGGGCGCGCATGCTCACCGCCTCACCTAAAATAACCAGTCCCAGCACTGCCGCCTGTACCGCTTCGGTCTTACTCAGAGCAGTACCCAAGGCAAAGTGAGAACCACTAACCGCTGCGACCAAGGCCGACGTTGCTACCATTTGCGTTACCGCCCCGGCGACGATAAAGAGCAGGAACTCACTATTTGGTGTGAAGGAAAATTCGCTGCCATGCAGGTATGAAGTGGCGGCGAAGAAAGCCCAGGCAAATGGCAGTGCAAAGAGAAATCGAACGTAGGAGGCACCGTTAACCGACAGATCGCCGGTAAGTCGGCGCTGCAACAAAGATCGAAGATTTTGCAGAAAGGCACCGCCAATAGTCAGAACCACCCAAGCGCTCATACACCTGCCATTGTGATGTCAGCCGCGGGCTGGGAAATTCGATGAAAACGCAGGCCCAGAGCTGCAGACGCAGCGACTAAGCCTAGAGCCAGACCAATCCAATACCCGAGCACGCCAAGGTCCAGTTCAGGAAAGAACCCGAAGCCCAATACCCAAGCGATGGGAAAGCCAAACAGCCAATAGCAACTAAAGGCAATAAAGAACGGTACCTTGGTGTCTTTGAAGCCGCGGAGTGCGCCCATTGCGTTGACCTGCACCCCATCGAAAATCAAAAAACAGGCGACGATGCCAAGCAAGCTGGTGGCGATGCCGATGACCTGCGCCTGCTCGGTATAGAGTCCGATCAGCCATGGTCCAGCAACCAACAAAAGTGCAATGCATACAATGGCGAAACCCGCGCTGCTGGCCATGGCCAACCACCCCACTCGCCGGGCCGCATGCGGCCTGCCAGCACCAATGTTAAAACCCACTCGGATCGATGTCGCCATGCCGAGTCCAAGCGGCACCATGAAGATCAATCCGCTCATGTTGTTGATAATTTGGTGCGCTGCCACGGTTTCCGGGCCAAGCCGTCCAATTAGCAAGGTCACAACGGAAAAGAAACCAAACTCCACAAAAATTGCCATGCCAATAGGCAAGCCAAGGCGAAACAGGGTCCCAATCTGCGGCAGATGCGGGGCACTGTAGCCGTGGAACAGGCCAACGCGTTTAATCCGTGACAGCGATACGACGCAAATCATGGCCAGCATCTCTAGCAGCATTACCAGAGCTGTCGCCCAGCCGCAGCCTTCTGCACCCATGGGGTCGAGGCCCCAACCACCAAAAATAAACCAGTAGTTGAGAGGGATTTTCAGCAGCAAGGCCGAAAAAGCAATAAGCATGGCAGGCTTCGTCCAGGATAAGCCCTCACACAGGTAACGCAGCGCAAAGTAGCCGAGCACTGGAACAATGCCCCAACTCGCAGCACTGAGATAACCCATGGTGACATCGACTATGTCAGCCTCAATACCCAAAGCGAGATAAGCGGGTCCAGCGTTTTGCAGCGCCAAGGTTAGCAACGCCCCCAGCACCAATACTATCCAAAGGGCTTGGCGGGTAATCTCCCCAACCTCACTGTCTCGGCCTGCACCGTTGAGCTGAGCAATTATCGGTGTCGTCGACATAACCACCCCGCTCACCAACATCAGGCATGGCCACAGCACCGCGCCACCCAGCGCCACACCGGCCAGCTCTAAGGCACCGACGC
The DNA here is from genome assembly GCA_002731575.1 of Gammaproteobacteria bacterium. GTDB lineage: Bacteria > Pseudomonadota > Gammaproteobacteria > Pseudomonadales > Azotimanducaceae > UBA4421. Next base: position 11,269 of record PCCE01000009.1, on the reverse strand, counting down.
GACCGGCCATAATGGTATCCGTTACTCCCATGCCCATTTGTGCTAGCTGCGCGGCGACCAAGGGCATTGCCAGGCGAATTAAGTGCGACAGTTCAGCACGGTTTGCACCGGGTTTATTCGCGTCCTGAGACATATCTGTGGTTTCGATGCTATGCGTGGCCGGCGATTGTACGCCTCTTTAACACATTCGCATCGCACAATACATCGGACGCCTCACCCATTGAGGGTGATGGTTCAAAATTAGGAAAAAGTTGCGAAATGGAAATGCGTCAAATAAGAATCATTATCATTTTCAAAAACAATCAAAAATAGCGTTTCAATAGGCAATGCCTATAATTACGATCTAAACATTCAAATAGAAAGATTGCTGCAAGCACCTATACTGCCCCGCATCGGTAGACCGCTAGCCGACAACTCTTGGAGTTTTAGACCAACGGTTCAACCAATGGAACCAACCAAACCATTACGGAGTTCATACGATATGGATCTTAAAGAAAGCGAAACTTTACAGAACCTGAAGGACGCCTTCGCAGGCGAATCTCAAGCAAACCGCCGCTATTTGTACTTTGCAGCAAAGGCCGACGTAGAAGGCGAGAACGATGTAGCGGCAGTATTCCGCTCCACTGCTGAAGGCGAAACCGGCCACGCGCACGGTCACTTGGAGTACATGGAAGCAGTCGGCGATCCAGCAACTGGCCTGCCCATGGGCAATACTGCAGACAACCTACGCGCTTCTGTTGCGGGCGAAACCCACGAGTACACCGACATGTACCCGGGCATGGCGAAAACAGCACGCGATGAAGGCTTTGACGAAATTGCAGACTGGTTTGAGACGCTAGCGAAAGCAGAGCGCTCACACGCCAACCGCTTCCAGAAAGCGTTGGACGCAATGGGCTAGGCCCTGCGCCTTTGCGAGTGATAAAGGGGCTTTAACTGGCCCCTTTTTTTATTGCCATATAAAACATAGCCACCACCAATCACTGCCATAGAGGTCTTCAATGAGTGCGAAAGAAGGTAATCTGCAGGCGCCAAAGCGCGATACCGTAGACTGGAAAAACCCTGAGTTCTATGACGAAGCATCCTTGCACGCCGAAATGGAGCGGGTATTCGATGTGTGTCATAGCTGCCGCCGCTGCGTGAGCCTATGCGACTCCTTTCCTACCCTCTTCGATCTCATCGACGATTCCGAGACTATGGAGGTAGACGGCGTCGACAAAGCCGACTACAACAAGGTCGTAGACCAATGCTTTCTGTGCGATCTCTGTGCAGAGACCAAGTGCCCCTACCTGCCGCCCCATGAGTGGGCCTTAGACTTTCCGCACCTGATGTTGCGAGCGAAAGCGCAGAAGTTCGAGCAAAAAGACACCAAGTGGCGGGACCGGATTATTACTTCCACCGACCCAATTTTTGATGCTATCGCAACCCCGGGCATCGCCCAACTTGCCAATGCCGCTGCTGGTTCAAAAACCCTGCGTAAGGCAGGCGAAGCCCTGTTCGGGCTGCATCAGGATGCGCCATTGCCACACTTTTCAAGCAAGGCGCTGACCAAACAGTTGCCAGCTTTGATCGGCAATGAGTCGCCAGTTGCCGCTACAGAGCGAACCACTGGCAAGGTGGCCATCTATGTCACCTGCTACGGCGACCACAACGAACCGCAAATGGTCGAGGACTTGGTCGCCGTGTTAAAGCACAACGATGTGCCTGTGAAAATTTTGCAGGACGCCAAATGCTGCGGCATGCCCAAACTGGAACTGGGCGATCTAAAGAAGGTTGAAAAAATGAAGGACGCTAACATTCCTGTCTTTCTGCAAGCTATTGAAGAGGGCTACGATATTATTGGGCCCATTCCATCTTGTGTTCTGATGTACAAGCAAGAACTACCGCTGATGTTTCCTGAAGAAGAAAGCGTCGCCAAGGTTAAAGCCCACTTCTTCGATCCTTTTGAGTACCTGATGCTGCGGCACAAGGAATCTTTGATTGATACCGCGTTTCCACAACCACTTGGCAAGGTTGCCTATCATGTGGCCTGCCACCAGCGGGTACAGAACTTTGGGATGAAGACCCGGGACTTCATGCAGTTGATTCCAGATACCGAAGTAACGGCTATTGAGCGCTGCTCTGGCCACGACGGCACCTATGCAGTAAAGGCCGAAACCTATGACAAGGCCAAGAAAATTGCCCGCCCAGTGGTCAAGCGAGTAGTGGACAGCGGAGCGGATACCTTTGGTTCCGACTGTCCGATGGCGGGCAGACTCATTGCGGACGGTGTGGACGAAGGCGATGCCCAGCACCCAATCAGCATGGTGCGCAAGGCCTATGGCCTTTAGGCATTCGCCGACCTCATCTACTAAACCTGATCTAACGAGAGACTTATGACACTTACCCGAGCTGACCTTTGGTCATTGGAAGAATATGCAGCCCGCCGGCCAGAATTTCGTGCGCAGGCTATCGCGCATAAGAAAAGCCGTAACGTTGCCTTAGGGCCACATGCCACCCTGTATTTTGAAGACCAACTCACCATGCAGTATCAGATCCAAGAAATGCTGCGGGTCGAACGCATCTTCGAGGTGGCTGAAATCGAAGAAGAGCTGGCCTCCTACAACCCGCTCATTCCCGACGGCGGCAACTGGAAAGCCACCTTCATGATCGAATATGGCGACATTGAGGAACGCAAGGTTGCGCTGGCAACCATGGGTGGTATCGAGCAAACCGTCTGGGTAAAAGTAGCAGAGGACGGCGAGAAAATTTTCGCCATTACCAACGAAGATATGGACCGGACCCGAGACGAAAAAGCAGCAGCCGTGCATTTTATGCGCTTTGAACTGCCTGCCACAGATATCGCCAATCTGCAGTCGGGCGCTAGTCTGTTTATGGGCATTGACCACGCCTCACTGTTGGGGAGCTATGAAGTCATAGCCGAGCAGCGTGCAGCCCTACTGGCGGATCTGGCCTAGGACTCATGTTTAGGCCTTCTTGTCGAGGGCTCTTGCTCAGGACAAGGTCAACCCGTTAGCGCTGCGACATGCAATCGCGCAACATCTCAGCCACCTGCTGCAGCAGCTCAGCACGGGTAGAGGTTGCGCGCCAGCACAGCCCCAAGGAGCGCATGGGCTGATCTGCCCCACTATTGCTAAAGGGAATGTACTGCACTTCGCCTTCAGCCGCCGACGCTGGCACCGCCAGTTGAGGAATCAGGGTTACACCAACACCCGCAGCCACCAGTTGCCGCAGCGTTTCCAAACTAGTAGCGCTATAGCTTTTGCTCTCAATACCCCGGTGAGCCTGACAAACCTCCAGGGCTTGGTCGCGAAAACAGTGACCGTCTTCCAGCAGCAGTACCTCTTCGCCCTCGAGGTCCTGGGTGGTCACCTGACTCAACCCAGCCTTGGCGTGGCCCGGGGGAACTGCGAGCACAAACGGCTCGTCGAACAAGGGGAACTCTGTAATATTTTCCTCGCCCAAGGGCAGGGCCAACAGGGTAGCGTCAAGATCTCCCTGCTTCAGCATGCGTGAGATGTTTGCGGTTTGGGCTTCGGTGAGCTGTATGCGCAAATTGGGGAAAGCGGCGCGCAGTGGGGCCAACACCTTGGGCAGCAGATAAGGCGCAATGGTAGGAATAATGCCAATGCGCAGATCGCCGCCTAGAGGATCACGCAGTTGTTCCGACAAAGCCGTCAACGAATTCACTTCCACCAAAATACGCTGGGTTTGCTGCACAATTTGCTCACCTTCCGGCGTCAGCATAACCCGCCGATTGCTGCGCTCAAGCAGCACTACGCCAAGGGTCTCTTCCAGCTTCTTTAACTGGGTAGACAGGGTCGGTTGGCTGACGAAACAAGCCTCGGCCGCGCGGCCAAAGTGCCGATGCTCGGCAACTGCCACAAGGTAACGCAGGTCGCGCAGATTCAAGGCTTGGTGCTCGCGCCAACTTGCTCGAGCATAAAGTCCACTGCATGACCGAGATCTTCGTCACTGCACTGCCAGCACATACCTTTTGGCGGCATGGCATTCAAACCATTAATGGTGGAGTCCACTAGCACCGCCCGGCCCTTGGCCAGGCGCGGTTGCCACGCGTCAACATCGCCTAGCCGGGGAGCGCCGCTAATACCCGGATTGTGGCAAGAGATGCAGGCCGCATTGTAGGTCGCCTGTCCGGGGTGGGCATTCGCTAGGGATTCCGCCGATTCTCCCGAGCATGCCCCGAGCACAAACACCCAGATAAATAACACCAATTTTCTCGCCCACAAACCAGTCGTCTGCCAAACCGTCGGTTCCACGCCCATTGTTTTTCTACGCTTCATCTTCTCATCCGCCATCTTGGTACCTAATTTCTAACTCAGCGCTAGTGTTACTGCAGCAATGCCGCAAACGGCCTGTTAGCGAATGAGAAAGCTATCCGCATCGAGCGCTACGGGAAAGGTCTGTCGCAGTGCCGTCAAAGCCGAGGCTTGCAAAGTAGCGGTGACCGTACGCTGGCTAGCACCTGCCAGCCCCATATCAGCGCCGTCTGGGGCGTAAACCNCGCTGCCGCCTGCGTAGTCCAAACCGTTACCGTCTTGGCCAACTCGATTTACGCCAATGCAGTAGGCCTGATTCTCAATCGCCCGTGCCTGCAGGAGCGTCTGCCATGCACTGGCTCTTGGCGCCGGCCAATTCGCCACACACAGCAGCGCGTCATAGTCTTGTTGGTTACGCAGCCAGACAGGAAAGCGGAGATCGTAGCAGACACTCAAGCACAGCCGCCAATTGCGGAATTCCACCACTCGGCGCGTGCTACCGCTTTGATAAAACTGTTCCTCGCCGGCCATGCGAAACAAATGGCGCTTGTCGTAGTACTGGACTTCTCCATCAGGAGTCGCCCAAATCATGCGGTTGAAGTAACCGCCATCCTCAATAATCAGGCTGCCTGTGATTGCCGCATCTAATGCCATTGCACGTTGACGCATCCAACTCACCGTTGGGCCATCCATACTTTCCGCCTGAGACTGAGAGTCCATGCTGAAACCGGTGCTGAACATTTCTGGCAGCAGGACAACGTCAGGTGTCTCATCAAGCTGGGCTAAGTGGCCGTCAAAATCGTCACGATTACCCGCCGGATCGTGCCAGCGAGTAGCGCACTGCACCAAACTCACGGTTAAAGACGACATAGAATTTCCGCTGCCTGCCGTAAAGTGGCGTCGTCTTTGGCAAAACAAAAACGTAGGGCGCGATGCTCACAGTCCGCTGCGTTTTTATAGAATACGCTGATGGGAATGGAGGCTATGCCGTGCTCGCGGGTCCAGCGGGTTGCCAGGGCCGAATCCACCTCCGACGTGATATCCGCGTAGCCAAGCAGTTGGAAATAGGTGCCCTGACTCGGCGCGATAGCAAAACGTGATCCGGCGAGCAGCTGACAAAATAAGTCTCGCTTGGCCTGATAGAAAGCCGGTAACTGCCGATGATGTTCTGGTTGCTGCTGCAAAAAATCTGCAATGCCCAACTGCACTGGCGTATTGACAGTAAAGGTCACATATTGATGCACACGCCGGAACTCGGTAGTCAGGCTTGGCGGCGCAACGCAATACCCCACCTTCCAGCCAGTAACATGGTAAGTTTTGCCGAAGGATGAAATAACAAAGCTGCGGGCATAAAGCTCTTCATAGGCACATAGGCTCAGGTGTTTGGCCTGATCAAAAACCATATGCTCATAAACCTCATCGCCAATCAGGTACAGGTCATATTTGCGGCAGAGAGCCTGTAGCGCCTGAATATCAGACTCATTCATCACCATGCCAGTGGGGTTGTGAGGGCTATTGAGAATTAACAGGCGCGTGCGCGGGCTGATGGCAGCTTCGATGCGCGCCCAATCGATACCATAAGTCGGGGCAGTCAGCGGCACGTGCACCGGTACCGCACCCTGCAGGCGAATAACAGGGTCATAACTGTCGTAGGCTGGGTCCAGCACAATGACCTCATCACCCGCATGCACCACGGCTGCAATGGCGCAAAAAAGCGCTTCAGTTGCGCCCGCGGTTACCGTGATCTCGGTCTCGGAGTCACAGTCCAGTCCGTAAAGGTCCGCTACCTTGGTTGCGATGGCTTGGCGCAGCGTTGCCACCCCCGCCATGGGCGGGTATTGGTTGCTACCATTGCGCATATGCGCGTTGACGCTTTCTAGCAATGCATCTGGACCATCAAAGTCAGGGAACCCTTGAGACAGGTTCAGTGCTTTGTGTTCTGCCGCTAAGGCACTCATCACAGTGAAGATCGTCGTGCCGACATCAGGCAACTTACTAACGGGGTGAGCGGTTGCGTTCATTAATTTCATACTCACAGAATTGAATAACGACAATACGCACTGGTGTTTGTACAGGCAAATTTTCACCCCGCTCGCTGCTGGCTTTGTGACTGCAGGCCAGCGCTGCTAAACTGCGCCCCGCTATCGTGAGCCGACAGTGCGGCCACGTCATATATTGCAGCGCAACACCACCACCTTTAAAACGGAGAACAACATGAGTGACTACAAAGTTGCCGACATCAATCTGGCGGACTTCGGACGCAAGGAGATCACCCTAGCGGAGGCGGAGATGCCAGCGCTGATGGCGCTGCGTAGGCGCTACGCAAAAGAGCAGCCGTTAGCGGGTGCGAAGATCATCGGCTGTATCCATATGACCATCCAAACCGCCGTGCTTATTGAAACTCTGACCGACCTTGGGGCTGAAGTACGCTGGTCTTCGTGCAACATTTTTTCTACCCAAGATCACGCTGCTGCTGCCATGGCGGCCGGCGGTATTCCGGTCTTCGCGTGGAAGGGCGAGACCGAAGAAGAATATGAGTGGTGTATCGAGCAAACAATTTTAAAGGACGGCGAACCTTGGGACGCCAACATGCTGCTAGACGATGGCGGCGACCTGACCTTAATTATCCATCAAAATTATCCCGCGATGCTCAACAACATCCACGGCATCAGCGAGGAAACAACCACCGGCGTGCACCGTCTGTACGAGATGATGCGCGACGGTCAACTCAGAATACCCGCGATCAATGTCAACGACTCGGTCACCAAGTCAAAGAACGACAACAAATACGGTTGCCGCCACAGCCTGAATGACGCCATCAAGCGTGCTACCGACATGCTAATGGCTGGCAAGCGCGCCCTGGTTATCGGCTATGGTGACGTTGGCAAGGGCTCGGCTCAAAGCCTGCGACAAGAAGGCATGATTGTACGCATCACGGAGGTCGACCCTATCTGCGCCATGCAGGCCTGCATGGATGGCTACGAAGTCGTTTCACCTTATACGGGCGGCATCAACACCGGCAACATTACTGACATTGATATGCGCCTGCTGCAAGACACGGACATACTTGTCACCTGCACCGGCAACGCCAATGTCTGCGACTCCGCCATTCTAAGTACACTCAAAAAGGGTGCCGTAGTCTGCAACATCGGCCACTTTGATAACGAAATTGACACCGCCTACATGCGCGAAAACTGGCGTTGGGACGAAGTCAAAGAGCAAGTGCATATGGTGTACCGGTCTGAGCAAGACGGCGACTACCTTATTCTGCTCTCGGAAGGCCGCCTCGTGAACCTGGGCAATGCCATGGGCCATCCGTCACGAATTATGGATGGCTCCTTTGCCAACCAAGTGCTCGCACAAATGTACTTATTTGAGCAGGCATGGGCCAACCAAGACGAAAATCAGCGCCAGCCCGTTGGTGTTGAAGTACTACCGAAGAAGCTCGACGAAGAAGTCGCCGAGCTAATGGTGGAAGGTTTCGGCGGCACTATGACCCGGCTTACCAAGACCCAAGCAGATTACATTGGCGTGGCAGAACAAGGCCCCTTCAAAGTGGAATCCTACAAGTACTAAGCTTGTATAACCGACGCAGATGGCCATCGAGTGCAGCCCTTAAATCAGATCATCCAAACCTTCGATCTCGAAGAAATTGAGCTGAACCACTACCTAGCGACCAGCCCCAACGAGGGCTGGCAGAGGGTTTATGGCGGCCAAGTGATTGGGCAGGCATTGGTGGCGGCCTCACGAACAGTAGATGACGACCGCAGCGCGCACAGCCTGCATGGTTACTTTCTCCGTGCCGGTGACACGGAAATTCCAATTTTGTACAAGGTCGACCGCATCCGCGATGGCAAAAGCTTTAACACCCGCCGAGTTGTCGCCATACAGCGCGGCCAAGCCATCTTTACCATGTCCATTTCCTTTCAAGTCGCCGAAAATGGTCTGAATCATCAGTTCGATATGCCAACAATGCCTGCCCCAGAAACGCTGTCTAGCAACGATGAGATTCGACAGGAGCAGGCAAAAAGCTGGCCACCAGAATTTCAGGAAACATTTTCTGGATCGTCGGCGATTCAGACCCGACCAGTAGATCCTGTGGATATGCTACACCCGCAAGCCGCTGACCCGGTGCAGCGCTGCTGGATGCGCTGCGGCGAAGCCCTACCTGACGATCCGCGTATTCACCAATGTGTTTTGGCCTATTTATCGGATTGGTCGCTATTGGATACCGCCACTCGACCCCACGCAGTGAGCTTTATGCAGGACAACGTGCAGGTCGCTAGCCTCGACCATGCCATGTGGTTTCACCGACCGTTTCGCGCCGACGAATGGCTGCTTTACGACCAGGACAGTCCCAGCGCCAGCGGCGCCCGCGGCTTCAATCGCGGCCTAATTTACAATCAGGCTGGCGAGTTGGTTGCCTCTACCACCCAGGAAGGGCTGGTGAGAATTCACCCCGGCGACGGCTAATTTTTTAACCCACCGCAGGCCCTACGCGCGCACCTGAATTTTGTGCGCCGTCGCAGATCGATAATTTTGCTGCCCGCAAACATTGCAATTCCGTATTGCTTCGTCATTAGATGTGATTATCGGTCTGGCTTGAACACGAAAGGTTGCAACAGATCGTTAGGGGAAAATGAGAAGAGAACTAGGGGAGAGTTGGTATGACGGTATTTCTTGCTTACATGGCGCATCCGCGGGGGATCGATAAGCCCCGAACTTGCAGTGCTAGGGTGATTTTGTGCCTTGTCGCACTAGTTACAATCCTCACAGGCTGCAGCCCGGCGGACCAAACTGGAACACCCGGGGCCGCAGGGACAGACCAGGCCACCACACCACGCTTTGCTGGCACAACGCTGCAAATTGCCCCACAGGTACTTATTGGCGAACCTGAGAAGAACGCCTTGCGCAGCGCATATTTCGGCGACCTGCACGTACACACCGATTATTCTTTTGACGCCTACGCTTTCGGCACCGTCGCAACGCCTTACGATGCCTATCGCTACGGCAAGGGCGATGCCATCGCTCACCCTGCGGGTTTCCAAGTGCAGCTGCGGCAGCCGCTGGATTTTTACGCGGTAACCGACCACGCTATGTTTCTCGGCGCAGTGAAAGCTGGAGCAGATACAACCACACCTTTCTCCCGGCAACCGCATGTTCAGGGATTGCACGATCTCAATGCGCCCGAAAACAAAAACACATCGAGCCTGCCCCAACGCGTAAGTGTCTTCACCACATTCTTACCGGAGACACTGCAGCGTATAGCCAACGGTGAGACCAGCCAGCAGTTACTGGATGATATCGCGCAAAACGCTTGGGCCGACACCATAGACGCCGCCAACGCCCACTATCAGCCCGGGACATTTACCACCTTTGCGGCCTATGAATACACTTCCTCTACCGACCAGCGCGGCAATTTGCATCGCAACGTGATATTCCGCGATACCGACAAACTACCGGTTATGCCTTTCTCGCGCTTTCACAGTCAAAACCCAGAAGGTCTTTGGGATTGGATGGACAGCCTGCGCGCGCAGGGCATCGAAGCTCTGGCGATTCCGCATAACTCTAACGGCTCTAACGGGGCCATGTTCATGACCGCAGACTGGGCAGGACGGTCCATTGATAATGCGTATGCCGCCCAACGCATACGCAACGAACCACTAGTGGAAATTACTCAAGTAAAGGGTACCTCTGAGACTCACCCCATGCTGTCGCCCGAAGACGAATGGGCTGGCTTTGAAATTATGCCCTTTCGCGTTGCCACCACTCTGTACAGCGAGCCAAAAGGCTCCTATGCCCGGGACGCGCTGAAAGAAGGGCTAGCCCTTGCAGACGCAGGCATTAGCAACGCCTATCAGTTTGGCTTTGTTGGCGCATCAGATACTCATACCGGCGCTGCCTCGCTGGATGAAACTAACTATTTTTCCAAAGTCGGACTACTGGACGCTAACGGCGGCCTGCGCGGCTCTGAACCTTTATCAGCGGGCGACGCCGAGGTAATCAAGGCAGCGGGACGGGTCAACGTGCAGGATATCAACGGCAAGCAGTATGCAACCGGTGCCTATGAAACTTGGGGAGCCTCAGGGCTCACCGGCGTTTGGGCCGAAACCAATACTCGGGAATCGATCTATAATGCCTTTCGTCGCAAAGAAACCTTCGCCACCTCAGGGCCGCGCATCAAGGTCCGCTTCTTTGCAGGCTACGACCTTGCCAATAACGACCTGATGAGCGAGCAAGCCCTGGGCCAAGCTTATGCAAATGGAGTGAGCATGGGTTCCCAATTAGCCGCCCGCGGTGAGCAAGCACCCATATTGCTGGCATGGGCAGCGCGTGACCCGGAATCCGCGCCCCTACAGCGCCTACAAATCATCAAAGGCTGGAGTGACGATGGTCAATCCTTTGAACAGGTTTATGATGTGGCCTGTGCCGATGGCGGCGTAGTTGACCCAACCACCCACCGCTGTCCAGACAATGGCGCTACAGTGGACCCGTCAAGTTGCGAAATCAGTGAGGGCCTTGGTGCGGGTGAACTAAGAGCAAGCTGGCAAGATCCTGATTTCGATCCCAGCCATCGCGCATTTTATTATGTGCGGGGGTTAGAGAATCCGACTTGCCGTTGGTCGACATGGGACGCCCTACGCGCTGGCGTTGTCCCCAGAGCAGACTTGCCGCGTACGATTCAAGAGCGAGTTTGGTCATCGCCTATTTGGTTCATTCCCCAGCCAAGCTAGGGTGCGTGACAGCCGTAGGGCGCGAGAACTGCTACACCCTACTGACGCTTAATGCTAGCTGCGCCGCCCACGCGGATCAGCGTAGGTATCGCTCTGCTCTTGCGGCTGGGGGCCAGCAGGCCCAGCGGCCTCACGAGCACGATTGCTAATTTGCACCTCAACCCCAGCTGTTTGGGCTCGGCTCTCTTGCCGCGGTTGCTGCTCTTGTCGGCTTGCCTCGTTACGCTGATCAGCGTTTGCACGCTGTGCATCCTGAGC
>PCCE01000008.1 GCA_002731575.1 Gammaproteobacteria bacterium | reverse complement strand
TGCTTCTTCAGCATCTTCAATAATAACGTCGACAACGTCGTCGATGGTGATTCGGCCAACCAAGCAGCCGTCGTCGTTTATTACGGGCGCCGAAATTAAATCGCGCTCTGAGAATAAGCGTGCAACTTCAGTATCTGGCATGTCAACGTGAACGGCAGGCTCGTCACCATTCATAATTTCCCGCACCGTTACAGTGGGGTCTGCGGTCAGCAGCTTGGTTAGCGGCAGCATGCCTCAGTATTCGTCTTTCGAATTTACGACAATCAGTGCATCGGTGGTGGCTGGTAGCTCCCGGCAGAGACGTAAATAGCGCAGTACTAATTCCGCCGCATGGCGCGGACGCACGGTAATGGTGTCGGTGTTCATGAGCCCGCCAGCGCTGTCGTCTGCATAGGCTAGTACGGATTCCACACGGGCGCGATCCCGACTGTCGAGCTTCTCAAGTACTTGGTCGGTGATGATGTTAGGTAGCTGATGCAGAATATCGGCAAAATCGTCGGTATCCAGTTTTTCTGCTGCCGTAACCAGCTGAGCGGTGTCCATGGCCTGCAAAAATTCCGCGCGCACATCGTCGTGCAGATGCTGCAAGCTTTGGTTTCGTACCTCTTCTTCGAGCAGGCCCCAAATGATGCGCCGGGTATCCGGAGTATTAGCTTCCAATAGGGCGGCCACCTCGCTAGGACGCAGCGATGCCAGCAGCACCTTGATATCATCAGTGCTGCCCCGGCTAATGCTTTCTAGCAGACGTTCAAAGTGCTGTTGTTCCCCATTCATGTGTCATCCATTTCATGAAAGCCAGCCTGTATTAACTGAGTCAGGGCTCTGAATGCCGCGTCTTCGTCTTCGCCCTCAACCTGTAGCTCAATCTCGCTGTCCACAGGTGCGCCCAGCAGCAGTAGATTCATTATTCGCTTAGCGTCAGCTTCGATCCCTTCAGCGTTGCGTAGGCTAATGTTTGAGGCGTAGTGTTTCGCTAAGTCTACTAGCTTAGATGCTGCTCGGGCGTGCAGTCCAAGCGGGTTAACAATGGTGAGGTTGGTGCGTCGCATAGGGTGTCAGCAGCAGTGGCTCTTCAGATCACTGCGTTGCTAATTCGCGGTGACGAACTAAGACATGCTCTAACTGTGCGGCAAAGTGCTTACCCAAACGCTCGGCCATATACACACTGCGGTGTTGACCACCAGTGCAGCCGATGCCCACGGTCAAATAAACACGATCGTTGTCGGCAAAGCGCGGAATCCAGCGTTCAAGTAACCCTGCGATGTCGTCGAACATTTCGTTCACGAGGGGCTTGGTTTGCAGAAAGCCGACGACTTCTTCGTGCAGACCACTCAACGGACGTAACCCAGGGTGCCAGTGGGGATTGGGTAAACAGCGCAAGTCAAAGACAAAGTCAGTATCAACAGGAATGCCGTGTTTGAAGCCAAACGAGCGGAACAACAAACTGACGGAAGCGCCGTCGTTTTCGAGCATTCTGTTAACAATTTGCTCGCTGAGGTTCTTGCTAGAAATTTTTGTGGTGTCGATGGTTAGGCTGGCAAGATCAGCCACGCTAGCCAGTACTGCGGCTTCTCGATCTATGGCTTCGCGCAGATCTACCGCGCCGCTGGTAAGCGGGTGGCGTCGGCGAGTTTCGCTGAAGCGCTTCACCAAGGTAGGACTCAGCGCATCAAGGTATAGAACCTGCGTGTCGATGCCCTGCTCTCTTAGCCGCAAGAGCAGTTCAGGAAATTCATCTAAGCCAGCGCTACGCGCATCGATACATACAGCTACTTTGGATATATCGCTGTGACTGGCAGCGGCATAGCGCTGTAGCAGTTCGGTAAGCAGGCCAACGGGCAAATTGTCCACACAGTGATAGCCCGCATCCTCAAGAGTCCTCAGGGCTGTAGACTTACCCGATCCTGAGCGGCCGCTGACGATAATCAGCTTCATGCGAATTTACGCTTCGCGGCGACGGCGCCAAGTTCTGCATCGAGATGTGAGATTTCATCGAACAGCGCTTCGTCGGTGGCAGCAGCGCGCAGGCGCTGTTGATGCGCGGGATCGGAAAACAGCTGGGCTAGCCTTTGCAGCGCAAAGATATGGGCGGCCTTTTCGTCTTCGGGGACGAGCAATACGAATACTAAATCTACCGGGCGCTGGTCTGGTGCTTCGTAATCAACAGCCTCGGCTAGGGTATAAAAAGCACCGGAAATACGCTGGCAATCGGTTCGGCAGTGCGGGATAGCCACGCCGTCGCCCAACGCTGTGCTGCCCAAGCGCTCGCGCTCAACCAAGGCATCGTAGATTTCATCAATGGCCTCTTCACTATCTTCCCGCGCCGGATCGACCAGCTCTTGGGCGATGGCTTGGAACAATCGTTTGCGGCTGCCGGCCTGAAATCCGCAGTGCACAGATTGAGCACTAATCAATTCGGTAATGGTCAAAACTTCGCTCATTTAGGCTGACTCTCGCATCTCTTGGTTAGTTAAGTTGATCGATTAGCTGTCGTCGTAGTCGTGACGAGAGGCTCGTTGGTGGCTGCCGTTTTGCCGCGCGACGTTTTTTTCTTTCTGCTTTAGCAACTGGCGATCCATTTTGTCAGCCAAGGAATCAATGGCCGCATACATGTCCTGCGCGTCGACGTTGGCGAACAGCTCGGCGCCTGGAATGTGGGCGGTAGCTTCTGCCTGATGAACGTGTTTTTCAATGTTTAACACCACATGCATATGCGTTATCTCATCGCTGTGGCGCTCAAGCTTGCGCATTTTTTCTCGGACGTGGTTTTGTAAAGCGTCGGTCAGATCAATTTGGTGGCCTGTAATATCGAGTTGCATCAGCGTCTCCGGGTTGGAATTTTCGAGCAAAACATCTTGTGCAGCCGCGCGCACAACCTAGACCAATTGTTTCCTTTCATTAGAGGGTGGTATCGAAAGTGATTCCCTATATTTGGCGACAGTACGACGCGCGACGTTAATTTTTTGTTCTGCAAGTATGGCAGCGATCTTACTATCACTTAGCGGCTTACGAGGGTTCTCTTCTGCAGTAACCTTGCGAATTAGCGCACGAATCGCGGTACTCGATACCTCGCCGCCCGAAGTGGTGCCGACATGAGAAGAAAAAAAGTACTTAAGTTCGAACAAGCCGCGCGGGGTCGCAAGGTATTTGCGATTGGTGACTCTGGAAATAGTAGATTCGTGTAGGTCTACCTGCTGAGCAATGTCGGCCAAAATAAGCGGCTTCATCGCCTCTGGCCCCCATTCTAAAAAGTCTTTTTGCACTTCGACAATTTTAGCCGCTACCTTGAGCAGGGTGTCGTGTCGGGTTTGCAAGCTTTTCAAAAACCACTTCGCTTCTTGCAGGTTGTCGCGTAAATAGTCCTTGTCTGGCCCAGTTGGAATGCTTTTGATCAGCCCCGCGTAGGTGTTGTTGATCCGTACTCTTGGCAGAGTTTCTGGGTTCAACTCTACCAGCCAGCGGCCCTTATCCTTGCGCACCAGTACGTCGGGAATTTCATAATCCGCTTTCTCTACCAGCAAGGCGTTGCCCGGACGCGGTTGCAGCGTGCGTATGAGGGCTACTACTTGGCTTAGCTCGTGTTCGCTCAGTTGGGTTTGTCGCACGAGGGTTGTGAAGTCTTTGTTGCCCAACACGTCTAAGTGTTCGCTCACCAGCGTGGTCGCCTCGTTTAGCCAAGGCGTTGCCGCGTCTAACTGTTCGAGTTGTAGCAACAGACACTCTCGAAGGTCTCTGGCGCCAACGCCTACCGGATCAAAGCGCTGGATGCGGTGCAATATCTCAGTAACTTCGGCTTCGGTAGGGGGTGGCTCTGAACCTTGATTGTTGCCTGCCAATGTCAGGCAAATATCCTGTATCGATGTACCTAGCAGGCCGTCGTCGTTAATGGCGTCGATAATCGCTAGCGCAATCTGCCGGTCCGAGTCGGCAATGGGCATTAGGTTCAGCTGCCAAAGCAGATGACTTTCCAGAGTTTCTTCAGCGCTATCGTTGGCACCCGCATCGTAATCAGATTCGGCAGCGTTGCCCGCCGGGGACTGGGGATAAACGTCGTCCCAATTGGAATCTACAGGTATGTCTTCTGCCAACGGTTCGTGCAATTGATCGCTGACCTCCGATTCGCCCATGCCATCAATGGCCACGTCGACGACCTCGGTAGAAATCATTTCCTCGCCGTAGTTGTCGGGAAAGTCTGATGGCTCCAATTCCGGCGCTGCGTAGTCGTCGGTAAACTCCATATCACCGACCGCGCCTGCATCATCGATGGACGCTTCAAGCTCGTGTGGTTCGTTGGGGTCGTCCCCGCTAACAGCGCTATCGGCGCTGTCGCCACTTTCGCCATCGCCGCCGTCAGACCAATCTTCCTCAGATTCGAGCAGTGGGTTGGCATCGATGTTCTCTTGAATTTCTTGCTCCAACTCAAGCGCACTCAATTGCAGCAAGCGAATAGCCTGCTGCAGCTGTGGGGTCATTTTGAGTTGCTGACCCAGCTTGATAGATAGACTTTGCTTCATGAAAGAAAGTGCATGTCGATCACACCGAAATTTTGCGTCATAACTACCTGAGTCATTAATGCGTTATTGCCAAGACAGCGCGTTACTGCTTTGACTGCCCAAGATCGGCAACTTGATATCCGATATCGCGTGCTTCTTCAGAGGTTAAGCAAATTCCTTGCCAAGATAAACATTTTGCACCGTTTCATTGTCAAGGATCTCTGCCGACGTGCCCTTGGCGATAACCTGTCCCTGATGTACAACATAGGCTCTATCGCATATATCCAGCGTTTCGCGAACATTGTGATCTGTAATTAAAATGCCAATACCGCGCTGCGCAAGACCACTGATTTCGGTCTTGATGTCTGCAACGGAAATTGGATCTACGCCGGCGAAGGGTTCGTCGAGAAGCATGAATTTCGGCTCTGTGGCTAGCGCCCGAGCAATTTCAAGCCTTCTGCGCTCACCGCCGCTAAGGCTCTGACCAAGGGTTTTGCGTAAACGCTCGAGACCGAACTCTTCAAGTAGCGACTCTAAACGCTGCTGTCTTTGTGGGTTAGAGAGACTGGGGTTCAGTTCGAGCATTGCCAAAATGTTGGCTTCGGTGCTTAGCGTGCGAAAAACGCTGGCCTCTTGTGGTAGGTAGCCAAGCCCCATGCTTGCCCGTTCATGCATGGCTGCCTGAGTCATTTCTTGGCCATCAATATAAACTTGGCCCGCGTCGGCCTTGACTAAGCCGACAATGGTATAAAAACAAGTTGTCTTGCCCGCGCCGTTGGGGCCAAGCAAACCTACGATTTCGCCAGCATCCACTTCCAAGGATATGTCAGCTACAACCGTGTTGCTGCCGTAGCTTTTTTTCAGCGCTGTCGCTCGGAGGCTCATTGGGTAGTCGAGTCCTGCGCTGCGTCATCGTTGGGTACAAATAGCCGCATGCGCACACGCTCTTGTGCCCGATCGCCACTGGCTTCGAGTTGGCCGAGCGTTAGGTTGTAGCGGATTAAGGCGCCGCGTACTGCGTTGCCGTTCTGGCTGAGCGAGGCGCCGCCGTTGAGCTCTAGAAAGCCAGAATTTGGCAGATAGACGATAGTCTGCGCCTCAGCCTCGGTGTCGTTATCAGTTGCTGGAACGTCCTGCCAAAAATTTGCGGGGCTGCCGCTGGTTGTAATTTGTTCGACACGGTCGTCATTCATTTGCACCAGTACTTTGTCACCACTGATGCGCATGCCGTCCATGTAGGCGATCACGTTGCCCGAGTACTCGATGCGATTTTGGGACTGCAAGAACACTGCGCTATCGCCTTCGATAGTCAGCTCGCCGTTTGTCGGCGCATCTTGATCGGCAGCCAGGGCCGGTAGGCAATAAGCCACAGCGCAGGCGACAAACAAACATAACGAGCAATGGCGGTTACTGATCAAGGTTCAAGGCTCCGGCTGATGGGTTAAGGAACAGAGTACTAACCACGCGACTCGGCGTGCTAGGGGCAAAACGCACCGTGCCAGTCTCTAAGTTTAGGTCAAGGCCATCGCTTATGGTGATAAATCGTTGATGGCTGAGGGTCACCTTGGCTGTTGTTGTTGCATGTTGTGTGGCGGGAAAGATGTCTAACTGGCTAGTGGAAAGCGCTATGGCTTTGGACGGATCCTCGCTGCGTTGACTCACTACGACATCGCCAAAAAGCCGCAGTTGGTCAATGGCAGCAGTGTTTTCATCGTCTACCTCACCGCCTTGTTGACGAGTGATTTCTCCTCGCTGGGCATACAGAGTCCATGGCGTTAGATGCTGCGAGGCTAAGCGAATTTCGGGCTGCTCTACCTTCATTAGTTGCAGGGATTGGTATTGCTCCAGATATGCCGCTCTTACCTCGTAATCAATCTTGCCGCTGTCGGCAAACGTGCGCCACTGCACGCCTGCTGCTGTACTTGTGGGCCTAAGCGCGCTGGCGGCCCCTGCGCTTGTTAGCGTATTGTTTTCGTTAGGCATCTGTCTGACAGGGGTTAGCACGACAATGGCGAGCACGAGGACAATGACGGCAGTGGCCAGCGCCGGCCAGCGCCAGCTTTGGATTGACTCACTGAGTTGCGAATTAGGTTGAGACATTGCAGTGAACAGCAGATGGCTTGTTAGGCTGCTGTCTAGTCGAAAGGCCAGCGCTGTTGCGCGCGAAGAATCAGTTCGCCCAGCTCGACAATTACACCGCTGCCACCTTCGCGTTGGGTAACGAATTGCGCCTTTGACAATACGGTCGGGTGAGCATTGGCAACGGTGGCTGTGAGGGTAACCGCAGGATGTTGGAAGAGCTGTAGGTCTTGCAGGTCGTCGCCTATGGCGCATAAATTTTTCGCCGGGAAGCCTTCGGCGATGAGTTGGTCGAGGGCTGAGGCTTTGTCATCAGCCCCTTGGCTGACGTGGACGATGCCCAGTTCCTCTGCCCGGCGCTGCACAATACTTGAGCTGCGCCCGGTAATAATTGCCAGCGCAACACCTTGAGCGGCCAGCAGTTTGAGGCTGCCGCCGTCTTGCACGTGAAAGTGTTTGTACTCGCTGCCGTCGGAGCCGTAAATGATCTTGCCGTCGGTCAGCACGCCATCCACATCAAGCACAATGCCGTTAATCGATTGAGCTAGATCATGCAGCGGGTATTGTCTGGTCGCCATAGCGTTATGGGTTCCTAGGCTTGTTGAGCGAGCAGTAGGTTGTAGCCAATCCAAGCAAGCAACATAACAATGCCTTCAAAGCGAGTGATGACCGCTCTAGAGTTAAGGCCGTATGCGAACAGAGCCAGCATCAACGTCAGTGCCAGCATCATACCGCTATCACGCCAAAGCGCGGAAAAATCTAGGGTGGTAGCGCTTATCATGCCGGGTACTGCCAATACCGCCAGTATGTTGAGGATATTNGATCCAACGATATTACCGATGGCAATATCAGGCTGGCCCTTCATCGCCGATCCTACNGTTGCGGCAAGCTCGGGTAAGCTGGTGCCTATGGCCACAATGGTNAGGCCGATAATCATGCTACTGATCCCCAACGCTAGGGCGATTTCCGTNGCGGCATAAACCAGTAGTTGGGCCGCGGCGAGTAAAACCGTTAAGCCGATTACCAACCAAAACAGCGCCACGCTTTGTTTCATTTTTGGCAGTTCTTCAAGCTCGCTGGCCAAGGCGCTTTCCGCTGGGTCGGTATCTTTCTCCGAGCGCAACAGCTGCCAAAGGATATAGGCTAGACCGGTGAGGAGAATGAGGCCGTCGAGCAGATTAAGTTCGCGGTCGAAAATTAGAACGATGGCCAGAACCGTTGCGCCGAGCAACCAAGGCAGTTCTCTGCGCAGAACGTTCTGGGAAAATGGCAGTGGCGCGATGATGGCTGTGATGCCAAGCACCAAGCCGATATTGGCAATATTCGAACCAATTGCGTTACCAATGGCCAGTACCGCGTTGTCTTCAAGCGCTGCAATAAGCGCCACTACAATCTCCGGCGCCGATGTGCCTAGTGAAACAACGGTCAAGCCGATGACGATGTTGGAAACACCCAAATTGGTCGCCGTTGCCGCGGCGCCCGATAAAAATTTATCGGCGCTCCAGATGAGGGCGGCAAAGCCAACGACCATCAAAAGTAAGTTGACCCACATAGGGGAGTTCCTGTGTTCTAACGCCAAGCAACTGCCTATGCATGCTGGCTCTCTAAAATCGTGCGCAACAGGTCGAGCAGTTCAGCTCATGACCATCACCGTAGCTCGCGCATAAAACCCAACCGTGGCGCCGAGTCAAAATGGCGAGGGCGATAATGCAACGGTGCGAAAGAGGGCACTTTAGTCCCATCGCCAGCCTTAGCCAAGATGTGGTTGCAAACTCTACCCCACTAATGCCGAGTAATTTATGTACGTGATGCAAACAAAAGCACGCTGTTGCCCGGGCGGATATTGCGTAAGATAACGGCTAATTTATCCGCTGGCGTCGCTGGGCGGGATTTCAGACGAGGGCCGAGTGGTAGTCGACTATGCAAGACGAGGTTAGAACAAGAGTGGAGGCCGCGATCCCCGAGGCGCAGGTGGCGGTGGAGGTAGATGGCAACCGCGCTGTGATTGCGGTGACGAGCAACTACTTCGATGGCATGAGCCGAGTAAAAAAGCAGCAGGCAGTATACGCTTGCATTGAAGATCTAATCGCCAGTGGCGCCTTGCACGCGGTAACGATTAAGGCAGATACCCCCTAGTCGACAATGGATAAACTGCAAATCGAGGGCGGTACTGCTCTACAAGGGAAAATTCGGGTCAGCGGCGCAAAAAATGCAGCGCTGCCCATACTTGCTGGCGCGCTGCTCACAGCTGATCCGGTAACCATATCTAATTCGCCGCACCTGCAAGATGTCACCACTATGATCGAGCTGCTCGCTAGCCTTGGGGTCGAGGTGACGCTGAATGAAAACATGCAGGTGGAGATCGTCGCAGCAACGCTAAGCAGTTTCCGCGCTCCGTATGAGTTGGTGAAAACCATGCGAGCTTCTTTTCTGGTACTTGGCCCTCTGCTGGCACGGTTTGGTGAAGCAGAGGTGTCACTACCCGGCGGCTGCGCCATCGGCTCCCGCCCGGTAGACCAGCACATAAAGGGTCTCGAAGCATTAGGGGCAGAGATCGTCGTCACCGATGGCTACGTCCGCGCCCGCGCGCCGGGCAGGCTTATTGGTTGCGACATACACATGGATGTTGTCACCGTTGGTGGAACGCAAAATTTGCTTATGGCCGCGACTTTGGCCGCCGGCACTACGCGCCTATATAACGCGGCATGCGAGCCCGAGACAGTAGACTTAGCGAATTTTGTCAATGCGCTGGGGGCTAAAATTTCAGGTCAAGGTACCTCGACTATTGAGATCGAGGGGGTTGAGCGCCTGCATGGAGGCACGCATCGGATCATGCCTGATCGTGTCGAGGCGGGGACCTACCTAGTTGCAGCTGCGGTAACGGGTGGTTCTGTGCACCTGCGCGACGTCGCGCCGCAAACATTGGGAGCCGTGCTGGACAAGCTGCAGCAAGCGGGTGCGCATATTGACGTCGGCGACGATTGGATAGCGCTGGATATGCAAGGCAGAAGAGCTAAGGCCGTTGACATCGAGACTTCGCCCTACCCGGGTTTCCCAACCGATATGCAGGCGCAGTTCATGACGTTAAATGCGCTGTCCGAGGGCACTTCGACCATTACCGAGAATATTTTTGAAAATCGTTTTATGCATGTCCACGAAATGAAACGCCTAGGTGCAGAAATCGAGCTGCACGGACATTCAATGGCCGTAGTGCACGGCGTTGGTGAACTGCGCGCGGCACCGGTAATGGCCACAGACCTGCGGGCCTCATCCAGTTTAGTGCTGGCCGCGCTAGCGGCCACAGGTACGACAACTATCGATCGGATTTATCACATCGACCGAGGTTATGAGACCATTGAGGAAAAGTTGGGACAGATGGGCGCCAAGGTAAGGCGTATCTCCTAACGGACCGTGTTTGCTAATTGTCGCTGAACTAAGAGAGTACCGAAGAGGTTGAGTTACTCATGGGACTAGTCATTGCTCTAAACAAAGGGCGTATTTTCGAGGAGTGTTTGCCTCTGCTCGCAGCGTGTCAGATACAGCCAACGGACGACCCTAAAAAGTCGCGCAAGCTGATTTTCGATAGCGTTACCGGCGGGCATAAAATTATTGTCGCCCGCTCAGCCGATGTGCCTACCTATGTGGAGAAAGGCGTTGCCGATGTCGGCATCACCGGTAAGGACACGATCTTAGAGTACGGTGACGATATGACTTTTTACGAGCGTCTGGATCTCAAAATCGGCGCTTGTCGGATGATGACCGCAGGTCCCGTCGGAGTGCCCGAGCCCGAGCAGGGCATTCGCGTTGCCTCTAAATTCGTCAATATTGCGCGCAAGTATTTTCAGAGCCAATCCAAGCAGGTATCCCTGATTAGGTTGTCTGGAGCGCTAGAGATTGCGCCACTGTTGGGGCTAGCGGATTGCATAGTCGATATCGTAGACACGGGTAACACGCTGAAAGCCAATGGTTTGGAGGCCCGCGAGACGATTTGCGACATCAGCACGCGACTGATCGTAAACCGGGCCTCCATGAAGACGAAATTCGACTCTGTCCAACACTTGATCCAACAGCTGGAAGAAGTGGTGGGGAGTACTGAGTCAATAGAACAGGCTTGCTAAGCGTGCGCGAACTCGATGCCACAGCCCCAGACTTCGCCAGCCAGTTAGACGACCTGCTGGCGTGGGATATGGGCATCGATAGCGCGGTAGACGTGACTGTTGCGCAAATTATTAAGCGCATTCGCAGTAACGGCGATGCTGAACTTTTGGCGTTGACCCGACAGTTCGATAATGTCGATGCTGCCAGTGCCGCTGAGCTTGAAATTCAAGCCGACGAACTTGCTGCGGCTTGGGCAAGAATTGACACTGCAGCGCAGCAGGCGCTGACTTTAGCGGCTCAGAGAATCCGGCTATTTCACGAAAGACAGCGCGAGGATTCTTGGTCATTTACTGATGAGCTTGGCTGTGAGCTGGGGCAGAAAATTCAGCCCTTGGACCGCGTGGGCGTTTATGTCCCCGGTGGTCGAGCAGCCTACCCCTCCAGTGTGCTGATGACGCTAATCCCCGCCAAGGTTGCTGGTGTGCAAGAAGTGGTTGTGGTTTCGCCGACCCCTAACGGTGAGCGCAACGACATGGTGTTGGCAGCCCTGCATTTGGCTGGCGCGGATCGTGTTTTTACCGTAGGTGGTGCGCAGGCAGTGGCAGCTCTAGCCTACGGCACGCAGACATTGCCACGAGTCGATAAAATCGTTGGCCCCGGCAATGCCTATGTTGCAGCCGCAAAAAAGCAGGTTTTTGGCCAAGTAGGCATTGACATGATTGCTGGCCCCAGTGAAGTACTGGTGATTGCTGACGGTTCCACCGAGGTGGAATGGGCCGTGCTGGATTTATTTTCCCAAGCAGAGCATGACACTTCAGCTCAAGCGATTTTACTCTGCACCGATCGAAATTTTCTTGATCGCGCCGCGAAGCTTATCGAAAGCAAGCTGCCAGCAATGCAGCGCAGTGACATCATTCGCCAGTCGCTAGAAAGTCGGGGTGCCCTGATTTATTGCCAAGATCGCGAGCAGGCGTTAACCATAGCAAACCGCATTGCCGCCGAGCATCTGGAGTTGGCAGTAGCAGAACCGCAGCCATGGATAGCCGGGCTGCGCCATGCCGGAGCAATTTTTATCGGCCCTCATACCGGCGAAACCTTTGGTGACTACATGGCGGGTCCCTCCCATGTGTTGCCGACGTTTGGCACCGCACGTTTTGCTTCACCACTAGGGGTATACGATTTCCAAAAACGCAGTTCCATGATCCAAATATCCCAACAGGCAGCAGCAGCATTGGCTACACAGACAGATCTGCTAGCAACCTCAGAAGGGCTAGAAGCACATGCTTTGGCGGCCAGGGTCCGGGGTGGCGACAGCCACAAATGAACCAAGGCAGCGGTGCAAACTCGATGGCGTCAGCGACGGTCGCGGCAACTCCAGCGCAGCTGTATCACCGCGCCATAACGGCGGGCGAGGTACTTGAGGATGAGGCGCAGGCACAGGTAGTCGAACTTCTTGACGAGTTGCATCGGCAACTCAGTAGTCAAACCCCCAAGCCTGCCAATCTCTTGATGCGTCTTTTTATCAAGTGGTCAGGCGGGTCGAAAAATGCACTGCAGCAGCAAGCTCGTGGTCTGTACATATGGGGTGGAGTTGGGCGCGGCAAAACAATGCTGATGGATATGTTTTGCAGCGCGCTGCCTAGCCAGCGCGGCCAGCGAATGCATTTTCATCGCTTCATGCGCCGGGTGCACGATGGTCTAGGTCGACACTCTGGGCAGGCAAACCCGCTTTTAAAGGTGGCAGATGAAATTGCCGCCGAGGGCGATGTGCTGTGTTTTGATGAGTTTTTTGTCTCCGATATTGGCGACGCAATGATTCTCGGCGAAGTAATGAAGGCCCTGTTTCAACGCGGAGTAACATTGATAGCAACCTCGAATGTAGAGCCAGCAAACCTGTATAAAAATGGCCTGCAGCGCGCACGCTTTTTGCCCGCTATCGATGAGATTTACAGACACTGCCAGGTGCATGAAATTGATCAAGGTCAGGACTTCCGCTTACGCACCTTGCAGCAGGCACAGCTATTTCATTTCCCTTTAGACGAGGTTGCTGAGCGCAGTATGCAGGCAAACTTCAGTGCCCTGGCGACTGAGCAGGAAAAATCCGATGTAGAGCTGCGCATAGCAAACCGCGCAATTACAGCTCTCAAGGTTGCCGGCGATGTGGTTTGGTTCGACTTCTCCAGCGTCTGTGAAGGACCCAGAAGTCAGAACGACTACATAGAGCTGGCGACCCTGTTCACGACGGTACTTATTAGCCATGTGCCGTTGCTAGACGTTGATCGAGAGGAGGCGGCACGGCGCTTTATTAGCTTGGTAGATGAGTTTTATGATCGCCGCGTGAAGCTGATTTTATCTGCGGCACAGCCCATTACCTCTCTCTATCAAGGCCAAAGGCTGGCTTTTGAGTTTGAGCGAACCCAAAGCCGCCTGCTGGAAATGCAGTCCCAGACTTATCTGGGCGAACCGCATCTTTCGTAAGCAGAATTGATCATGCGACGCAGCCCGGGGTGAGGCCGGCGCGCAAGCCCGTGCGCTAAAGCGCCCATGCCATCGACACTTGAGCTGTTGTAAAGCAAGAGGTGCTCCTCTATCATGCGCGTCCCTTTTTTCTGGGGCAAGCCGGTGTCCACAGGCAGACGGCAAACGGACGACAAACAGTCGGCAAAGACAAAGTATTCGGGTAGCCCGCAGCCGCTAACATACAGAAGCGCTCAGGGCATGGCAGGCGTTGGCACGAACGCAGGCGCATTAAGAGGCAGAACATGAAAACGGTAAGTATGCGAGAGCAGGATGTGGTCCGGTCTTGGTGGATCATCGACGCGGCAGACAAAACTCTAGGCCGGATTGCGACCGAGGTCGCCAGTCGGCTACGCGGTAAGCACAAGCCAGAATTCACCCCACACGTCGATACCGGCGATTTCATCGTGGTGGTGAATGCGGAAAAAGTTCGCGTTACCGGTAACAAAGAGCAAGGCAAGCTCTATTGGCGCCATACGGGTTATCCCGGCGGTATTCGCAGCACGTCGGTTGAGACCATGCGCGCCGAACATCCGGAACGGATGCTGGAAATCGCGGTGAAAGGCATGCTGCCGAAAAATCCATTGGGGCGCGCGATGTTTCGCAAGCTTAAAGTTTACGCTGGGCCAGATCACCCGCATACCGCTCAGCAACCTCAGGTTCTGGAGTTTTAGATGACGGATTACAACTACGGCACAGGCCGACGTAAAACCGCAGCAGCACGAGTATTTGTTGCTAACGGCACAGGCCGTATTATGGTCAATGCCCGCCCGCTGGATGAATTTTTCGGCCGCGAGACATCCCGTATGGTAGTTAGACAGCCACTGGAAGCCGCCGACCTAGTGGATAAGCTTGATCTCAAAATCACCGTACGCGGCGGTGGTAGTTCTGGTCAGGCAGGAGCCATCCGTCACGGCATCGCACGAGCCTTGGTTGAGTACGACGAAAATCTTCGCCAACCCATGCGCCAAGCCGGGTTTTTGACCCGAGATGCACGTGCGGTAGAGCGGAAGAAGATTGGTCTGCGCAAAGCGCGTAAGCGCCCACAATTTTCCAAGCGATAGTCACAAAAATTTAGCACCCTTGCTTAGCCAACTGTGGGAAGTCGCCGCATCTGTGGTATTCTTTGCACACGTGAAAGTGATCGTTCGAGAGGGATCGGTCAAGCCCGAAGGCGTTAGCGTCTGAGGGGTTTTAGTAGGCACGCGTAAGCGCTGCTGATCAAGATTAGAAGCGCTTGGGCACGTAATCCGCAATGCATTGGCGCGTTGCAAGGCGCGAGTTAGCTTTGCAAGGCGCAGAAAAATTATCCACCAAGTACCTAAGAGTAACTGAGGGTGGAGGCGCATAGGTGCTGAAATGCTTAAACGCCGAAAATCTGGTGCAAAGGCCATACAAAAAGCCGATGTGAATAATGGCGACCTTGATGCGGTAGAGCTGAACGAAGCGGTAAAGCCGAAAGAAGCTCTAAAGCCGAAAAAAGCTTTAAAACGAAAAAAGTGGTAAGACCAAGAGTCATAAATACCCGTGGAACATGTCTGTTCACAGGCTTGTAGTTAGACAACTTAGTGTATAAGGGAGCTACCGTCGTGAGCGATGGCGCAGTTGAAAATGCCTCAAATGAGGCTGGTGAAGAGAGCGGAACGAACAGTCGTCGCTACTTCTTGATTCAAGCTACCTCAGCGGTAGCCGCAGTGGGCGCCGTTGGCGCTGCATGGCCTTTCATCAAATACTGGACTCCGAGCGCAAAGGCGAAAGCTGCCGGCGCACCAGTTAAAATCGATGTATCCAAGTTAGCCCCGGGCGAAATGCTTAGTCCTATTGTGGCCTGGCGTGGCAAGCCGATCTTTGTGGTTTATCGCGATCAGTCTGCGATAGATTCCTTGGAAGGCGATACCAGCGGGCTGGCAGATCCAGACTCAAAAAATCCAGAACAGCAGCCAGAGTTTGCCGTCAATCCTTGGCGCTCTGAGCGGCCTGAACTTGGGGTCTACGTCGGCATTTGCACACATTTAGGGTGCTCGCCTAAGTATGTTGAAACGGAGAACTTTGAAGAAACGGGACAAGGCGGCTTTTTCTGTCCCTGTCACGGCTCAAAGTTTGATTTGGCTGGTCGTGTGGTGGCAGGTGTCCCGGCACCGTACAACTTGGAGGTGCCACCTTACCGTTTTGAGTCCGATACAGTCATCGTGATCGGCTAATAACCGATCGTTACGGCGCGATGCGCCAACTGCTACTAAAGCAAAAAACATTTCATCCGGAAAAATTGGTCCTCAAAAAACAGCGGGGCCGTGAGAAAAAAGGTGATGCTTAATGGATAAGACCGAAGCTCAAGGCTCAAGTTCAGGCCTAGCGGGTGCCATGGAGTGGGTAGACAAGCGCTTCCCCGCCACAGAAACCTTCGAATACCACATGTCGAAGTACTACGCGCCAAAGAACTTCAACTTTTGGTACTACTTTGGCTTTTTGGCCATGTTCGTGCTGGTGAACCAGCTGCTTACTGGTGTTTGGTTAACCATGAACTACGTGCCCAGTGGTGACGGCGCGTTTGCCTCCGTGGAATACATCATGCGTGACGTAGAGTACGGCTGGTTGATGCGTTACCTACATTCGACCGGCGCGTCGTTCTTCTTCGTCGTCGTTTATCTCCATATGTACCGAGCACTGCGCTATGGTTCCTATCGTGGCCCACGAGAGCTATTGTGGCTTATCGGCATGGTCATTTTCATCGCGCTGATGGCGGAAGGCTTTTTTGGCTATTTGCTGCCTTGGGGCAACATGTCCTACTGGGGCGCGCAGGTTATCGTGTCATTGTTTGGCTCAATTCCCTATATCGGGCCAGACCTGATGGAGTGGATTCGCGGCGACTTCCTGATGTCGGAAACCACGCTGAACCGTTTCTTTGCTCTGCATGTTGTAGCGCTGCCACTTGTGTTGTGCATTTTAATCTTCGTGCATTTGGTAGCCCTGCATCACGTCGGTTCTAACAACCCAGACGGCATTGAGATCAAAAAGAACAAAGACGAAAACGGTGTGCCGCGCGACGGCATTCCTTTCCACCCGTACTACACCGTGCACGATATTCATGCGATGGTCGTGTTCCTGTTTATCTTTTGCGCGGTGGTGTTCTTTGCGCCTGAGATGGGCGGGTATTTTTTAGAGAAGCCTAATTTTGAAATGGCAGATCCGTTGAAAACACCAGATCATATTGCGCCAGTTTGGTATTACACGCCATTTTACGCGATGTTACGCGCAGCGACTTTCCCGTTGTTTGGTCTATCCGCCAAGTTCCTAGGCTTTGTTGTAATGATTAGTGCCATCGTTATACCAATGGCGCTGCCCTGGCTCGACCGTAGTCCGGTGAAGTCCATGCGCTATAAAGGATCTATCTCGCGCATAATGCTTAGCGTTTTTGTTATCAGCTTTATTATTCTCGGCTATCTGGGTACCCAAGCGCCCTCGAAGGCTGGCACCATTGCAGCGCAGGTCTGCACCGCCCTGTACTTCGCTTACTTCGTTTTGATGCCTTGGTATACCCGAGTTGAAAAAACACAGCCTGAACCGGAGAGGGTCACGGGATAATGAAAAGAATACTGATCACCGTATTGCTGGCGATTCCAGTCGCCAGTTGGTCAGCCTCAAGTTCGGATTGGCCGATGCAAGACTTCGATGGTGATTTGCAGAATCTGCCCAGCTTGCAGAATGGCTTCAAGCTCTATGCCAATTACTGCATGGGGTGTCATGGCCTGCAATTCCAGCGCTACGAGCGTACTGCCGACGATTTAGGCATTCCTCATGAACTCGCAATG
Organism: Gammaproteobacteria bacterium; assembly: GCA_002731575.1. Lineage (GTDB taxonomy): Bacteria > Pseudomonadota > Gammaproteobacteria > Pseudomonadales > Azotimanducaceae > UBA4421. The sequence goes on along the minus strand of PCCE01000008.1, from coordinate 5,729 downwards.
AAAAATTTGGTTTTTACCGGCCAGAAAATTGGCGACTTGATGACCACGTCTATGCCCCGGGAAGAGTCCAAGGCCTGGTTTGGCGGTGCACCGCCAGATCTAACCATGGTCGCCAGAGTCCGCGGTACGGAGTGGATCTATAACTATTTGAAGACATTTTACGTTGACGATAACCGTCCGCTGGGTGTGAACAACAAAGTGTTCGCAAATGTAGGTATGCCCAATGTGCTGCTCGATTTACAGGGCGTACAGCGACAGGTTTGCAATGGCGATGACTGCAGTGAACTGGCTGTGGACCCTGGCACTGGTTTGCTCAGTGCCGAAGAATTTGATTCGGCCATCTACGATTTGACCAACTTCTTATACTACGTTGGCGAGCCTGCGCGTCTCGAACGACAGCGCACAGGTGTATTCGTGCTACTGTTCCTAATTATCCTTGGCAGCTTCACTTACTTGCTAAACCGAGAATACTGGAAAGACGTAGAACACTAGCGGAAGAAAATGGGCCTTTGGTCGGTGACGATAAGAGGCGCAAGCGCTGCAGTTGGGGGCCTGGGCGGCCCGCCCTTAAAAAGAGAAAAACACAGATGAGTATTGTTACCAAGCGGTCAGCGATGACCTTATTTTCCGATCCGCGAGACCAGTATTCACATCGGGTGCGCTTGGTGTTGGCTGAAAAGGGTGTGACCGTTGATGTGGTCGATATCATCGCAGGCAAGGAGCCTGAAGATTTAGCCGAGCTAAACCCCTACAGCACACTGCCGACGCTCGCTGACCGAGATCTCGCGCTCTATGAAGCCAATGTGATTATGGAATACTTGGATGAGCGTTTCCCGCATCCGCCGCTGCTGCCGGTTTATCCAGTGCAACGCGCGCTTTCCCGCCTATGGATATCGCGTGTAGAGAAAGAATGGAGCTCTCGTCTCGATTTACTAATGCTTGGTAAGGGGCGTGAAACGGCGCTGAGCAAGGCCCGCAAAGAGCTGCGCGAAAGTATTATAGCTATTGCTCCTATTTTCGCGGAAAAGCCCTTCTTCATGAATGAGGAGCTTTCTCTGGTAGATTGCTGCGTCGCGCCGATTTTGTGGCGTCTCAAGCAAGTCGATATTGCGCTGCCCGAACGCTCAACCAAGGCACTGCATCGTTATATGCAGTCGATGTTCGAACGCGATGCGTTTCGTTCCAGCCTAACGGAATCGGAAATGGAGATGCGTGAGTGAAACCACGTCGTCCCTACCTTTTGCGAGGACTTTACGACTGGATTGTTGATAGCGGGGAAGTGCCAAATATTTTGGTAGATGCCGAAGTCGACGGGGTCGTTGTACCGATCGAACATGTGCGTGACGGGCAAATTGTTCTAAACATTTCGCCTCAAGCCGTCAGAAACCTGAACTTGGGCAATGAATTCATCATGTGCGAGGGCCGTTTCTCGGGCCGTAGCATTGAGTTGGTGCTGCCCATTGAAAGCGTTCGAGCCATTTACTGCCGCGACTCTGGGCAAGGCTTGGCCTTTGATGATGAAGATATGCTGACCGATGATTCGGCGGTGGATTCGATAGAGAGCGTCTCTGCTCCACGGGCCTCTCAGACTGAGGCAAAGCCTGCGCCAGGCAAGTCCGATTCCACAGGTAGCAAGCCGACCTTGCGACTGGTCTAGCTACATCGGCATTAGCCTCTGCTGAACAAGGCTGAGGCCTTGGCAAAAAATCTTTTTGATACCCGACGCGCCCAGTGGCCGGCCCCAAGAAGCGGCGCCATCTGTCTACTCCTCCGGCAGGTAGTCGAATACCTTTACAATTTTTTGCACCCCAAACGCTTTCTGGGTCTCGGCTACTACAAGGTCTGCGTCGCTGCGAGTGATTTTCCCAAGCAGGTAAATTACGCCCTTTTGCGTAACAACTTTGACTTTGCCTGCAGGTACGCTGGGAGCGACAAGTAATCGAGTCTTTACCTTGCCAGAGAGCAGGCTGTCATTGGTTCGGGCCAATAGCGAAATTGGGCCGCCAACGGTTAGGTAGTTATACACTTTGTCTGGGTCAACTTTGTACAGCGACTCAGCGACTTCTGTGGCCTGCTCCTTTAACTCTGTCGACGCGACCTCGCCAAGCAATAGCACTAAGCCGTCATATACCGTTGTAACCAAGTGGGCTTGGTCGAAACCTTCATTGGCGGCGCGAATTTCTCTTTCGATAACAAATTCCAGCGCGTTGTCGTCAATGAAATCTCCGGGTGTGCGTTTGCGTTCGGGATTGTTCGTGCAACCCAACAGCAGGCTAAACGTAAGCAGTCCAAAGAAAAAAAAGAAGGTGGGGTTATGGCGTGTCATGCGAAAGCGTCTTGTATCCATCTGATTCGAGATAGGTAGTGTGGCTGGCTAATGGCTATAACGTCAAACCGAGTGATGTGATCCAAGCAGCTTTGTGCCTGTAAATAGTGGTTTGCCGTTAGCAAAATGCGGCGTTGCTTGGCTGCAATAACGGTCTCCTCCGGCGCGCCAAAATCGCTTCGTTGCCGGTATCTTACTTCAATAAAAACGATAACCGCCTGCGGACCTCTGCCGTCGCGCATGATCAGATCAATCTCGCCATATCGACAGCGATGATTGCGCGCCAGCTCGTTAAGCCCGTGGTAGCGCAAATAAGCTGCGGCAAGGCTCTCGCTCCAATGCAGCTGCATCACCGCGATCTAGAAAAAATCAGTTAGGGGTTAGCGAGGTTGTTTGCTAGACGTTTGCAGCCTGCCGCGCGGGTCAATTGCCGCTAGCGTCAGGGCGCGCTTGATTAAACCTTCCCGTGACAATGTCAAAGTTCCGCTCGCAGCCTCAAGAGTTACCGCAGTATCTGCGGCCAGCGCAGCGCGGTTTTGTTGGAACCATTGGGTCCATGTCGCAAGGCGATAAGCGTCAAGACCTAGTGCATACAATTCAACCAAGGGGCTATCCGCCAGTTTGAAAGCGGCAGACAAGTTTTGTCCGGTGGCGCGGGGTTCCGCTAGCAAGGGCAACTCGGTGACCTGAAAACCCGCTAACGCGCCCAGATCTGCGGCCCGTGCGGTCTGTGAAGTTGCAAATACGGGTAGCTCGTCTGCGAAGTGGAACTTCAAAGCTGGCACCAATGCCGTGGACTCCAAACCGTCGGTAAAAGTCACTACCGCATCGATATCCTTGCGCTCCCGGGGTAGAAACTCGATCTCTTCGTCGAGCAGCTTAGCAAGTTGATCGCGCCGATTTTGACTCGCCTCAACTCCCATAGCTTTACCCACTGCACCAGTAATTTCTCTTGGTCGCTGGAATTCTGCGACACTAGTTGGCCCGGGCCATTGTTCCAGCAGGGCGCGTTTTGCCCGAGTTGCCCACGGCTTTTGGTTAGTTATGACGAGCAAGCGCTGATGACCAAGAGCCTTAAGATTTTCGCTGAGCGTTAGGGCCTCGTCTTCGATCGCAGCTGCAAACTGGTGGATGGTGGGAGCGTTAGTGTTTGCTGGTAAAACGCTGGTATCTCCCACCCGATTCAGCAGCAGTATGCTCTGCAAATTGCTGTCTTCATTTGCTGGCACGGTGAATAGCGATAAGGCGGCAGCCACACCCTGGGCACGTTGTTTCACCAACGGCCCGACGATTACGCTACTCGCATTTTCTTGACTAAGCTGAGCTAGCTTTGCATCACTATGGACATTGCTATCAAAGAAAGTCGCGTTGACTGATGGTTTCGTCGCAGCGGTAGGTTGACTTAGATCAGCTAGGTAGCCGGCCACGAATCCATCGCGAACAGCTCGACCCACGGCAGCTAACCGTCCCGTCATTGGCAACATTACCGAGATGGTTGGCGCTGTGTAGTTCATTAGCTGTGCCAGCGCGGTGGGTGGTATCAGGGCCGCAGGATGGTTTGCGTTTTGTCGCTGCCAGTCGGCCCAAACTGACTGCGCCTGTGGTACAGAACCGGCTGCGGTCATAGTGCGACGCAGGGCAATCCACTGCGCTACTGTGCGTTGTACTTTTGCCCTAGTGGCGCCCAGTTCAGGCATGCGTAGCGCTTGGGCAGTAAGTTTTGCCACCAATTCACGTGCTGCGGCAGTATTCGAAAGTGATCGCATGGAAGTATTTTGCAGAGTTGCCCAGACGGCGTCTTGGTCAGCTCGGGTGTTTACATTGGCTAGCTGTTGCAAGATGACTTGCATCAGCACGACGCACTCACTGGCTCCTAATTTCGAGCAAACCCCATTGATAAGCGTCACGTCGGCAACAACCGTTGCTCGGGTTAGCAGCAGAGACTCTGCGGCGGCAAACGGGTTGCTGCGGCCAAGCTCGGTTGCGGCTAGCAGGCGGTGGTAAACATCGGCGAGTAGCGGGTTGACGGGTACCTGCAGCAGTTGCTGGGAGGCTGCTAGAAAGTTACCTGCATTAAGTGCAGCTGCAGCCCGACGCAGTATGCTTGCAGACTGCCGGTCCTCTGGCGTCGAGTATCGCTGACGCAGGGCTTCGGCGCTGGAAGTTGTTGCTTCAATTGCTGGCGCGGGTTTAACCGAGTCTGCTGTCTGCCGTGGCAATGAGGATTGGTTGCTGCTTTGGCAGCCATACAGAGTCACAATGCAGAGACAAATGGCGAGGAAATGCTTGGGCATGTCAGGAATTCTCTATGTGGTTGCCACACCAATTGGACACTTAGGTGATATGAGTCGTCGAGGTATCGAGACCCTCAATCATGTCGGTGTTATTGCCGCTGAGGATACCAGACGAACGCGAGTGTTGTTGCAGCACATCGACCATGCAGGGTGTGAGCTACTTAGCGTGCACGAACACAACGAGGAGCATATTGCCCCGCAGTTGATTAAGCGGCTGCAGCAAGGTACCGATATCGCCTTGGTCAGCGATGCAGGCACGCCCCTGATAAATGACCCCGGCTATCTGTTGCTGCAGTTGGCCTGGCAGGCAGGTCTTCGCGTTGTACCGGTACCCGGTGCCTGTTCGATAACTACCGCCCTGAGCGTCTGCCCTATTCCTTGCCAGCCTTTTCGCTATGTGGGTTTTCTCTCTGGCAAACCCAGATTGCGCCGTTCGCAACTCGAACACTGGTTGATGATGCCAGATGCCCTAGTGTTCTTGGAAAGCCCGCATCGGATTAGGGCGGCTCTATCCGATATCGCCGATTTATCACCCCGTCAGTTGATGATTGGCAGGGAAATGACCAAACAGTACGAATCGTTCATCACAGGCTCGGCAAAAGAGGTGCTGGCCCAGTTAGCGGAAACCCCGAAGGGCGAATTTGTCTGTGTTGTTGAGGCAGCAGAAAGCGTGACTAACCGGTTCGACCTAACCCATGTTGTCACCGCCTTGCTGCAAGAACTGGCGCCTACCCAAGCCGCCAAGTTGGCGGCCCAAATTTGCGGCGTGAGAAAAAAAGAGGCCTACGATTTGGCTCTGCAGTTGAGCAGTGGGCAAGGTCGCAATGAGCGCTGAACAACGCTTGTACTTCGCTCCTGAGCTTCGTAACCTGCGCGCGAGAGTCAGCCGAACAGTCGCCGGTTCGTCTTTTGACGAACGGGAGGAAAGTCCGGGCTCCATAGGACAGGGTGCCAGGTAACGCCTGGGGGGCGAGAGCCTACGGCAAGTGCAGCAGAGAGTAGACCGCCTACAAACTTCGGTTTGTCGGTAAGGGTGAAAGGGTGCGGTAAGAGCGCACCGCACGCGTGGTAACACGTCGTGGCAAGGTAAACCCCACCTGGAGCAAGGC
>PCCE01000007.1 GCA_002731575.1 Gammaproteobacteria bacterium | reverse complement strand
ACCGACGTTGTCACCGACGTTATCTGCGATAACGCCAGGGTTGCGCGGATCGTCCTCTGGGATACCTTGCTCGAGTTTACCAACAAGGTCAGCGCCAACGTCGGCGCTCTTTGTATAAATGCCGCCACCAACGCGTGAGAACAGAGCAACAACCGAAGCACCCATGCCGAAACCGTGGATATGGTGGACGCTTTCTGGATCGTTACCGAAGTAGAGGTAAACCAAGCCGAGACCCATGAGGCCAAGTGATGCAACCGCCAGCCCCATAATCGAGCCGCCATAGAACGCGACGGTAAGGGCTTCTGCTTGGCCATGTGAATGGGCTGCAGCGGTAGTTCGGACATTGGCTTGAGTCGCCGTGTACATGCCAAACCAACCTGCACAGGCTGACGACAGCGCGCCAGCTAAGAAGGCGATAGCGGTGTTTTCACCAAGGCCCGGGGTAAAGGCCACCCCGATAAGTAACACGACGGCAAAGATAGCCAGCATGGTGTACTCGCGCTTCATAAAAACCATGGCACCTTCGTGAATGGCGTCCGCGATTTTCACCAGTTCTGCACTGCCCGCGTCATAGCGACGAACAATGGCGTAAATGATGACGGCGACCAAAAGGCCAACGGCACCAATGAATGGTGGAAGTAGGGTTGAAGTCATTTTTGTCCCCAGCAAATAAAAGAAATTAGTCGAGGCGCGTTAGCCGTAGTTCGCAGGAAAGCGCACGGTAAAGTCCCCACTCCTCTGAGCGCGCGTATCATAACAGCGTGGCCCCGACTTACCAGCCGAAATCCCCTCTCAAGGCGAGTAAAACGCAGCGTTGACTTGTTACAGCTAGCCTTGAGCAAGCAGTGCGCGCAAATCGATAATGGCAGCGTTGGCCCGCGAGATGTGCGAGGCCATGATCAGTGAGTGGTTGGCGACAACACCAAAGCCATCGCCGTTGAGCACCATTGGGCTGAATAAGCTGTCTTGGGTTGGTTCCAACTCGCGGATGATTTGGCGTAGCGAAACTCTGGCTGCTTTTTTGTCTAGCACTTCGCCGAAGTCGTTTTCGATGGCCTCTAGCAGATGTAGCAGCGCCCAAGTAAATCCTCGGGCTTCATAGAACACATTGTCGATTTCCAGCCAAGGTGTTTGCACGATTTGTTCGGTCGGTGTTGCAGTACTTTGTGCAGCATTAGCATCGCCAGCCAGCGAGGTATCGAGCTGACGTTTACCGACACTGGCAGAAAGTCGTTGAGATAGGCTGCCTAGCCGAGTTTCCATGGCCGCAAGCCAAGACTGAAGATTATCGCTGCGCGCATAAAACTGGGCATCGTTGGCCGATTGGTCCGACAGTCTCGCCAAATAGATGCTCATTTGGTCGATACCAGTTTGATACTCACCCTCTGTATCCGGCAGAAACCAAGAATTATTGTCGAAGAAGAACTGACCCTCGGCGGCGGCCAGACTGGGGTCTTCGGCGGACTGACTCTGAGAGCGGGAAAAATCGTTGCGGTAGACCCGCACGGTATCCCGCAGCATGGTTAGCGCGCCGATTTCCCAGGAGGGAATGTTGTCGAGCCAAACCCCCGGCGGGAGCAAGTCATTGGTTAAATAGCCACCGGACTTTTGCAATAGGGTTCGCGCCAAATGGATGGTAGCTGCAGTGGTCAAATTACCCGTAACGGTGGGCTCACCCTGAGTTGACGCCATTGTCTGTGCCACGCTGGTAATATTAAAACGATCGGGCTCTTGGCTCCACCAGATGCCGAGGGCGAGAGTGACGATAAGATACAAGCCGACGAGTGCGGTAAGGCCTTTGAATAAAGGCCTTACCGCAGCGCTTTTCTCGCTGCCCTGTGGCCTATCGAAGCTATCCCCCAGCGACTGCGGCTCGGTTGGATCGGGGCCGATGGTGTCGTTGTCACGCCGCCAAAATTTCCAATTCATGATGTTGTCTCGTTTCGCTCAGGTTCGCGAACTAGGTTCTCGGCGCCACGATTGCTGCTAGTGGTCGACCATGAGGAGCAATTGTAGCGATCGCGTAAGCACAATTGGGCCGCAATTTGTATTTTTGCTTAATGGCCTTGGTGAGGGTTTTGGCCGCCCTCCATCCATTGCTGCATCGGTATCAAAGCGAAGGTAGTTTGCAGTGTGGAGCCGTCTGCAAATTCCATGTTCAGCGCTAAGTTTTCGACCCCAGTGGGTAGGTCACGAATCATGAGATGTTTACCGCCCGGTTGAAACACGGTTTGTTCGTTTGCGGCAATGGTTACCGAGGTCAGTGCCCGCATGGTGGTGCCAGCATCCTCTACGACGGTGGTATGCATTTGCACGTCAAGGCCCGCAGCTGAGATTCGGGTAAGCGTCACGCTCTCGGAGCCGTGATTCATCAGGGTGAAGTAGCCTGCAGCAATGGTTTGACCCGGAGCTGGAATATTGATGCGTGGACTGACCAAATGCAGGACATCTATTGCTGACATATCTGACATCGGCGCGGTTAGATCGGCGCCAGTCTCTTTGGCGTTATCTTGCTCCATCCCGGCACTGCAGCCTGTCATCAGCATTGCTGCAAGCAAAATACTGGTGGCGAAAAAAGAAAAGGTGGTGGTCATGGCGTAATAGTTTGGGTTATTCGGACTCATAGTTGCAGACTCGCTCTAGTCGTTCAGGGGTAGAAATCATGGTCGCCGCACGGGGCCGGCGCTGGTACTGGTTGCGCTGGAATCCCATGCGTAATGCTTGATAGAGCGCACGCGTTCTAGCGTCGTTGGCTGCGGCGATGACGAAGCGACAAGTCACGCTGATATCAATGAGCAATCTGTCGATAGTGCGGCTTAGGCCCGCAGGCGATAGCCCTTGCACGATCACAGTTTTCCGTACCGATTTGTCCATTGCAGCAACAAACTCTGTTGCCGGCGCGATGGACGGATGGACAGGATCAATCGAGCTACCACGCTCCAGCATAGATTGAGCAGAGCTGCTATTGCCTTGCTTGGCCGCATCAATGGCCAAGGCGAGGTAGCGCTCGACAATTTGCTCAAGGCCCCGTTGGGCCGCTGGGTTGTTGGGGTCAATACGCAACGCGCTGCGAAACAACTGCAAAGCGCTGCCTTGCGCTGGCAAACCCAGATGATCCTTGGCGAAGGCATCTTCGGCAGCATTGAGTAAGGTCTGTAAGCGCAGCTGCTCTGCGACGCTCAGCGTTGGCACCGTCTCGGCCCCAGCGCCTCCAAGTGGCCCTGCGCAACCCCAACATAGGCTGCACAGAGCGAAAACAATCAGTGCATGTTTTTTGGCTTTTATCACAGCAGTTAGGTAGGCACCGCGGTGCAGATGCATGGCGCACGATCGTCCATTGGAATCAGGGGAGCAACATAACATAAGCCTGATCGGCTGTCGGTTTGCCTGCCATTGTGTTTGGCTAATCGGTACCATGCGCATACTCGCCGCGGCAGGGTTATCGTCTGTCAGCTCACCATAAGGAGAATATCGGTTGTTAACGCCAAAATTCGCAAAAGCTCTAGCTGGCCGCGCGCGCCTGCATCAATGGCTGCTGGCTTTTGTCGTGGCCGTTACCATGCTGTCCGCTGCTGCTGCCCCTCCTGCAACCTTAGCTGCAACCACCAGTGCGGAGCCGATATTTGATCCCAGCGATGGCCCTTCTTGGCTTCAACAGGAACCACAATTCTTGCCGGTGGATGAGGCCTTCGCACTGACCCTGACCTTGCAGCCAAATCGCGTCATGGTGGCGCGGTGGGAAATGGCTGACGGCTACTATCTTTATCGCCATCAGTTTGCAGCGCGCCTAAACGCACAGAGTAGCGGCGCGGCACTAGCGGAGCTGCGAATTCCGGACGGACTTGCCAAGGTCGATGAATTTTTTGGTGAGGTAGAGGTCTACTACGGCGCTGTAGCGGTGCAAATCCCGCTGGTTGGCAGTCTGCCTGATGGAGCAGAGATCAGTATTAATTATCAGGGCTGCGCAGACGCAGGACTGTGCTATCCGCCAGAGACCCGGGTCTTCAAGGCCGCTGGCAATGCCTTGCTTCCCGCCGATGCGGTGACAGCAGCAGCCCCGCGCGATTCAGGATCGGCTCGAAGTGCCGCGTCTGTTGCCCCGAGTGTGGTTGGGGTGAGTGAAGACCGAGAGATGGCGCAAGTGCTGCAAGCCAGCAGCTTTGCGGTATCGCTGGCGTTATTTTTTGTCGCTGGCATTGGACTCGCCTTTACCCCCTGCGTTTTCCCTATGGTGCCTATCTTGTCCACCATTATTGTTGGCGAGGGTGCGGGATTAACCAAGCGTCGCGCGTTTACCCTGTCGCTGGCCTATGTGCTGGGCATGGCTCTTACCTATGCATTGGTAGGTTTGCTGGTGGGTCTGTTTGGCGCTGAATTGAATCTGCAGGCAGCCCTGCAAAGCCCCATCGTACTCAGTCTTTTCGCCGTTGTTTTTGTGCTGCTCTCCGGTGCGATGTTCGGTTTCTACGAACTTGCGCTTCCCCAAGGTATACAGCAGTGGATAGATGAACGTAGCGCAAAGCAAAGTGGTGGCCGCCATCCTTCTGTTTTTGTTATGGGCTCGTTGTCCAGCCTTGTGGTATCGCCCTGTATCTCTGCGCCACTGGCTGGCGCTCTGATTTACCTATCGAATACCGGCGACGCCGTACTTGGCGGCTCGGCACTGTTTGCGCTTGGCCTTGGCATGGGTGTGCCGCTCTTGGTCGTCGGCGGCAGTGGCGGACATTGGCTGCCGCGAGCAGGCGTCTGGATGAATACAGTCAAAGGCATCTTTGGCTTCGGCTTGCTTGGGGTGGCGATATGGCTACTCGAGCGATTGTTACCCGGCTCAGTTGCTTTGATGCTGTGGGCCGCCTGGCTGATTGCCGCAGCGGTTTATCTCGGTGCATTCGAGTTTTCACCGAAACAGGCAGGCGCACGGTTCGCGCAAGTAGCCGGTTTGATGATGGCGGTGTGGGGTTCTGCCTGCCTCCTGGGTGCCAGCGCTGGTGGTGTGGATCCATTTAAACCACTGGCAAGCTTGGGGGCAGGAGTGGCCAGCGAAGACCGAAGTCAGGAAGTGCGTTGGCAGGCGGTAAAGTCGACTGCAGATATTGAACAGTTTATGGCAAGCGCCAGTGGTCCGGTGCTGTTGGATCTATACGCAGACTGGTGCGTCTCGTGCAAAGTTATGGAGCGAAACGTGTTCCCAGTGCCAGAGGTGGCAGAAAAGCTTGGCCAATTTACCCTGCTGCGAGCGGATGTGACGGCCAATGATGCAATAGATCAGGCCCTGCTGAAAAAGTTCGGCTTGTTTGGCCCACCCAGTTTGGTGTTTTTTCGCGAAGATGGCAGAGAATTAAGCGAATTTAGAGTGCAAGGTGAGGTCGATGCAGATCGTCTGAGCACTCAATTGGGTTTGGTTTTGACTGCTTCTAAGCGTTAGCTGATTAAAAAGTTCGCGTAAAATTCGTAAAAAATGCCAAAATATAGTCTAAAATCTTGCAACGCGACAAGCGATAAGCAAAAAAGACCCACTGCATTAGAGGGAGAGCCTAGGTGTCCAATCACGTACTGCTGCTAAACGGCCCGAATCTGAACTTGCTGGGCACGCGAGAGCCAGAGGTCTACGGCCACGAAACGCTAGCGGATATTGAAGCCCGGCTCATCGAAACTGCTGACGCCAATGGTGCACGGGTTACCTGCCTGCAAAGTAATGCCGAGCATGAGTTAGTCGATGCAGTTCAGCAGGCTAAGCCGCTGGAAGTCGATTGGGTTTTGATTAACCCAGGCGCGTTTACCCATACCAGTATTGCGCTGCGCGATGCCCTGCTGGGCGTCGCAATACCCTTTATCGAAGTACACCTTTCCAATGTGCATTCACGCGAGGAATTTCGGCACCACTCCTATTTGAGTGATGTGGCGGTGGGCGTGATCGCAGGATTGGGTTCTAGCGGTTATGACTTTGCGCTGGCATATGCACTAGGCGAGCTAAAGAACTGAAAACACTGTGCTTTGGCGAAGCAGAGTTGAAAGAACGGGAGACAAGATGGATCTGAGAAAAATAAAGAAACTGATCGAGTTGGTTGAGGAATCCGGTGTCGTCGAGCTAGAAGTGAGCAGTGGCGACGAGTCGATCCGCATATCAATGGCTGCAGCAGGAGCGCAAGTTGCGCCAGCCCAAGCAATGGTGCCTGTGGCGCCAAGCGCAGCGCTGAGTGCCCAGCGAGAGGACCAGCAAAGCCCATCAGCACAAACCCTCAAGTCACCTATGGCTGGCGTTTTTTATCAGTCCCCTGACCCTTCGTCCGCGCCATTTGTGACCATTGGTCAGCAAGTGAGCACGGGCGATGTACTGTGCATTATCGAAAGCATGAAAATGATGAACGAAGTTACGGCCACAGTTTCCGGTGTGGTACAGGAAATTTTTGTCGCCAACGCTGAGGCTGTTTCAACCGGTACGCCTTTGTTCGCCATTTCGTGAGCTGGCTGCAGTTTACCATAGCGCTGGAAACTCATGAGGCCGAGGCCTTTGAAGCGGTTTTGGTCAGCCATGGAGCGGTAGCTGTCACCTACGAAAGTCAGGCGCAGGAAGTGGTGTTAGAGCCAGCGCCGGGTGAAATACCCATGTGGCAGCAAATTAACTTGCTGGCTTTGTTCTCCCTCGATACCCCGATTGATGGCCTTAACGCGGCCCTGCGCAAGTTAGATCCTTCCATACAGCGGCGGCTGGATGTCGCCTTTATTGCCGAGGAAGACTGGCAGCAACGCTTGGCCAACCACACTGTGCGCGCAGAATTCGGCCAGCGTCTACGCTTACTGCCAAAGAGCGAGATGCATGCAGCTGCTGCAGAGCCGACGCCTAGGGACAAGATCGCCATGTATCTGGAGCCGGGGCTTGCCTTTGGTAGCGGTAGTCACCCTACCACGCGCCTGTGTTTGGAGTGGCTTGCATGCAACATCCTGGCAAATCAACGCGTGCTGGACTTTGGTTGTGGGTCGGGGATTTTAGCCATTGCCGCGGCCCTGCTTGGCGCCACAGTTGTCGCCGTAGATCACGATGAGCAGGCTGTTCTCGCCAGTCGAGAAAATGCGGACTTCAATGGTATAGGCCAGCGCATCGAGACATTTTCGCTGGCACGTTGGGAACTAGAGCAGCACGACTACGACCAGCATTTTGATGTAGTTGTCGCGAACATTCTTGCGCTACCAATTATTGACCTTGCGCCCAGCTTTTGCAGATACCTTGCGCCCCAAGGCGACTTGGCGCTGTCGGGAATTTTGGCCCACCAAGCGCAACGGGTGACCGAAGCCTATGCAGGTGCAATTACTTTTGCGCCTACGACCACAGAAGCCGAATGGGTCTGTTTGACGGGCAGGTTGAAGTAGCTCCCAGTTCTGTGGGTAAGTTCGAGTTTTGCTGGTTTGCACTGTGCCGTCTGGTTATCTTGCTGAGGGCTAGGCATCAGTTGGCTATAGCGTCACTGGGCTGAATGTTTGCGATATTTCGAAGTACTTTGAACGGGAGATTAGGATGATTGGATACGTCACCATTGGGGTAAGCGATATGGACAGGGCTTGCGCCTTTTACGACGCTCTGTTCGGCGAGTTAGGCGGCAAGCAACTGTTTGGTCAAGATCGCATCAAGTTTTACGGCACTGGTCCGGGGCAGCCAATGGTTGCGATCTGTGTGCCTTATGATGAGCAAGCGCCCCATCAGGGCAATGGCAATATGCTGGCATTGCCGGTGCAACGCGACGACATTGATCGCGTTTATGCACGGGCCATTGAGCTTGGTGCCACCGATGAAGGTGAACCTGGTCAGCGTTTGCCAATCTTCTATGGCGCTTATATTCGAGACCCAGATGGCAACAAGATCTGTTTCTACGAAATGTCGCTCTAGGTTGCTGTGCAGCGGCGGTTAAACCGTCGCAGCATGCAATTGGGTTTAGGGGACTTGCTACAGATTTCATGCCGACCAGTCTATTATTGCCGCCCGCAAAAACTAACGTGACCTTGCAACCAAGATGTCCTCTGCCGCGCTGCTAACTCAAACACTTACGTTGCCCTCCACCGGAGTGGTGTTGCGCAATCGGCTAGCGCTTGCGCCCATGGCTGGGATGACCGATGTACCATTTCGCACCCTAGCTTGGTCCTTTGGTGCCGGACATATGGTGAGTGAGATGATCACCTCCAAGCCCGAGTTGTGGGATACCGGCAAAAGCCGTTCTCGACGCGTGCTAATCGACTCGGTGACACCTCAAGCAGTACAAATCGCCGGCTTTGATCCCGAGGTAATGGCAGATTCCGCACGCCGTCTTGTAGACGATGGAGTGGAGCTTATTGATATTAATTTTGGCTGTCCGGCCAAAAAAGTCTGCCGTAAGGCGGCAGGCTCTGCACTGCTCAGCGACATAGACCAAATTCAGCGTATCGTTAGTGCGGTTGCGAGCGCAGTCGATGTGCCGATAAGCATCAAAACCCGCACAGGCCTAACGTTGCAGGACCAAGCAGGCACTGCAGCTGCAGTAGCCGCCCAAAATGCCGGTGCACGGCTTGTTGTAATGCATGGCCGCAGCCGGGCTTGTCGTTTCAAGGGCAGTGCCTTACCGGCACGACTGCAGAAAGTAACAAAACAGCTAAGTGTGCCGCTGTTGGTCAACGGCGATATTGTCGATGCCGCGACGGCGCGGCAAGCGCTGAGCGCAAGCGGTGCCCAAGGTGTGATGATTGGCCGCGCTGCCATGGGTCAGCCATGGCTGTTTGCCGAGCTGTTGGGACGACCCCTGCCAGATTTCGACCAGCGTCTCGATGTTATCTATAAGCATCTGCAAATGATGCACACGTTTTACGGTAGCGAGAGCGGTTCTCGAATTGCACGCAAGCATATGCAGGCCTACTTACAGCGCTGGGGCGCAAATCAGCTAACGGCAGAATTTATGCCTCTTTCCGATGGGGTAGCCCAATGCCATTGGTTCGAGCAGCAAAGACAACGGCTATTGGATATGGCGCATGGGCAGCAGTCCCAGCGCAAGGAACAAGCCGCTGCCTAGAGCGGTAGGAATAAAAAAGGGCATCTGCCGGAAGCTTAGGAGAAAGTATGGCGTTACAGATTCGGCGCGCGTTAATCAGTGTTTCGGATAAGCAGGGAATCGTTGAACTGGGTCAGGCCTTGGCTGCTGCGGGGGTGGAGATTCTCTCCACTGGCGGCACCTTTCGTGCGCTGCAAGAAGCCGGGGTGGAAGTTGTAGAAGTGGCAGCCCACACCGGTTTCCCGGAAATGATGGATGGCCGCGTAAAAACCCTGCACCCGAAAATTCACGGCGGCATCTTAGCTCGTCGTGGCGTTGATGAAGCGGTAATGGATGCCAATGCCATTGCGCCAATTGATCTTATTGTGGTGAATCTTTATCCCTTCGCTGCGACGATTGCCCGCGCCGACTGCACCGACGAAATGGCTATCGAGAACATTGATATCGGCGGACCCGCCATGGTGCGTTCTGGAGCGAAAAATCACGCCAACGTGCTGACTGTTACGAACCCGCAAGACTATGCTGAGGTAGTGCAAGCCATGGGCAGCGGTGCTATTGATTTAGCCATGCGTCGGGCGTTCGCCATTAAGGCGTTCCGCCATACGGCCCAGTACGATGCCACTGTAGCGGCCTATTTGGGTGCAGATGACTTGCTGCCAGACTCGTTAACGCTCACCTATGACAAGGTTGACGCCATGCGTTACGGCGAAAACCCCCATCAGGCTGCGGCTTTTTACCGTGAAGCTGGTCCCAGTCAGCCGGGCACCATATCGAGCTATCAACAGCTACAGGGCAAGGCGCTGTCCTATAACAACATAGCCGATACTGACGCTGCGCTGGAGTGCGTAAAGGTGTTTGATGGGCCGGCCTGCGTCATTGTTAAGCACGCCAATCCTTGCGGCGTTGGTGTTGGCGCAGATCTTGCCGAAGCCTATACGAAAGCCTTTGCCACAGACCCAACATCGGCCTTTGGCGGCATTATTGCTTTCAATCAGCCTTTGTCCGGTGCGTTATTGGGCAGCATTTTAGCCAAGCAGTTTGTTGAGGTTGTAATTGCGCCAGCGGTAGATGACTCGGCGATAGAGGTCGCGCAGCAGAAGAAAAATGTGCGTTTGCTCGTGTGTGGTGACTTAGCCGCCGCCGGACCACGAGGCCGCGAACTTAAGCGTGTTGGCGGCGGTTTGCTGGTGCAGGACGCTGACGAACTCTGCCTCGACGAAGACGCGCTGCGGGTCGTTAGCCAAGTGCATCCGAGTGCCGCGCAGATGCAAGATTTGCTGTTTGCGTGGAAGGTCGCATGGTTTACCAAATCCAACGCCATTGTTTATGCCCGTGATCTGCAGACCATAGGTGTGGGAGCCGGACAAATGAGTCGGGTCGTAAGCGCCAAAATTGCCGGTTTAAAAGCAGCGGAAGAGGGCCTAACCGTGCCCGGAGCCGTAATGGCTTCCGATGCTTTTTTCCCCTTTCGTGACGGCATTGATGCCGCAGCAGAGGCAGGTATTGCAGCAGTGATTCAGCCCGGCGGCTCCATGCGCGATCAGGAAGTCATTGATACCGCCGATGAGCATGGACTGGCCATGGTGTTTACTGGAATCCGTCACTTCCGCCACTAATAGCGCCGATCAATCCCGAGGGTTAGAAATATGAAAGTACTGATCATTGGCGCAGGCGGTCGTGAACATGCGCTGGCGTGGAAACTCAAGCAAAGTGCCGGGGTCGACGAAGTGCTGGTTGCGCCAGGCAACGCGGGTACGGCTGCAGAGCCTAGTGTGCGTAATGTAGACATTGCTGCCACCGATACAGTGGCTCTGATTGAACTGTGCCAACGTGAGCAGGTCGACTTCGCCGTGGTTGGCCCGGAGGCACCGCTGGTGGCTGGCACTGTTGATAAGTTTACTGCAGCAGGGCTGGCATGTTTTGGCCCCACGGCCCAAGCGGCTCAGTTAGAGGGTTCGAAAGCCTTCAGCAAAGATTTTATGCAGCGCTACGGCATTCCAACTGCCGCCCACCAAGCCTTCAGCGACGCTGACTTGGCCAAGGCCTATGTGCGTGCTCAGGGCGCACCAATTGTCGTAAAGGCCGATGGCCTAGCAGCGGGTAAAGGAGTAATCGTCGCCCACAGCGAGGCTGAGGCCTGCGCCGCCATAGACGACATGCTCAGTGGCAATGGCTTTGGTGAGGCCGGGCATCGTGTGGTTGTTGAAGAATTTTTGCTGGGCGAGGAAGCCAGCTTTATTTGCCTATGCGATGGTACCAAGGCAATTCCCTTCGCCTCATCGCAAGACCACAAGGCCAGAGATGATGGCGACCGTGGCCCCAATACCGGTGGTATGGGGGCGTACTCGCCGGCGCCGGTTGTAACGACCAAGGTGCACGAGCGCGCAATGTCCGAAGTCATCATGCCAACGCTGCAAGGTATGGCTGCGGACGGTCACCCCTACCGTGGTTTTTTGTACGCTGGCCTGATGGTTGATGCTGACGGGGCGATAAAGGTGGTTGAGTTCAACTGTCGGTTTGGCGATCCCGAGGCGCAACCTGTGATGATGCGCTTGCGTAGTGACCTGCTGCCTGCACTGCAGCAGGCGGCGAGTGGCGAGCTAATGATCGAAGCCTTGAACTTCGACCCGCGCTTGGCCTTGGGTGTGGTCATGGCCGCAGGAGGTTATCCTGCAGCCTATGACAGCGGCGAAACCATCACCGGGCTGGATAAAAACTTAGAAGATACCAAGGTTTTTCATGCGGGCACCAAAATTCAGGACGAGCAGGTTGTGACTGCAGGTGGACGGGTGCTGTGCGTTGTTGGACTGGGTGATACAGTAGAAGCGGCGCGGGAGCGTGCTTACCAGCGCATTGAGTCTATTGGTTGGCGCAACCGATATTTCCGCAAAGACATAGGCTATCGGGCTGTCGAACGGGAAATCGGCAAGTAAAAATTCGAAGATAAAATCAGCAGGTGAAATTAGCCATCAATGACATCTAACACCACGTCTAACACGACATCTAACACTCACCAAGCTCAGCGGCACAGCAGTTTGCTGGACGGCTTGATTAGTGGATTTGATCGGGGGCTGCGAACCCTTGCCGGGGTTCATCAGGCCCGCCGACCCAACCCGGGCGGGCATGTTGCGGAGGCCGAACTGACTGTCCAAGAGCGTAAACACGTAGCGGGATTGATGCGGGTCAATCATACCGGCGAGGTTTGCGCCCAAGCACTTTACGAGGGGCAGGCGCTGACAGCGCAGGATAGTTCTGCCAAGGCGTCGTTGTTGGCCGCTGCCGCAGAAGAGCAAGATCACTTGGTCTGGTGCCGCACCCGGCTAGGTGAGTTAGACGCACGCCCTAGCGTACTGGACCCGGTGTTTTTTGGCGCATCTTTTGCGCTTGGAGCTGCGGCAGGCCTGCTTGGTGATCGCATCAGTCTTGGGTTCGTCGAGGCAACTGAAGATCAGGTAGTAAGGCACCTAGATGAGCACCTACAGACTCTGCCGGTGGCTGACCAAAAGAGCCGCGAGGTATTAGAAGCCATGCGCGCGGATGAAAGTCGGCATGGTGCAGAAGCACTGGCTCAAGGCGGCGCAGAATTCCCGCCGCCAATAAAGCGCGGCATGCGCGCGTTGGCGAAAGTCATGACTGCGACCACGTATCGGGTCTAACCTGCCTCTTCGACTGTAAAACTGTGGGTAATCATCACGCCTGCTTTTTCTAGCATGATTGAAGCCGAACAGTATTTCTGAGCAGTCAGTTCGATGGCGCGTTGTACTTTGCCTGCATCAACAGCGCGGCCAACTACGACAAAGTGAATGTCGATTTCCTCAAAAACTGCGGGTATTGCGTCGGCACGTTTTGCGACCAAGGATACCCGCAGGTCAACAACGTCTTGGCGGCCTTTGCGCAAGATGTCGACGACATCAAAAGCCGTACACCCACCTAGGCCCATCAGTATCAATTCGAGTGGGCGACTGCCCTTGTCTTCCCCACCGCTCGCTGGTGGTCCGTCCATGGCAACTTCATGCCCGCTTGCGTTGGTTGCAGTGAAGTGGACGTTGCCCTGCCAATTGATATCGACCTGCATATTTCTTTTATTCCAATGAGATTTTCGACGCGCAGGAAAGTTTAGCAAAAGCCGAGATTCAGCGGCTGAAGACGATGTTAGGGGCATTTTTGACAAAAAAAATCGCCAAAACTGCAATTGGTAGGGTTTTTACTACCGTTTGTCACCCTACAGGGGCGATTTTGGGGTGTAGGCATAGCATCAAGAATCAAGAAAAAAGCGACTGGTTCACATTCTTGGGATGCTAAATCTTTGTTCAGCCGATCTTTCGATGGGTATGAGCCAGGGCAACAGCAAACCAAGCAATAAAGGCAAACCGGCTACCGAATAAAGGTAAGCCGAATAAAGGTAAGCCGAATAAAGGTAAACGGAATAAAGAAACAGTAGGCACTTGAAAGTAAGTCTGAGAAGTAGCGCGGTACCAAGTACACATCAAACTAATTCGCGCCGCAGCTAGAGGACTGTAGTAGGAAAAAGACGGTAAAGAAGGAGACGCGTGATGAAAGCTAGAGCAACTGGAAATCATTCCCATAATGATGTCGATGCCATGGGCGCTGTGGTTAACAATGCGCCGGGCACGCGCCAACGAGGCTATTCCAATCAGGACAAAGCCTCCTCAAATGTCGGAGGCTTTAGCGCGGCTATTGCTGTTGGCGACGATGTGGATCTTTCGCAAGAAGAGCGCAGCTCCGAGCTTGAGTCATCGTTGCCGGTATCGCTCAAGTGCCTTTCCGTGGTCAGTCATCTTGATGAGGGGCTGTTAGTTGCCCTTCTACAGGACACATCGGTGAGCAAGTTTCGTCAAAGAGATAGCATACTGCACCCCGACGAGCCAGACGATTGGATCCATATGGTGTTGGATGGGGTCGTGACTTTGCAAACCTACACGGAAAATGGCCGCCAAATCATTAACGATTATTTAGGCCGGGGCTTCTTTTTTAATGAGAGCGTGCTGACGCACTCCCAGGGCGCTGACTTCTGGGCAAACTCAAAGGGTGGCTGCGCCATTGCTTCTATTACCAAGGAGCGGTTTGTAGCAGTAGGGATGATGTATCCAATGCTGCTAAAGGTGCTTGCCGATCAATTGATCGAGCGCCTTTGTACGGCGGATCATAAGGCATGCGATTTAGCGTTTTTGGACGTTAGCGGTCGCGTTGCCAACGCATTGCAGCAATTGGCCAAGGGTCCTTGTGCAATTACCCACCCTGACGGCATGCAGACCCGCATGACTCGCCAAGAAATTGGCTTACGAGGGCGTTATTGAGGTGAACGGCAAGAATATTGTCATTCGCGGCACGCGCTAAATCACCTAACCTGCAAATAGTTCCGCGAGCGCCAAGCCCGGGCTTGGCGCTCGCATTAGCGCTTCACCCACCAAAAAACAAAAGACATCGCGGTCGAGCATCCTAGCGACGTCCGTATTGTTTGCGATACCGCTCTCGGTAACCACCGTGACCTGTTGGGGAATGACCGACAGCATATCAAGGGTCGTCTCTAGTGAAGTTTCAAAGGTCCTCAGGTTGCGGTTGTTGATGCCAATTAGCGTTGGTTCCAAAGCCAGTGCTACCTCAAGTTCCTCTCTATCGTGCACTTCGATCAGTGCATCCAAGCCAAGATCCTGAGCTACCGCATACAGAGACTTCAGTTGTTCAGCCGACAAAGCGCTGGCGATTAGCAGAACGCAGTCGGCGCCCATGAGCCGCGCCTCGTAAATCTGGTAAGGATCAATGGTGAAGTCTTTACGAATAATCGGCAGTGCTACTGCCTCACGCACAGCGAGCAGGTAAGCGTCACTGCCATGGAAGTATTCCTCGTCGGTTAACACTGACAAACAGGTCGCGCCGTGTGCTGCATAGTCTTTGGCGATAGCTACTGGGTCGAAGTCAGCGCGAATTACGCCCTTGCTGGGTGATGCTTTTTTTATTTCTGCAATGACCCCGGGCTGCCTACGCAAAGCCTGTTCGCGAAGCGCGTTAACGAAGCCGCGAGGCGCGGCGAGGGTGGCCGCAGCGAGCCGAGCTTCTATCTCTTTTTGGCTGCACTGGACTGTTCGCTGCTCTAGCTCGGTCTTTTTTGTCGCAATAATGCGGTCGAGTATTGTGCTCATGAGGAGGATTCCGCCATCAGCGAAGTGATGCGCACCAGCTCGGCGAGGCGTTCCTTGGCCAAGCCACTTGAGATTGCATCCTGCGCCATTGCCACACCGTCAGCGAGCGTTCGAGCGACACCACTTACGTAAATGGCTGCACCGGCGTTCAGCGCGACAATATCTGCTGCAGCACTGTTATCGTCTGCGAGCGATTGTTTGACCAACGCAAGGCTGGTTGCCGCTGAGTCTGCGACGATTTCAGCGCATTCCTGTGGGCTGCGCGGGGCGATCCCAAAGTCGCTCGGGGCGATATCGTACTGGGTAATGCTGCCGTTTTTCAGCTCAACCACATGAGTGGGTGCATCAAGACGAATTTCATCGAGGCCATTGCTGTGGACGATGAGGGCATGTTCTGAGCCTAATAGCTTCAGTACCTCGGCTATTTGCAACTGCCAGTCCGTAGAGAACACCCCGATAACCTGTCGTTTTGCGCCAGCCGGATTGGTCATTGGACCCAGAACATTCATTAACGTGCGGATGCCGATCTCCTGACGAATTGGCCCGGCAAAGCGCATGGCGCTGTGATGGGCTTGAGCAAACATAAAGCCAACCCCAATTTCGTCAATGCAGGTTGCTATCTGCTCTGGCGTCAGCGCCAAGGCTACCCCGGCGGCTTCCAGTACATCAGCACTGCCGCTGAAGCTGGTCATCTTACGATTGCCGTGTTTGGCGACCTTGGCTCCAGCCGCTGCGGCAACGAACGCCGCAGCGGTGGAGATATTGAACAGCTTGCTGCCGCTGCCACCTGTGCCACAAGTATCGACCAAGCCTTCGCTTTGTGCCGGTACCTTGGTGGAGAGCGCACGCATGGTCAGTGCCGCCCCGGCAATCTCTTGCGCGGTTTCGCCTTTTACCCTCAACCCGGTGAGCAGCGCGCCAATCTGTCCTGGAGTTGCTTCCCCAGACATGATCTGTTGAAACACTGCGGCTGCATCGTCTTGGCTGAGATTCTTGCCCGCTACAATTTGGGCTAGGGCTTCAGGTATGTTCATAGGTTGTTCCCGTTAACGCTGCAGGAAGTTGTCGAGGAGCTGATGCCCGTGTTCGGTAAGTATCGACTCGGGGTGAAACTGCACTCCCTCAACATTCAGTTCGCGGTGTTTTATTCCCATAATCGCATCGATCTCGCCGTCCACCTCGGTCCACGCTGTGACCTCCAGACAGTCCGGCAAGTCTTGCTGGGCTACCACTAAGGAATGGTAGCGTGTGGCAACAAAGGGGTTTTCTAACTGCGCAAACACACCCTTGCCGTCGTGGTGAATTAGGGAGGTTTTACCGTGCATGACGGCGTTAGCCCTAACTACACTGCCGCCAAAACTTTGGCCGATGCTTTGATGGCCTAGACAGATACCCAGTAGCGGGATTTTACCGGCGAAGTGGGCAACGGTTGCCAGTGATATACCGGCCTCGTTTGGGGTGCATGGTCCTGGCGATATCACGATTTTTTCCGGTGCCATTTGTTCTATGTCGGCAATATCGATTTCGTCGTTGCGGCGCACGGTTACTTCGGCCCCAAGTTCCAGTAGGTACTGGACCACGTTGAAAGTAAAGGAGTCGTAGTTATCAATCATTAAAATCATGATGCACCTCGCGAACTGCTTTGAGCTGGATGAATCAGACGATTTTCGGCCATGGCAGCGGCGCGAAAAATGGCTCGGCCCTTGTTTAGGCTCTCCTTCCACTCCAGCCTTGGCACAGAGTCATTTACGATGCCGCCTCCAGCTTGGATATAAAGGTAGCCGTCTTTGATAACTGCCGTGCGAATCGCAATGGCGGTATCCATGTTGCCATTCCAAGCGAGATAGCCTACCGCGCCGCCATAAATGCCGCGTTTTACTGGTTCCAACTCGTCGATGATTTCCATGGCCCTGACCTTGGGGGCACCGGACAGGGTGCCAACGGGTAGGGTAGCGCGCAGCACGTCCATGGCCGACTTATCGGATTGCAGTTTGCCTTCTACCGTGGAGGACAAATGCATCACATGGGAATAGCGCTCAGTAGCAAAGCGCTCCACCACGTTCACCGACCCGGCTTGAGAGACTCGGCCTACGTCGTTGCGTCCTAGGTCGATGAGCATTAAGTGCTCGGCAATTTCCTTAGGGTCTGCTTTCAACTCGGCTTCGAGCGCCAAATCCTCAGCTTCGGTATGGCCACGGCGGCGAGTGCCGGCGAGAGGGCGGTTGGTAATGATGCCATCCTCCACCCGGGCCAGAATTTCTGGCGAGGAACTGACGATTTGGAAGTCGTCCAGGTCCATGAAATACATATAGGGCGATGGGTTCAGACTGCGCAGTGCCCGATACATATTGATCGGCGGAGCCTGAAAGGGAATATGCATGCGCTGGGCGAGAACAACCTGCATGACGTCGCCAGCCCGGGTGTACTCCTTGATGGTCTCCACCGCCTCTTTAAACTCGGCCTCACCAAATTCCGACTCAAAGTCACTTTCGCTCAGGGTTTTATTGGCGCTGCCGTGCTGCAAGCCGCTTACTGGTATGGCCAAGGATACCTCGCGCTGTTCCAGCATTTGGCGCATGGCTGCGGCCGCGTCAGGGTCGTCGGCGTCCACTAGGCTGATCATTTTCATGCGGCCCTCGAGATTGTCGACGACGACAACCTCTTCGCTCACCATGAGGACAATATCAGGCGTATCGAGACGGTCGTTTGCAATACTTGGCTGCAAACGCTTCTCTACGTAGCGCACGGTGTCGTAGCCAAAGTAGCCCACCAGGCCACCAAAAAATCGAGGCAGATCGTCGATACCGCTGACTTCGAAACGACTTTGAAACGCCTCGATAAAGGTTAGTGGGTCATCGGTTTCGACTTCTTCGCTAATTTGGCCATCGGTAATTATCTGCACCCGGCGGGCATTTACTTTAACAATGGTTTTTGCTGGCAGGCCTATGATCGAGTAGCGGCCCCACTTGTCGCCGCCTTGGGCCGACTCCAGCAAATAGCTGTAGGGTCCTTGGGCAAGCTTTAGGTAGATCGAAAGCGGTGTGTCCAGATCCGCTAGGGCCTCGTGGACAATGGGAGTGCGTCTATAGGTCGGGTATGAGGTATTCATGTGTCGTTCCGCAGCAATGAAATTGGGAGTAGCCAAGGCTCTCTACAACCGGCTGAAACGCGCCGAGTTTGAGCGAGCCGCAAACGCGTTTAGCGTCGCCAGTAACCCCGCCAGAGCGTTTCATTAAGACTGTGGTAAACAAAAGACATGGAATGGACCTGTTTCTATTTCTTTTTTTCCCCGACCACAGCAACTGTAGCGGCAGTCATGGATTTCAGGCGCGAAGGTTATCATGACGCCGTAAAGTTGTGGAGCGCAGCGAAGCTGCCTAAAACGCTAGGTGAAGGTCTTTGCAGGTAGCAATTCATCCATTCGCTCAAACACCCAATTAGGCTGAAGGTCGCAGACGTCTTGCCCTTGGTTGTAGCCGTAGGCGAAGCAGGCCACATCAACCTTCGCGGCTTTGGCGGCGTTAACGTCGGTGACAGAATCTCCAACCATTAGCGCTGCATCAGTGCTAATGCCTAGCTCGCTCAGGCAAAGTAAAATTGGATCCGCTGCAGGCTTGGGACGCGGTGCGGTATCGCCGCTAATAACCGCTGCAAAATATCCGTCTAACGACATGGCCGACAAAAGCGGCAGAGTAAATCGGGCCGGTTTGTTGGTGACCACCGCTAGTGGAATACCTGCGTCTGTAAGTTGGTCTAGGGTGTCGATGACCCCTTCATAGGGCGTACTAGTATCAGCGATATGGGCTTCGTAATGATCTAAAAATTCTTTTAGCAACTGGTCAACTGCGGTGTCATCGAGTTCGATGCCATAGTGCTGGAGGGCTTGTGTTAGTGAAAATCTGGCACCAAGACCTATCCAGTTGCGGGCCTGCTCTGTGCTGACCCCGGGCAGCCCAGCTGCGCGAAGGCTGGCATCCAAGGCACCTCCAAGATCAGGCGCGGTGTCCACTAAGGTGCCGTCAAGGTCGAATAAGTAGGCCTTATAGAGCTGAGATGGTTTGGTCACGCGTCGGCAATTTCGTCGCGCATGGCGCTGATGGTGGCGGCATAGTTGTCTGCACCAAATATCGCGGTGCCAGCAACAAAAGCATCTGCGCCAGCTGCTGCCGCTGCGCCTATGTTGTCGATTTTGATGCCGCCGTCGATTTGTAGGCGAATATTTCGACCGCTGGCGTCAATCATCTGCCGCGCCTGACGTAGCTTTTCGAGGCTCGACGGAATAAAGGCTTGCCCGCCAAAGCCGGGGTTCACAGACATAATGAGCACTAGGTCCAGCATATCGATAACGCCTTCCAAAGCACTTAGCGGTGTCGCTGGGTTAAAGACCAATCCGGCCCTCGCTCCACCCTCATGAATCATGCTTAAGGTGCGGTGCAGGTGCTCGGTTGATTCAGGATGCACGGTAATAAAGTCCGCGCCAGCGGCGAGAAAGTCTTCTACCAGTCGATCTACCGGCTTCACCATTAAATGAACGTCGATGCAGGCATCGATACCGTCTTTGCGCAGTGCGCTGAGAACCAGCGGCCCGACGGACAAATTCGGCACATAGTGATTGTCCATTACATCGAAGTGAATGGTGTCCGCTCCCGCCGCCAGCACGTCGGCTACCTCATCGCCAAGGCAGGCAAAGTCGGCAGCTAAAATGGAAGGACAAATCCAAGGTGGCGCAGGTAGGTTCATAGCGGTGCCTGATTTTGAAAGGCTTATGGTAACCGAGCTTGCAGAAGATGCATGGATTTTCGTATGCCATACTCACACCCAGTGCTAGTCGCCTAGTGTCTTAGTCCGTGCCCTAGTCGGTGGTAATGCTCGCGTTGGCACGGCGATAATCTTCCGGGGTGCCAATGTCGATCCACTGACCGCTGTGAATTTGCGCGCCGACGCGCTGCTTGGCTACGGCGTCAAACAACAGGTCGCGCAGGGAGAAAGCGCCCGCTGGTGCAAACTGAAATAGATCAGCGTGAATCATCGCCACTCCCGCGTAAACATAGTCGCTGCCTCTGCCGACCACGCGGCCTTCCCGGCAAACGAAATCGCCGTGCTCCCGACTTGGGGGTTTCGGCACTAGGACCAAGTGGGCTAGGTCGCCAGCAGTGAGGGAGGTTGGCAGCGTCTGCAAGTCAAAGTCGCTGTAGATGTCGCCATTGCACAGGACGAATATCTCATCCTTAAGTATTGGCAGAGCTTTTTTGATGCCGCCGCCGGTTTCAAGCAGCTCTGGTTCTTGACTGTACTGAATGCTCACGCCCATCTCTGCGCCGTTGCCGAGGGCTGCTTCAATTTGGCCCCCGAGATGGTGGGTGTTGATCACGATCTGGCTGATACCTGCTGCCTTCAGGCGCTCTACCGTCTGTAGAATTAGCGGTTTGCCAGCAACGGGTAACAAGGGTTTTGGAGTGTGGTCTGTCAACGGAGCTAAGCGTGAACCTCGGCCTGCAGCTAGGACCATGGCCTTCATTGCGCGTGCTCTGAATGCGATGCCAGCAGGGGGTGGTTTTTCGCCTCGTCAGCCCAGTTTGCCAGATGCAAGGAGAGCGAAGATAAGTCTGGGTAGCTTGCGGCCAATACCGCCGCGCGGTGCAAAACAGTGGGTATGTAGTGCAGATGACTGGACTTGCTATCGCGCAGATGCAGGCGCGCAAAAATACCCACGGCCTTAATTTGGCGCTGTATTGCGCAGGCGTCATGCCACCACCGGATCTTCGCATCTGGATAGGCCGCAAGAGTTGAGTGGCGGGAGGCAAAGGTTCGCAGCGCTCGGGTAATCAGTGCGTCATCGTGGCGGTAGTAACAATCTTGCAGCAGAGATGCAGGGTCATAGAGTGCTGGGCCCATGAGCGCATCTTGAAAATCGACCATGCCGATTTTTGGATCGCTATGAGGCGCATCAGACCAAAGCAAGTTACGGCAATGGTAGTCACGATGTACGCAAACCTGAGGCTGTTCGAGCATGGCTTCGACCAAGGTCTGGCGCGCACTACTAAGCGTATCTTGCGCGTCCTCAGACAACCGAAGCTGCATAAGCTGCTGCGTAAACCACTGGGTGCAGAGGTCGAACTCCATCATAAGACGTTCTGCAGAGTAGTCTGGCACGGTAGCCGCTGATACTTCCTGCAGTACGAAAAGTGCGGCTAAGGCCGTATCAACAATATGCTGCATTTGCGCAGACGTAGTGGCGGCGAGATAGGCATCGGCGAGGTGCGCAGTGCCCAAGTCCTCCATTAGAAAAAAGCCACGCGACAAATTCGCGGCTAACAGCGCAGGCGTGCCCATGCCTGCAAAGGTTTCTGCCAGCGCAACGAATTGCTCATTGTTTTCGAGCTCTGGCGGGCTCCACATGGCTACCCAACTGTGCGTTGACGTCCGTTCTGACAGGCGATAAAACTGTCGGTGACTGGCCTCCACTCGCAAGGCTTGCATAACAAAGCTGTTGCTGGCAGCGGATAAATGCGCTGCGCTATCCAATAACGGTGATTGCTGGCAGCACCATGCGTATAGCTCGTCGGCGATGTTGTTTGAGGTTGGCACGAATAGATTATATCCACGAAGACAATTCTTTTATCATGCCGGGATGAAAAAGACCCGCTTCCGACTTCGGCTGTTCGCAACAATTATGCTGTGGTTTACGGTCGGCACCGTTATGGCCGTTGAGAATCCGGCAATAGAACCACAGGTAACGGAGCCCCCAGCAGTGAAAGCGAGTCTCGCAGCGGCACTGTATCAGCAGCAGCTGCAAGCGGGTGCGGCGAATTTTGGTCAATGTCTGGGCAGTTATGTGCTGCCGCCGCAATTGCAGTTCAAGCAGGAGCTTGGCCAGAATTCGCAAGGAAGACGCCCAGTCACCGCTGAGCTAGATCAGCTGACTGGAAACCGTCAGGGTGCAGTGCGCTTAAAGGGCGAGGTGATGATACGCGATGGCGCCCGCACCCTGCTGGCCGAGGAGGTGTTGTACAACCAAGTCGAGCGGCAGCTGAAATTCCCGCAGGGGTTTTTACTCGAAGACGGGCCTTTGTTGTTGCAGGGCGAACACGCAAATTTGCTGCTCGGCGGCGCGGCGCTTGAGCTAGGCGCGCTGCAGTGGCTGATGCCAGCACAAGGCTTGCGAGGTACGGCTACTTCTTTGCGGCAGTCGGACAGTGGCAATGTCCTGTTGACCGACGCCCAGTTAACTCGCTGTTTGCCCGGTAACGACAGTTGGTCTCTCGCGATTAAGGAACTAGAGATTAACGAGGTGGCCGGTTACGCCCAAGCCCGAGGCGCGGTTTTAAGTGTTAAGTCGGTGCCCGTCGGTTATGTGCCGCGGTTACGTGTGTCCTTAGATGGCAACCGCACCAGTGGATGGCATATGCCGTCGGGCGGTATCAGCAGCCGTGATGGGTTGGAGCTACGGGTGCCCTATTACTGGGAATTTTCACCAAGGGCCAACGTAACAGTTGCGCCGAGGTGGATCAGTCGGCGTGGCGTGGGTATCGATGGTCGCTTGCTGGCGCAGGACGAATTCCAATCCACTGCCGTCGATATGTCCTATTTGGCCTCGGATAACCTTTATAACGGCTTGTTCGACCGTAAAACCTATAAAGCCTTGGGTGGTGCGAACACCTTAGGTTCGTTTCGCGGCGCAGACCGCTGGCTGCTGGCTGTGGATCATCTTGGTCGCCTCGGGCCACTGCGTACGCGTGTCGACTTTGCCCGCAGCAGTGATCGGGACATCTTCCGCGACCTTGACTCCTATGTGGGGTTGACCAATCCCAATGCGCTAAAACAGTTGGCACAAATCGCCTACGCTTCAGATCACTGGGATCTACGCGCTCAATCGCTGGGCTTTCAACGTCTGGATGAGCTGGATATTTCTGACTACGAATCCAGCCCTCTGCTGTCACTAGGCTACCGATCTAACGCCTTTGGTGAGGGCCTTGATTTAGCAGTGCAGGCCCAGTGGGCCCAGTTCAATGCCGCCCCGGGCCTTGTGCTGAATGCTCTGCCTCGGCGGATCATGGCAGAAGGAAGCCGTTTACATATCGAGCCAACACTAAGCTACCGACAACAATACGCTGGCGGTTTTTGGATGCTGCGCGGCGGCTACAAACTGACGCGGTATGAGTTTGATGGGGCAACAGTAGATGCTCAGGTTGACGCCCAAGCCGATCGCAGCGTGGGTTTTTTCAGTGCCGACGCTGGCCTGTTCTTCGATCGGGATCTTAATTTGGGTGGGCGTGATTTAGTTCAAACATTAGAACCGCGCGTCTTTTACCTGCGGCAGGAATTTGCTGCGCAGCAGGCCCTGCCAGTTTTCGACAGCATGCCTCTCGGCATGAGTTTCGATCAATTGTTTAGCGATGACCGTTTTGCCGGATTAGACCGAGTTGGTGATGCCAATCGGGTTACTGTGGCTGCAACCAGTCGAGTGCTGAATGCATCGGGTCGGGAATTGCTCACGATGAGTGCTGGTTATTTGCGGCACTTCAGCGACCCACGGGTACGCTGGCCCGAATCATTCGATATGGGCGCTGCAGATATCGGCGGAGGCGATCTGGTTGCGCTGGCCCAGACCATTAACTTCAGCCAAGCATGGCAAATGCGTGGGCGTCAGCTGTGGCAAGAAGATCTCAGTGCATGGCAGGAGCTGGGCGCTGTGGTGCATTTGCGCGGCTCAGGCCAGCGAGTTTATAACTTCGGTGTTAACCGGCGGCTACTGGATCAAATTGAGCAAGCCGAGGTGTCTGCCTACCTGCCTCTAAGCCAACATGTGGCAGTGACCGGTCGTTGGCATTACGACCTCGAAAATCACCGCACGCTGGAGGCTTTTTTTGGCGTCGAATACGACGATTGCTGTCTGCGCTTGCGCTTAGTAGCACAACAGTATTTAGAAAATCCGAGCTATCGAAACTTTGGCCTGCCACAATCGCTGCTGCCCCGTGACGACTTACGCACAGACCGAGGCATTTTGCTTGAAGTGCAGTTAAAAGGTTTGGCTGGATTTGGTAGTAAGGTGGACGCATTGTTGCGCCGTAGCGTGTACGGTTACGATTCGCAGTACAGATTGCAGTGACAGCCTAGGGATGCTGAGCGATGCGTAACGGGCCGCAAGTAAAAGATCAGGAAAAGCATGAATATTCAAATCGCAAAAAGTAAATCATTGAACTTAGCCCCTGTGGTTGTAGGGCTGGGCAGGCTCTTGATTATGGGCTTGCTGCTCTGGTTGCCGCTACATGCCTCTGCCGAGTATCAGCGTTTAGAGGCCATCGTTGCCGTAGTCGATGATGATGTGGTGCTGGCCAGCGAACTGATGGCCCGGCTCGACACGGTGCGCCGGTCGATGATTGAAAATAACGTGCAAGCACCGCCAAGTGATGTGCTCGTTAACCAGATTATGGAACGACTTATCATCGAGAATATTCAGATACAGGAAGCCGCTAAGCGAGGTGTGACCGTTGACGATGAGACCTTGGCTCGGGCGGTAGATACTTTCGCTCAAAACAACAATGTTTCGTTGCAGGAGTTTCAGCAGATGCTGGCCGCAGATGGCACCAGTTTTCGCCAGTTTCGAGAGGAAATCCTTACGGAGCTGGTTATTTCGCGGCTGCAGCGCGCCATGATTAACCGACGCATCTCCATCAGCGAACAAGATGTGCAGGCGCTATTGAACTCGCCTTTTTACCAGCAGATGTTCTCAGACGAGTACCGTGTTGGGCATATTATGCGCACCCTAGAAGACAATGCCTCGGACGCAGATAAAGCCGCTGCGCTGGTCGAGGCCGAGGGCTTCGTTAAGGAACTGCGGAATGGCGCAGATTTTGCGCAAATGGCCATCGCTAAGTCCTCTGCGAGCACTGCCCTTGAAGGCGGTGACTTGGGCTGGCGTCGTGCTGGAGAACTGCCGACGCTGTTCAGTGACGCTGTGCTTGAGATGCAGGTAAACGAAATCGCCGGTCCCATTGTGACAGGATCAACCATCCATATAGTCAAGCTTCTCGAACAGCGCGGTGCAGGCACGCAGCGCTTGGCGCAAACCAATGTCAGTCATATTTTGGTGCGGCCATCGGAGATTGTCTCTGCTGCTCAAGCGCGGGAGCGCATTGACGAAGTTTATACGCGGGTGCAGCAGGGCGAGGACTTTGCCACCTTAGCGAAGGAGTTTTCGGAAGACCCCGGCAGTGCGTTGAATGGCGGCGAGCTGGGTTGGTCCACCCCCGACCAGTTTGTGCCGCAGTTTGCCGACGCCATGTTGGCGGCTGATATTGGTGAGGTTAGCGCGCCATTTGAAAGCGAATTTGGCTGGCATATTCTGCTGGTACAAGATCGCCGGGAACAAGATATGAGTGACGAGGCGCGCCGCAACATGGCAACAGACCTGCTGTTTCGGCGTCGCTTCGAGGAAGAGCGTCAGGAGTGGCTGAAGGAAATCCGCGATGAGGCCTTTGTCGAGCTGCGTCTTTAACGAGTACTACCCTTGATCGCCATAACCCCCGGTGAACCTGCCGGTATTGGCCCAGACCTAGTGATTCAGGCGGCCCAGCAGGCGCGCTCAGCTGACTGGGTAATAGTGGCCGACGCAGGCATGTTGCAGGCCCGGGCGCAGCAGTTGGCACTACCGCTGACCATCGACCAGCAGTTGCAAACACCAGCGCGGCAAGCGGGCGCGCTGACGGTTCTGGATGTAACTCTGCAGGCCGAGGTTGTTGCTGGCCGGTTAAATACGGTCAACGCCAAGGGCACCCTGGCCGCCCTGGATCGGGCCATTGATGGATGTCTAAAGCAACAGTTCACTGCCTTGGTCACAGGGCCAATGCATAAGGCCGTCATGCTAGACGCCGGCTTTGCTTTTACCGGCCACACCGAACACCTGGCCCAACGTGCGCAGGTGGATGATGTGGTGATGATGCTGGCCAGTCCGGCTATGCGCGTCGCTTTGGCAACTACCCACATACCCCTAAGTAAGGTATCCGAGCACTTAACCGCAACACTGCTAGAACAGCGTATACGTATTTTGCATCGCGCCATGCAAACCCAGTTTGCGTTGACTGCACCACGTCTGTTGGTTTGTGGACTCAACCCCCATGCAGGTGAATCCGGCCATATAGGCCGCGAAGAAATCGATGTAATAGAGCCGGTGTGCGCGAGACTGCGTGCGCAGGGTATGTTGCTGCGTGGGCCGCTGCCCGCGGACACATTGTTTACACCCCAGTATTTGGACGAAGCAGATGCAGTAATGGCTATGTTTCATGATCAAGGCCTACCGGTGCTGAAATACTCGGGCTTTGGCGAGGCCGTCAACATAACTCTTGGCCTGCCATTTATTCGTACCTCTGTGGATCATGGCACTGCCCTGGACATTGCAGGCAGCGGCAAGGCTGACACCGGTTCCTTGTTTGCGGCCATTGCGAAGGCAAGCGAAATAGCTGCAGCGGTAAATGCGTCCGCGTAAACGTTTCGGGCAGCATTTTTTGCATGATACTGCGATTTTGCAGGCTATTGCAGATGCTATGGCGCTGGCGCCCCAGCAACGGGTTTTCGAAATTGGTCCCGGTCAGGGGGCGCTTACCCAATATCTCCATCGGCCTGATTTGCAGCGTTACTTGGCGGTTGAAATTGATCGCGATCTGGCTCCNTTGCTGCNGGCGAAATTTCCCGGCATCGAAGTATTGCANCAGGACATATTACGNACAGATATGGTTGCGGTGTTGGGCAAGGATGCGCAGCCAACCCAGANCGACGAGCAGGGCTGGCGAGTGGTCGGCAACTTGCCCTACAACATTTCTTCGCCACTGCTCATGCAGCTTATCGANGTAGTTTTGGCCCAGCCACACAGCATTAAGGACATGCACTTTATGCTGCAGAAAGAAATGGCCGAGCGGTTAAGCGCCGTACCCGGTTCTAAGGCATGGGGGCGGCTGAGCGTTATGACGCAGGTAACCCTCGACGTGCAATATCTATTCGATGTGCCACCGGAGAGTTTTCGTCCACCGCCCAAGGTCGATTCGTCGGTGATTCGCCTGATACCCAAGCACCAGTTGGCCCTGCCGGTGACGCGTAAGAGCCTCGATCAGGTGCTGCGCTTGGCCTTTGCGGGTCGGCGCAAACGCATGTCTAATGCTCTTAAGTCATTGGCTCTCGATTGGCAGCAGTTGCCAGTTGATCCAGCCCTGCGCGCAGATGACGTCACCATCGAAGCATTCCTCGCCATCACGGCAGTGGTGGAAGGATCAGTAGATACAGATCGTCAGAGCGAGTAGACGCATAGACAAACGGGTACTGCACAAACCAACCAACAATCAGGAATAACAGCGTGATGCAAAGCGGTTCAAGCCAGCCGATAGAAGTAGCAGTGGAAGTACAATATCTCCAGCAGGAATCTGCACCGGATGCAGAGCGCTATGTCTTTGCCTACACCATTACCATCAGCAATCTCGGCAGCGTGCCGAGTCAGCTGTTGAACCGTCATTGGATCATTACCGACGGGCGCGGTGATGTGCAGGAAGTAGAGGGTCCAGGAGTTATTGGTCAGCAGCCGTGGCTGGGCCCGGGCGAGCAGTTCACCTATAGCAGTGGGGCGGTGTTAAAGACCCCGGTAGGCACTATGCAGGGTAGCTACGAATTCCGCACCGATAGTGATGAACGGTTCGACGTGCCCATCGAGATATTCTCCCTGCGTGTCGCCAACATGGTGCACTGACGTCAATGGCCGTTTATGCAGTAGGAGACCTGCAAGGGTGCGCGCGCGAATTCAAGGCGTTACTTAAGAAACTGAAGCTCAAAGACAGCGACGAACTTTGGTTGGCCGGGGACTTGGTTAATCGGGGCCCGGACTCGCTGGAGGTGCTGCGTAAGCTCTGCGATATGGGTGAGCAAACACGCATCGTGTTGGGTAACCACGACCTGCATTTTCTCGCCATTGTTTTCGGCGGACATAGGGCTGGGACCAAGGACACGCTGGGCGAGTTATTGGCCGCTGACGATGTAGAAGACCTAGCCCACTGGCTGCGCGGGCAAAAACTCATTCACAGAGACCACGGTCATGTCATGGTGCACGCCGGTCTACCACCCCAGTGGAGTGTGCGCAAAGCACTGGCGCTGGCGCTAGAGGCCGAGTCTGTAATTGGGCAATCAGAGAGTGAGGCCCGCACGGCGGCTATTAGTTACCGAGATTTTTTTGCCAACATGTACGGAAATCATCCCGCTGCATGGCATGACGAATTAACCGGCCTAGATCGACTGCGTGGCATCGTCAACTACCTCACGCGCATGCGCTTACTCGACGCCGAGGGGGCTCTGGACTTTGCGCACAAGGGAGGTTTAGCAGAAAAGCCGTTAGCGCTGTCGCCATGGTTTGTCGATCCGCGCAGTCAGCGCAAAAACCATGCGATACTGTTTGGGCATTGGGCGTCATTAAATGGTGACACAGCAACGCCGGGCTGCATTGCGTTGGATACTGGCTGCGTCTGGGGGCGTACGCTTACAGCTTACTGCCTTGACACCCAGCGCAAAATCACCCAAGCGGCCATGGTCGCAGATTGAAATGAATATCGAGGATCTG
The DNA here is from genome assembly GCA_002731575.1 of Gammaproteobacteria bacterium. Lineage (GTDB taxonomy): Bacteria > Pseudomonadota > Gammaproteobacteria > Pseudomonadales > Azotimanducaceae > UBA4421. Next base: position 8,018 of record PCCE01000007.1, on the reverse strand, counting down.
GATATCTACTTGGTGGGCGGTGCCGTGCGCGATAGTTTGTTGGCTGCTCAGGCTAGTAGTCACGAGCCGGTCAAAAGCGACCGCGATTGGGTAGTTGTTGGCGCTACCCCCCAAGCCCTACTTGAGCTCGACTTCCGCCCGGTGGGAAAAGACTTTCCGGTGTTTCTGCATCCCCATAGCAAGGAGGAGTACGCCTTAGCGCGTACTGAACGCAAGCAGGGCATTGGCCATCGGGGTTTCACCGTAGACGCCAACCCAAAGGTTACGCTAACTGAAGACCTTAGCCGCAGAGACTTAACCATTAATGCCATTGCGCAGGCGGTCGATGGCCGATTGATCGATCCGTACAATGGGCAAGGGGATATTGAAAACCGTTTGTTGCGCCATGTGTCTGCTGCCTTTGTTGAGGACCCTTTGCGAGTTTTTCGCGTAGCCCGCTTTGCCGCGCAGCTGCCCGGCTTCCAAGTTGCGCCAGAGACCCAAACGCTACTGCGTAAGATGTGCAATGCTGGAGACCTAGACGCGCTGTCTGCCGAACGGGTGTGGCAGGAATTTTTCAAAGCGTTGGCTAGCCCTGCGCCCGAGCGTTTCTTCCAAGTGCTCGAAGCATGCGGTGGTCTCGATCATTGGTTGCCGGAGTGTGCTGGCATGGAGCTTGGACCCTTTGCCCCGACGCTGGGCGAGCCGGTGCAGCGCCTTGCCATGCTGCCGCTGTCACAACAAAGCATCCTCGCCATTACCGAACGCCTACGCGCACCGAAAAAGTTCGCGCAACTTGCCTTAGACCGGTTCGCTTACTTGGCAATGCTTGAGCGCTGGCCCGAGGTTAATGCACCACAGGTGCTGGAACTGCTGATACAGCTTAAGGCCCTACATGCGCCGGAGCGATTGCAGTTATTGTTGTCATTGTTGCAGACAAATGCCCAGCGCCTGCCGCTAGAGAGCGAATTGTTACGGCTGGCCGAGGAAGTCAAACTGCTGGCCTTACCTGAGCAGCAGGCCAAGGCACTGCAGGGTGCCGCTTATGGGCAGGCCCTAGAAGAGCTGCGACTTGCCCACTTGGCCCAACGTCTGCAAAAGCCTCAGTCCTAGCCATACGGCTGGGTTTCGCAGTTGGCCTCAGTTTGAGCGAAAGATCTCAACGCCAACGGCGCTGGCGGCCGCTACCGCCTCTGGCTTAGTGACATCGACGGTTACTGCTAGTGCGCCCGGCTGCGCAAGACATAGGGCGGCTAAATCCTCAACCAATGTCTCGATCAGTAAATATTCACCGGTAACAGTGAGCTGCTTGGCCGCTTCGGCAAGCTCGGCGTAATTCAATGCGTGGGCAATATTACGACTTTTGGCAGCAGGCCGAGTGTCAGTAGCTACGGTTAGATTCAAAATGACGCGCTGGGGTGTTACTCGCTCAGCGGGCAAGATGCCAAGAATGGCCTGTACTGTCAGGTCACGTATGAAGACCTTGTCTTGATGGCCCGTGTCTTTGTTCATATGGCTGCCAGTTCTGTCATAGGCCAGCGCGGGCGAGTGGTGATGCTAAGGTCTTCGGCGGCCCCGCCGAGCAAACGCAGGGCTCCCGCATAGGCGATCATGGCGCCATTGTCGGTGCAGAGGTTGAGCGGTGCATAAACGATCTCTGCGTCGAGTTTGCTCTTTAGTTCTCTGCGCAGCCGTGTGTTGGCACTGACACCACCAGCAATAACCAGTTGAGACGCGCCGGTTTGTTCAATGGCCCGGCGGCACTTAATCACTAACGTTTCAACAGCTGCGATTTCAAACGCTATGGCAACATCGGCTACATCCTGTGCACTGAGCGGAGTTAGAGCCTGTATCGTGGTCAATGCATGGGTCTTGAGACCACTAAAGCTAAAGTCCAGACCCGGTCGGTCGGTCATCGGCCTTGGAAAACGAAAACGCTGGGAGTCGCCATGCTCGGCTTGAGCAGCAATCTGTGGGCCTCCGGGATAGCCAAGGCCCAACAATTTGGCGGTTTTATCGAAGGCCTCGCCAGCCGCGTCGTCGACGGATTCGCCCAAAATGTCGTAGTCGCCAAAGTTCTTCACATGCACCAATTGGGTATGCCCACCTGATACCAGCAACGCCACAAAGGGTAGCTTCAGAGCTTCAGATTGCCGGTCGATGAGTGGTGCAAGTAAATGAGCCTCCATATGATGAACCCCCAGTGCAGGGACCTCTAGCGACCACGCCAAACTCTTTGCGAAAGAGGCACCCACTAGCAGCGCGCCCATAAGACCGGGGCCTGCGGTGTAGGCAATGCCATCAAGATCTTCCAAGGTTCTACCTGCGTCGTCTAGCACACGCCGGGTAAGAGGTGAAACTTTCCGCACATGATCGCGGGAGGCAAGTTCGGGCACCACGCCACCGTAGTCGGCGTGCAGGGCAACCTGACTGTGCAGGGCTTGGGCAAGAAGCCCGGCCTCGCTGTCATAGAGCGCAAGGCCAGTTTCGTCGCAGGAGCTTTCGATACCAAGAATCAACATGGCCGCATGGTACAAAAATGCCGCCGCAGATGTGCGAAATTTCACCCGTTTACCTCTGCGAAGCATGAGGTAGGCCAGATAGCTGTGCATCGATACCAGTAACTGATGCGCAGACCTTAGGGTTGCCGCATCTCAGACCACTGTGTAGAATCCGCGCGCTCATTGGGAACAAATTGCAACATGCCTCACGTAAGAGTCAAAGAAAACGAACCTTTCGACATCGCACTGCGGCGCTTCAAGCGCTCCTGCGAAAAAGCCGGCGTACTCAGCGAAGTACGGCGTCGAGAGTTTTACGAAAAGCCAACAGCGGTACGCAAGCGTAAAGCTGCGGCAGCAGTGAAGCGGCATATAAAGAAGCTGCAGCGTGAAGCCCGCAAGTTCGAGCGCTCCTACTAGCTGGTAAAAAGCCGCCACGATTCTAAGCGGTGTAATACGCTACACCGCTAGTGCTAATTTCCGCTCTGCTTGTCCTGCTGTAATATGGGCTAGGCGAAAGCAGGGCGACACAAAGCCCCTTGCGCAGGGGCTTTTTTGTACTTCAAATCTTTTACGCCGGCAGGTGGACTAGGTCGTCCAAGCCCAAGCTCAAGCCTAAGACCAAGCCTAAGACCAAGCCCAACACGGAGGTCCTGTGACCAATCAAACACCTACTGCAACCTCCACGATGAAGAGCACTCTGAATCAAGCCACCAAGGAAGCGATGAAAGCCCGTAACAAAGACCGGGTTGCCACCTTGCGCATGGTCAATGCCGAACTGAAGCGTATTGAGGTCGATGAGCGCCGCGATTTGAGCGACGACGATGTATTTACCGTTCTTACTAAAATGCTTAAGCAGCGCAAAGACGCCCATCAGCAGTTTACCGACGCAGACAGACAGGATTTGGCAGCGATAGAGGCTTATGAAATCAGTGTCATCGAAGAGTTTTTGCCCGCGCAGATGGAAGGGGACGAACTGCAAGCCTTCGTGGCTGAACTGGTCACCCAAGCGGGTGCTCAGGGTATGGGAGATATGGGTAAGGTGATGGGGCTGTTGAAGAGCCAAGGCCAAGGCCGGGTAGATATGGGTAAGGCCAGTGCCTTGGTCAAGTCTCAGCTCGGTAGTCTCTAATCCACCCTAAACGCGAGCAGGCCTGTGCTATGCTCGCTCGTCCCTAGCGCAACGGACGTCTTTGTGGCCGGCCTGATACCACAATCCTTTATCAACGACCTAATCGATCGAGCGGATATCGTAGACGTGATCGATGGCCGTGTGCCGCTGAAAAAAACCGGCAAAAACTATTCCGGCTTATGCCCCTTTCATGACGAAAAATCTCCGTCTTTTTCGGTTAGCCCAAATAAGCAGTTCTTTCACTGTTTCGGCTGTCAGGAAAGCGGTACAGCCCTGACGTTCTTGATGAAATACGAACGTGTGGAGTTCGTCGAAGCGGTAGAGATGCTAGCAAAGGACCTCGGTCTGACCGTGCCCAGAGAGAAGTCCAACCGCAACTATGTCGAGGTAGACCAGTCGATATATCAAGCACTGGAGGGTGCCGAGCGTTTTTATCGGCAGCAGTTACGCGGCGCCGAAGTTGCGGTCGCATACCTCAAAGGGCGCGCGCTCACGGGTGTGACTGCCCGAGATTTTGGTATTGGTTACGCGCCGGAGGGCTGGCATAGCGTTAGCGAGGCATTGGATGCGGATGGCATTTCCAGCGAGACGCTACTGCAAGCTGGACTAACCATAAAAAATGACAGTGGTCGAATCTACGACCGCTTTAGACACCGCATCGTTTTCCCGATTCGCGATGTGCGCGGGCGGGTGATTGGCTTTGGTGGTCGTAAGCTGGGTGATGAAGAAGGCCCTAAATACCTCAACTCACCAGAGACCGCCGTGTTCGCCAAGGGTCAAGAACTGTACGGGCTATACGAAGCGCGCAAGGCCTTGCGCAGCATCGACCGCTTGTTGGTTGTTGAAGGTTACATGGACGTAGTGGCGCTGGCGCAAGGCGGCTTCCGCAATGCTGTTGCTACGCTCGGTACTGCAACCGGCGAGGCCCATTACCGCAAGCTCTATCGCTACACGGACGAAGTCATCTGCTGCTTTGATGGCGACAAAGCTGGACGATCCGCGGCATGGCGCGCACTGGAAAGTGCGCTACCGGTACTTGACGAGCACCGCTCGCTAAAATTTGTGTTTTTGCCTGACGGCGAAGACCCAGACTCTCTCGTCCGCGACCAAGGTGCCGAGGCCTTCGATCAGTTTCTACGCAACGCCACTCCCGGCATTGAATATCTGCTAAAAAAGCTTGGCGAAGGGTTGGATCTGCAAAGCCTCGATGGCCGTGCCCGTTTCATGGGGCTGGCCAACCCCTACGTGGAAAAAATCCCGGACGGCATCCTCAAAGATTTAGTGAAAAGCAGAGTGCGGGAAATAGGCGGTATGGCTATGCCCGGTGCAACGGCACCGAAGACACAAAGCAGCCGACGCGCGGCACCGGGCGTCGAGGGCGTAGCTGGTTCAACACTAGCCCAACGCATGCTGAGCATTTTGTTGAAAGTGCCAGCTCTTTGGCGGGCTCTAGATGCCAATGTGCAACAGGCCATGCTCGCGCAGCGACAAGATCTTGGTTTGTTGGGCGAATTGGCAGCGTTTCTGAACGACCATCCTGAAGCGGACGTGAATGAAATACTCATGGTTGTCGGTGAGGGTTCTGAACAAGCCCAGCTTATTGAACTAGCGAAAAAACCCTTGGCTTTGAACGAGGACGCTTGGCGACAAGAACTGATTGATGGCTGCGCGAGCCTGTTGCGCCAACGCGAGAAAACCCGCCGACTGCAGCGTAGCGCCGAGTTAAGAGAGCGTGGTGAAGAGGAAAAAATCCGCGATTATCTGCCCCAATTCACCTCAGGCGAAGATCCTTAACCAGAACTTCCAAGCAGAACCTCTAGGTAATTCGGCCCCCGTCTCTAGCGTGGTCGGCGAGCGATTGGTATAATCCTCCGTCGATCTGCGCATATTGGTTAAATGGAAAGGCTTCGGACAATCCGCCAAGACGTTAAGTAAGGACTTTGGCGAGCTTCCCCGTCCACCTCTATCAGCCATCCGACCTGCGCTAACGCTCCTGCAAAGTAAAAAAGCATGGCGCGCACAGGGCAGCCGGTAAAAACAGCACGGCCCAACCGCATTGAGAGCACAATCGAGAGCACAATCCAGAACACATAGGGGGTAGTTTCAGTTTGCCTAGGCATCGGTCTTGGGTAAGTCAGCAAACGCCTGAGTTGGGAAGATATGAGTAAACAAGTCACAACTGCGCAGCAGCAATCGCGTCTCAAAGAACTGATAGCCAAGGGTAAGGAGCAGGGCTACTTAACCTATGGTGAGGTCAACGATCACCTGCCCGACGATATTTCTGATCCAGAACAGATCGAAGATATTATCCGCATGATTAACGATATGGGTATCACGGTTTATGAAACCGCCCCAGATGCCGACGACCTACTATCAACAGAAGAAAATACCGCTGATGAATTAGCGGCAGAAGAGGCCGCTGCGGCGTTGGCTGCGGTAGAAACAGAAGCCGGCCGGACTACCGATCCGGTGCGCATGTATATGCGTGAGATGGGTACCGTAGAACTGCTCACTCGTGAAGGCGAAATCGCCATTGCCAAGCGGATCGAAGAAGGCATTCGCGACATGCTAACGGCGCTGGCCAGCTATCCGGGCACCGTCGATTATCTGCTGGAGACCTACGCCGAAGTTGTGAAGGAAGACAAACTGGCAGACTTGTTGGTGGGCTATTTGGACCCTACCGAGCATGTGCCAGCGGCCACACAGATTGGCGCTGATGGCCCCATTAATCGAAACGACGACGATGAAGATGACGGGCCAAAAGGTCCGGATCCTGTTGAAGCGAAGAAGCGTTTTTCTCTGCTCAAGCGTCAGTTCAACAAGTACAACAAGCTGGTAGCGGAAAAAGGTAAAAACAGTAAGGAAGCAGAAGCTCAATTGGTCAAGCTGGCGGAGGCTTACTGCTGCTTCAAGCTGGTGCCAAAGCATTTCGACTACATGGTGTCGCTGGCTCGAGACTCGCAGGAAGTCGTGCGGCATCAAGAGCGCCTGCTTTCCAATGCCGTTGTACGGCGCGCCCGCGTGCCCCGCGATGTGTTCCGCAAGGAATACCAAGGCAGCGAAATCAGCGTTAGTTGGATCAACAAAATTGGCAAACTGAAAAAAGAGTACGCAACAGGGCTGGAAGCCCAGCGTGAAGACATTTTGCGCTGCCAAAAGAAATTAAAAGCGTTAAGCAAAATCACCGAGCTGTCGGTGCTGGAAATTAAGGATATCAACCGGCGCATATCGCTTGGCGAGGCCAAGGCCCGCCGGGCGAAAAAAGACATGGTTGAGGCTAACCTGCGACTGGTGATTTCAATCGCGAAGAAGTACACCAACCGTGGACTGCAGTTCCTCGACCTGATTCAGGAAGGCAACATCGGTTTGATGAAAGCTGTCGATAAGTTTGAGTATCGTCGCGGCTATAAGTTCTCAACCTATGCCACATGGTGGATTCGTCAGGCTATTACCCGGTCTATTGCCGATCAGGCCCGCACAATTCGTATACCCGTGCACATGATCGAGACCATTAACAAGCTCAACCGCGTATCGCGTCAAATGCTCCAGGAAATGGGTCGCGAGCCAACGCCAGAAGAACTCGGCGAACGCATGGAAATGCCCGAAGAGAAAGTTCGGCGGGTGCTGAAAATTGCCAAAGAGCCAATTTCCATGGAAACACCCATTGGTGACGATGAAGACTCCCACTTGGGCGACTTCATCGAGGACAACACCATTGGCTCGCCTATCGATTTGGCAACCGGTGAAGGCCTGCGAGAAGCTACTAAGGATGTGCTTGGAGGCCTCACCGCGAGAGAATCCAAGGTGCTTCGAATGCGTTTTGGTATCGACATGAACACCGATCACACGTTGGAGGAGGTGGGTAAGCAGTTTGACGTAACCCGCGAGCGTATTCGTCAGATTGAAGCCAAGGCGCTGCGGAAGCTGCGTCACCCCAGTCGTTCCGAGCATCTGCGCAGTTTCCTAGACGAAAGTCTGGAAGGCGGCAAAGGTCGTAACGTTTAGGGGGAAAGTAGCGGTGGCGTGGCCTAAGCCGCGCAGCGAATAGGATCGACGCAGAGAGGCGTCGGGTCTAGAGAAATTGGGCCTATAGCTCAGTTGGTTAGAGCAGTGGACTCATCAAAATGGTGCGCCTGACGCTGAAAAGGTCAGGATGAACGGGATGAATTCAGGGAAACCGTAGTCGTAGCAGTACCGCGACCGGCAATCCTGAGCCAAGCCGACAGTACACTGTCGGAAGGTGCAGAGACTACCTGAGAACGGGTGGCTCCCAGAAGTTTGGAGCCCCGAGTGTTCTTAATAACAGGCTAGAGCGTCCCGCTCCCTAACGCAGCGCAGTTGGCTGGCGAGGGAGATGAGATAGTCCGCACACGGTTGAAAAATCGTGACAATGTGAATCCATTGGTCCC
>PCCE01000006.1 GCA_002731575.1 Gammaproteobacteria bacterium | reverse complement strand
CCCGCCGCTGCGGCGCCGTAGGATAGCCAACGGCTCAGCGGCGCCACCCCGAGATCTCGCCGGATTACTCGCATGGGGGCGACGTTTTTCAGATGCACAAAAGCTGGCATGGCAAAAGCTAGAGCACAGATCAACCCGGTGGCACTTCCCAACAGGAATGGTCGCAACGTCGGCACCGGCAGTTCAACGGCAATCAGCGAGGATAAAATTTCCACGATGGCAATATGCACTAGCGACCCCGCAGCCAGGCCCATAAGGATGGCCACCAGTCCTACTAACAGCAGCAAAGACATAAAACCGCGCAAAATTTGCGCTGGGGTAGCACCCAGTGTTTTGAGCACGCCCACATGATCGAAGTGGCGTTGCGCATAGCGATGGGCTGACAAGCCCACGGCGATCCCAGCCAGCAGCACTCCAAGCAAACCACCCAAGAGCAAGAAGCTCTCCGCCCGATCCAAGGCCCGGCCGATCCGCGGGCTGCTTTCGCGGACGCTGATCCATGAAAAATTGGGCTTCAGCGGCAGGCTCTCACGCAGATCCTGTAGCTGCGTATCGTCTCCGGAAAGCAGCAGTCGGTAGGACAGACGACTGCCGGGCTGCACTACCTCGGTAGCGGCAACATCCTGCATATTCATCAGCAGGCGCGGCCCGAGATCAAAAAACGAACCGCCGCGATCAGGCTCCGCAACCAGCACTCTAGCGACCTGCAGCTCGGCCATGCCCACTTCAACCGTATCGCCCAAGCTCAGATTCATTGCCGGAAACAGGCGCGAATCGAGCCATACGGTTCCTGCAGCAGGAATGCTGTCTGTCGGCGCGCCGCGCTGAAACGGTTGGTCGCCAACAATAAGCTCACCGCGCAGGGGGTACTCTGTATCCACGGCCTTGACGCTTACCAACTGATTCAGATCCCCGGCGAACACCATGGAAGGGAAGACAAGTGTTTGCGCAGTATTCAGGCCACGCTGCTGCGCCTGCTGCACGAAATCCGGGGGTATGACTTGGCTGCTGGATATTTGTCGATCAGCGGCGAGAAAATTCGACGACTCCGCCAGCAAGGCACTTTGCAAACGATCGACAAACAGACTGATTGAAGTAACCGTACCAACAGCGACCAAAAGAGCGACTAACAGCAGACCCATCTCACCTGAGCGCACATCGCGCCAGGCCATACGCGCTACCAGTTTTATGTTCATGATGTCACCGCTTGAGTCGTGGCATCAGGCTGAATTCGCCCTGCGGTGATGGCTATAGTGCGCCCACAGCGGGCCGCAAGCTGCAGGTCGTGGGTCACCATCACCAGCGTGGTGCCGTATTCCTTGTTCAGGTCGAACAACAGCTGGCAAATCAGTTCACCGGTTTGAGTGTCGAGATTACCCGTAGGCTCATCGGCGAATAGCACGGTTGGATTCGAGGCAAAAGCCCGAGCGATAGCCACCCGCTGCTGTTCACCGCCCGATAGCTGACGCGGGTAATGATCGAGCCGGTCCGCCAACCCCACCTTTGCCAAAAGTTCAGAGGCCTGAGACTGAGCCATAGTGTCGCCGCGCAGCTCTACCGGCAGCATGACGTTTTCCAACGCAGTCAAAGAAGCCAGCAGTTGAAAAGACTGAAAGACGAAGCCCACATGTTGGCCTCGCGCCAGCGCTCGAGCTTCCTCGTCTAACTCAGTCAAATTCGCATCGAGTAATCGGACTACACCTGCAGAAGCCGTATCCAAACCAGCAAGAATGCCGAGCAATGTGGTTTTACCCGAGCCAGAGGCACCAACAACCGCCACGGTCTCGCCCTGATTGATTTCCAAATCGATGCCATCCAAGATGACGAGATCACCGGCAGAGGTCTGTACTATTTTCTCGACACTTTCAGCGCTGACTACGGTTCGACTCATGCGGTCCTTCTTCGTTGGTTTGCTTTCGATCGCCATAGCATCGACTGCTCTGTCAGTTCGTTACTGGGTCAAGTGCTCATGGCACGCCGTGCTGCTACTTCTGTTGGCGCTTACGAGCGCGCTTACAGGCGCTGCTTCGGAACCTTACTCTGCACTAACAGACCTCCAAAAAGCGTCAATTGAAACCACTAAGGACATTACGGCGAAGGTATCGGACACCGGCGATGAGGCCAAAATACTAGTGCTGGGCGACAGCATCAGTGCCGGCTACGGCATGAATATCGACGACGGCTGGGTCAATCTGATGAATCAAACCTTGGCCCAACGTGAATCCCGCTGGCAGCTGATTAACGCGAGCGTTTCTGGCGAAACCACAACAGGTGGACTAAGGCGCTTGCCGGAACTGCTGCAACAGCACCAGCCTGACATTGTGGTGCTAGAGCTTGGCGGCAACGACGGTTTGCGCGGATATCCTACCACGAAAATCCGCAGCAACCTGTTGGCTATGACCGATCTGGTACGCGGTGCCGACGCCAAACCCATCATTATTACCATGCGCATTCCAGCCAACTACGGCATACGCTATACCCGAGCCTTTGAGCAGGTTTTCGGCGATGTTGCAACCCAGTCTAAAGGCGCCCTCGTACCTTTTCTGTTTGAGGCTTTTGCTCTGGACCCGGAGCTTATGCAGGACGACGGCATTCACCCTACAGCGAAAGCCCAACCGCTACTGGTCGACGGATTCCTACCCTACCTTGAACCCTTAATGTAGTCTGGCCTAGCGCTTCGGCTTGCGCTGATCTTGACCGATATGCTGTTGGCCACGCTGGGCCGCTAGACGCACTTGATGCTGGCGCTCACGAAACTGCTGACGCCGCTGTTTCGAGGTCTTATCTATGCAGTAGGAACAACTGACACCGTGTTCGAAGTCTGGACTGGCCAATTCCTGCGCTGAAAGCGGGTGCCGACAGGCATAGCACTGCTTGTACTGGCCTTGCTGCAGCTTGGCATCTACCGATACCCGTTGGTCAAAGACAAAGCATTCCCCGTTCCAGTGCGACTCATCCGCATCAACGTCTTCCAAATACTGCAAAATACCGCCATCGAGCTGATAGACATTCTCGAAGCCCTGATTCAACAAGTAGGAGGAGGCTTTTTCGCAACGAATGCCACCGGTGCAAAACATCGCCACCTTGGTGTGCTGGTCGGGGTCTAGGTGCTCGGCAACCCACTGGGGGAACTGACGGAAGCTCTCGGTATGCGGTGACACCGCACGATCAAAAGTCCCAATATCTATTTCATAGTCGTTGCGCGTATCCACTACCAGTACATCTGGGTCTGCAATAAGCGCATTCCACTTTTGCGCATCCACATGTTCGCCCGTCAGGCTCATATCTAAGTCGTTAACACCAAAACTGACTATTTCTGGCTTCACCCGAACCTTGAAGCGATGAAAGCCAGAGTTGCCCGGCTGCAGGTCTGACCATTTTTGTGACTGCACGGCATACTGTGCGGACAAATGCTCAGCGAGGTTTTGCAGGGCCCGAGTCTCGCCTACCACGGTGCCATTAACCCCTTCTTGGGCAACCAAAATAGTGCCTCGCAAGCCAAGTTCATCACCCAAACGCTGCAAGCTCTGACACTCTGCCTCTGGGTCCTGTAACGGTATGAACTGGTAAAAGGCTAAGACGCGTCGCATCAATGCGCGGCCTTGCCGTCTTCGCCCCCGGCGCATGGCGGTGACATCGGCGCCTGATTGAAGCGCGCCTGCCATTCGTCCGCGGTATAAACGTGAATGGCTAGGGCATGCATGCCACCAGCAAACTCGTCCGCCAGCAGTTCGTTAACCCGACGATGTCGCTGCAGTGGCCGTTTGCCGGCAAACTGCTCGCTAACCGCTACGACTTTAAAGTGACTCTCGGCCCCTGCAGGCACATTATGACCGTGGCTTTCATCCGCCACTTCCAAATGCTGCAAAGTTAGGCCTTGCACTAAGGCTGCCTCTATTCGCTCACGTCTGTTCACTTTGTCATCCTTGTTTTTACCCTCGGCCGCGGCCCACCGGTGCGAGAGTATAGGGAGGCATCACGGCTCAATCAAAACCACGCTGATATTGTCCGTGCCGCCCATGTCCATGGCATATCCCAACAACACATCGGCGGCCTCCTGCAAATCAGACAGGCCGAGCGCCGAAGCCATTTTGTTAGGAGTGACTAAGTCGCTAAGGCCATCACTACACAGCATAAACCGCTGGCCAGGGGCATTCAGAGCGCCATTACAGTTACCGGGGTCCAAGGGCTGGCGCAGTCCCAGACCCTGAGTGAGCACATGGCCGTAGTTGGCTTCCACATCGACACCAGACTCCACCTCGCCGCTGTCGAGCATGCGCTGGGCCAAACTGTGATCGCGGCTGAGTTGGCGTAGTTCGCCTTGATGCCAGTGATAAAGACGCGAATCGCCGACATAGGCAGCCCGCCAGTGATCTTGTGCCGCTACCCAAACCACCACGGTGCTACCCATCTGGGAACGCATTTCCTTCACGGCACTGGCCTCTGAAATTGCCTGATGCGCCCTGGAAATAGCGTCATGCAGTTGTTTGGTGTTGCGGACGGTGCTTGCAGCCAACGCCATAAAAACATGCTCCACAGCCAACTGACTGGCCTCGCTCCCAGCCATCAGACCACCCATGCCATCAGCCAGTACAGCGATGCCCGCATCCGCATCGATGCGAAGGGCGTCTTCGTTACGCATGCGCTGCAAACCCGCATGGGTGCGGCTAACCATCTTCATGCTGATTTCTCCAACGGGCCAAGGTGAGCACACCGAGTCTAGCCATGGACTCCCATTAAGCCTAGAGAGTGAGGTGTAATACAGTCTTCGACAACTGTACCTTGCTGACTGTTACACAGGTTTGCATCGGGTAAACTATCTTCTGCAATGGTTAACAAACAAAGGTAAGGATCATGCTGGCAATTTTATCTCCTGCTAAAACCCTAGATTTCGACAGCCCCCTAGCAGCTACGGTGACAGACCAACAGACCTCCCCTACGTTCGCCAAGGACTCTACTGCGCTGATCAAAACCCTGCGCCAGCTTGAACCGGCACAGATCAGCAGCTTAATGGGCATTAGTGACAAATTAGCCATGCTCAACTACGACCGCTATGCCAACTGGTCAGCCAAATTTGACAGCGGTACTGGTGCACGGGCGTCAATTCTCGCGTTTAAGGGTGATGTGTACATGGGGCTGGCCGCGCAAACGCTGAGCAAACGCGATTTGAACTGGGCGCAAAAACGCCTGAGGGTGCTTTCAGGCCTGCATGGGCTGCTCAAACCGCTGGACAGTATTCACCCCTATCGTCTGGAAATGGGCACCAAGCTTGCTACCAACCAAGGCGACAATCTCTACGATTTTTGGGGCAGCAAGGTGACCGAGGCGCTTAACACCGCCTTGGCCGAGCAGCGCTGCAAGGTGCTTATCAATCTCGCCTCGAATGAGTACTACAAGGTAGTGCAGCCGGAGAATATCGACGGCCGTATCGTCACCATTAACTTTAAAGAGTGGCGCCGCGACGCCTTCAGGTTTGTCTCTTTTTCTGCGAAGAAGGCCAGAGGCTTAATGGCCCGATACATGATCGATCAGCGGGCAGAAAAAGCCGAGGCGCTGAAAGGTTTCGATGTTGAGGGCTATGGGTTTAACGAAGAACTTTCAACAGCAAACGAGTGGATCTTCACTCGCCACCTAGCCTGAGAGCAACCGTCCTTAACCAACTGGAATTTAACGTGAGTGAACAAAGTCTAACGCCACAACAGCAAACCGAGCTTGAAGCAGCAACCTTCCGACGCCTGCTTGCCCATCTCGATGAGCGCAAGGACGTGCAAAATATCGACCTGATGATTCTGGCGGGCTTTTGCCGCAACTGCTTATCAAAGTGGTACAAAGCGAGCGCTGACGAACAGGGTCTTGCACTGGAAATGGATCAAGCTCGTGAGTCGGTCTACGGCATGACTTACGATGAGTGGAAAAATAATCATCAAACTGAGGCCACCCAGGCGCAGCTGGCCGCGCTTGCCAAAGCCAACGGCTAGCCGTTGCCCTCAAGCTACTGGTGCACGTGCGCTACTTAGACCGCCCCCACCTGCGCCGCCGGACCTTATGAGGTCATCACGCTGAAACCGATGGCGCCACTGACATCCGATTCTAGCGATTGGCGCGAATGGCGGGGCCTACTTGCTGTTTTATTTGCCCTTATTTTGCTTCGCGCAATGGCTGTCGACTGGAGCCATGTGCCATCCAGATCCATGGCGCCGGGTATTGTGCCCGGGGACCGGATTTTGGTGAACAAACTTGCCTATGGGCTGCGTCTGCCCTTTACCGATGCTCCCATGATGCAGTGGCATACACCCCAGCGCTCTGACGCGGTTGTTTTTCTTGCCCCACGCAGTGGGCTGTTAACAGTTAAGCGGGTGATTGGAGTGCCCGGGGATCGCGTTAGTTGGCGTGACGGCATCTTGCGAGTGAATGGTATCAACGCGATCTATCATCGAACTANAGCAAANTCAGCCGTAATGTCNTTGGCCTCCGCTCAAGCACCCGTGCAGGTCTNTAGCGAGAGTCTGTTGCAACAGGACCACACTATTTTNCGCCGGACCAATCGCTCCCGTCTCGGGGCGAAAGATTTCATCGAGGTTGCCGTGCCTGAGCATCACTACCTAATGCTTGGCGACAATCGCGACAACAGCAGTGACTACCGCGCGTTTGGCTTTGTGCCCAAAGAAGCTCTGGTGGGCAGAGTCTCATACATTCTATTTTCGCTTAACCCGCAGAACTATTACTTACCACGCTGGCAGCGTTGGGGAAGCGCACTGGATTAACGACTCAGCGCTTGCGCAGCAGCAGCCGCACTAGCCAAATTACACCGGCCCCAAGCAAACCCGCAGCCACCAAGGTCAGCACGAAGCCTGCACTCGCCGCTAGCAAATTCAGCGTTTCTTCACGCTCGACCCCGTATTGTTCGCCTAACCAAAGCACACCTACGATCATGGCAACCGTGCCCAGCAAAATAGTACGAAGCATTCGGTTGTTGTTTTTGCGCTGGATCGTTGCGCGCTCACCGGCACGGGACCCTGGCGCTATTGCACCGGGCTTGTCGGTCTGCTCGCGATGATGGGGCGTTTTCATTGTTGCAGAACTCTGTGCATTGCGATGACTCATTGTCTATGAATCGCTGCAGCCTGTCGCGGCCAAGCGCTCCCCGCTATGTTTGCCCAGCGGATGAGCTAAAATAACCTGTCACATCGACCAAAGAGAACACGTGCCTGAATCTGCTGCCGAATCTACTACCAAGTCTGGACCTAACATTGCAGCTCAGCTGAGTCCGCAAGAATTCCGCTTTGCTCGGGCCATATTACTGGTTTCCTTGGTCTCCGTTGGCTTCGGCTTTACGGTGCTTTTTGCGATCCTCGGCCCGCTAGGCCGAGAGGTTGGTATGAGCGAGCTGCAAATCAGCTCTATTATCGCCGCTTCTTCCCTAGTGGTATTTCTCGCCAGCCCCCGTTGGGGCAGATTGAGTGACCGCTGGGGGCGCAAGCGCGTAATGGTGATTGGCCTACTGGGCTATGCCTGCGGCAACTTGCTCTTCGCTAGCGTGTTTCATCTCACCCTAATTGGCGCTCTCATACCGGTCACCGGCTATCTGCTGTTAATGCTGACCCGAGTAATGCACGCCAGTGTGATGTCAGCCATCATGCCGTCGAGCAGTGCCTATATGGCAGACATTACCTCGGTGACCACACGCACCAAGGGCATGGGCGCGGTTGGTGCGGCGAATAACTTTGGCAGTATTTTGGGGCCCGCTCTGGGCGGTCTGCTGGCGGGGATCACATTGTTGACGCCTTTATGGGTTGCGTCCGGCGTCGCCGTAACCACCGCCCTGTTCGTGATTTTTTTGCTACCGGATATTCCCAAAACGCGGCCAAAAAACGCGCAACAAAAGGCACCCCCGGCGCACAAGCTAAGCTACTTTGACCCAAGAATTCTGCCCTACATTATCGTCGGCGCGCTAATGTTTATGGGCATGGCGCTAGTACAGCAAACCCTCGCCTTTCGCTTTCAAGATGTTCTTGGACTGACGGCGGTTGAAACCGCGCAAACCTTCGGGCTGGCCATGGGTTGTTCCGCCGCTGCATCCCTGACCAGTCAGATCGGACTGATGCAGCGTATCAGCCTTACACCCTTTCAATGGCTGCGCATCGCGCTGCCAGTTCTGGCGGCCGCTTTTGCTTGCTTGGCCGTTGCCGACACACAGGCCCTACTATTGGTTGCCATGGTATTGCAGGGAGCGGCCATGGGCTTAGCCGGTCCGGCGTTTATGGCTGGCGCATCGCTGGCGGTAGAACCCCATGAGCAGGGTGCGGTGGCGGGTATCGCAGGGTCCTGTGGACCACTGGGTTTTACCGTTGGCCCCTTGCTTGGCGGTTTCTTCTATCAGATTTCGCCAGACCTGCCGTATTGGTTTACATTTGCGGTTTATTTACCGTTGCTGGTCTTTGTCATGGGTCAGCGGCGCGGCGAAAAACGCCGCATCGAAGCAGACCAAGGCGACAACAAAACAAGCAATACAAATAGCAACGCAGACAAAGGCTAACAAGGCCGGAAAGGAAATTGATGAGCAAACCCATTTGGCAAGCCCCAAGCGCCGAGCTTTATGGCGACATCCGCATGCATGAAGGTGTATCAATTTGGCCCAAGGTAGTCATGAGGGCTGAGTCTGAGTACATCGAAATTGGTGCGTTCACGAACATCCAAGACTTCACCATGATCCATATCGCCGATTGCCCGACAGTCATCGGCGCGTACTGTTCTATCACCCATCACTGCACGATTCATGGCGCGACCATTGGCGATAACTGCCTTATAGGCATCAACGCGACAATAATGGACCGCGCAGTCATTGGCGATAACTGCATTATTGCTGGGCATACGATCGTCAGAGAAGACGCGATTATTCCCCCCAACTCCATCGTTGCAGGCGCGCCGGGCAAGATGAAAGCCACCCGCAACAACTTTGTCGCCAACCGTCTGAATGCCCTTGCCTATTTTGATAACGGCGAAGCCTATGCCGTTGGCAACTACCGAGTTTGGGCAGACCCGGCCCAGCAGGCGAAAATGGCTCAGCGCAAAACTGAACTGGAAGCCCAACTGGGTTCGTAACGTGAGCACTAGCCTGCCAAGCACTTTTTCGGCCTACCATCAGGGTGGCTGTTTGATTCAGGGCAACTTGCCTGCGGTAGCTCTGGCCGCGAGCCGCTTTTTAGCCAACAACATAGATCAGCAGGTGCTGATTCTCGAAGACAGCACCTGCCAAATTGTCGACTTAGACCTTAGTGGTGACGAAACCCTGCTGCAGCGCAAGGCCGACTACTATCCGGTATCCGCACTACGGCCTGCCCAACACTCAGACCAACCTCGTAGCGCGGCAGTGACGCTGTTGCCACGGCACTGGCAGTGGCTAAAAAATCAGCCCGGCAGCCCGTCCGCCGCGCTACGACGACTCATCGACAACGTGCGCCGCGACCCAGAGCAACAGGCCGCCGCTAAAGTCGGCTATCACCAGCAGCTTACCTACCGCTTTTGTCAGGCGCTTTGTGGCGATTTCAGTGGTTACGAGGAGGCTTTGCGCGCACTTTATGCCCGCGAACAGAATGCCTTTGTGCAGCAGACCAGCAGTTGGCCTGAGGACTTTGCAGCACGAGCCAATGCCTTAGCCGTGCCGGTTTGGGCAGAATCAGCCATCACCTAACCCAACGTGTTTTACCGCGCCTCTTGCTTCCGCGGCTTCAAAGCGGAAGCGGGTTACAGGCCCAGTACTAACTTAGCCATTATGTTGCGCTGTACTTCGTTGCTGCCTCCGGCAATGGAGCTTGCTCGCAGGTTGAAGTAGCGCGGAAAGGCAACAACACCCTCTTCAGGACCAATCGTTGGCGCATTAGTGCCAACGGTGCGGGCACCAGGCTGATGGACCGCCGCGTACTGGCCCATGGCTTCAGAAGTCAGTTCAGTGATTCGCTGGGTAATCTCTGCCGACAGGGCCTTAATTACAGAGGACTCTGGACCGGGGCTATCGCCCTTAGACAAGGCCGCCATCATGCGAAATTCCGTGTATTGGATAGCTTCTAACTGCACTGCGGTTTCATCGAGCTTGCGCACGAAGTCCGGATCATCGGCAACGTAGCCCTCGCCCTGGGGGATCAGCGCAGCTAGCTTGCGCAGACGCTGCAAACTCACCTTACGTGCGGCATTGCCGCCGGTGGAACCGCCGCGCTCAAATTCCAGTAAGTATTTGGCTACCTGCCAGCCTTTATGCTCCTCGCCCACCACATTGGCCTTAGGCACCCGGGCGTCATCAAAGAACACTTGGTTGACTTCATGGGTGCCGGAGGCAAATAGAATCGGTTCCACCCGTATCCCCGGAGTATCCATATCGAGCAGCAAAAAGGTGATGCCTTCCTGAGGTTTGCCCTGATCGTTGGTGCGCACCAAGATAAACATCTTGTTGGCGTAGTGGGCATGAGAGGTCCAAATCTTGCTGCCGTTAAGGCGGTAGTAGTCACCATCAGAGGTAGCCTTGAGCTTAAGACTCGCAAGGTCAGACCCTGAACCCGGCTCGGAGTAGCCCTGACACCAGTAATCTTCACCGGAAAGTATTCGCGGCAGGTACTCTTGCTGCTGCTCTGCACTACCACAGCCAATGAGCATGGGGCCACACATGGCCAGCCCCATGGGGGCCGTATCTGGCGCGCCGGCCTCTGCTTTTTCGATGGACCATATATAGCGCCGCATCAGATCCCAGCCAGTGCCGCCATATTCTTGCGGCCAACTTGGCGCCACCCAGCCCTGCTTATGGAGTATTTTATGCCACTCAATATTATGTTCGTAGTCGAGAAAAATACCGGGACAAAATCGCTGAGCGTCGCGCAGCTGTTCGGTCAGGTTGGTATCTAGGAAGCGTCGCACCTCGTCACGAAAAGATTCGTACTCGGCCGCAAAACTAATATTCATTGTGCTCTCTCCCTAACCGCCTTCAATGCGCGGCATAAAAAACACTTCGCTTTGCTCTTGTAGTGGCTCGGCGAAGGCGTCCTGATAAATCTGGCCGTCAATGGCCACGGCGGAACTGTCAATCAGCTCCGCCAGCGCTGGCCATTGGTCGATTAGCCGAAGGGTTAACTGGCGAAAATTGGTTGCCGTGACATCCAGCTCCTTGGCTGAACCGGTTACCGCGAGCATTGGGTTGGACAATACCACCCTGACCATAAACCCTCCTGCGTGTTCGCTGAACCCAGCGGCTGCCCCTTAGTCTTCTGTATAGCCGTCGCTCTAGGTGTCTTGCTAAGTGTCTACCTAGCCTTCGATCGCATCCAACAAGCGCGGCGGTGACATGGGCAACTCGGCAATACGCATATTTAAGGAGCGCGACACCGCGTTGGAGCACACAGCCAGCGGCGCCACAATCGGTGTCTCACCAACGCCGCGTACCCCAAACGGATGACTGGGATTTGCTACTTCTACAATTTCTGTGTCGATCATGGGCAGGTCTGAAGCAACCGGTATGCGGTAATCGAGGAAACCTGCGTTTTCCAGCACGCCGTTGTCATCGAAGATGTATTCCTCATTCAGCGCCCAACCGATACCCTGTACTGCGCCGCCCTGAATCTGGCCTTCAACATAGGCTGGGTGGATGGCCTTACCGGCGTCTTGGATGGCAGTAAAACTCAGCACATCGACCTTGCCTGTTTCCCGGTCTACCCGCAGATCGGCAAAGTTGACGGAAAATGAGGCCCCCGCACCTTGGGCATTCAGTGAAGCCCGAGCGGTAATAGGCCCGCCTGTTCTACCAGCCTTGCGCGCCAACTCCGCTAGAGTTAGCGGCTTCACATCGGCGTTTACGCCAGGACCGGGAACCGCCTGACCGTCTTCCCATTCCACCTGATCTTCGTCCACCCCCCAAGTCATTGCGGCGCGTCGTTTGCAGTCTGCGATAACCGCTTCACAGGCTTGCGTCACCGCCATGCCAGTAGCAAATGTGGTTCGGCTACCGCCGGTGACATTACAAAATCCGGTGCTTTCAGTATCGCCCACCTGCGCGCGCACATCATCGTAGTCAACGCCGAGGGTTTCCGCCGCCATCAAACACATGGAGGCCCGGGAGCCGCCAATATCTGGGCTGCCCTCAATAATCATTACCGAGCCGTTTTCGTTGATATTCACTTCTGCACTGGACTGCATGCCTGCATTGAACCAAAAACCCACGGCAACCCCACGCCCAGCGCCATCGGGCACTGGCTTGCTGTAGTTCGGATGGGCCTTGGCAGCCTGCAAACAGGCTTTAAAACCAATTGGCGGAAACTTGGGACCGTAGGGTGCGCGAGTGCCTTCTTCTGCCGCATTGACCAAGCGCAAATCAAGGGGGTCCATATCCAGCAGTTGAGCAGCTTCATCCAAGGCACACTCAAACGCATGCATGGCCTGAGGCGCACCCGGTGCACGGTAGGCGGCTACCTTAGGCTTATTCACCAGTACGTCGAAGGTTTCGACTAGGAAATTTTCGATATCGTATGGCGCATAGATGCACATGGCGCCGGGCTTGTGCGGTGAACCGGCAAAGGCCCCTGCTTCGAAGGCGATCCACGACTGTGCAGCAGTAATGGTGCCGTCCTTGCGCAGGCCTACCCTAACCCGAGCAACCGTTGCCGAACTTGGGCCAGTGGCGCGAAATACTTCTTCACGAGACATGGCCATTTTTACCGGACGGCCAGACTTTTCCGATAGCAGAGTTGCCAGCGGCTCGAGATACACTACGGTTTTACCACCAAAACCGCCGCCAATTTCCGTGGCTACAAACTTCAGGTCTGCCATATTCTTGCCAAGCATGCTGGCGGTGCTGGCACGATGCTGGAAGTGGCCTTGGGTCGAACACCAAACGGTGCCCCGACCGCGCTCATCTATACTTGCCAAACAGGCATGCGGCTCGATGTACCCCTGATGGGCCATGGGGCACTTGTACTCGCGCTCAATTACAACGTCGGCGGCTAGAAAGCCTTCTTCAAGATTGCCGCGCTCCAGCCGTTCCACATCTGCGATGTTGGAGGGATGCTCTGGCTTTTCTGCAAGCGCTGTGTAGTTATTCTCATTCACTAGGGTCGCTGCTGGGTCCATCGCAGCAACCAAGTCCAGCACCGGCTCAAGAACCTCGTAATCGACCTTGATAGCCTGCAGGGCTTGTTCGGCCAAACGCTGGGTAGAAGCAGCTACTGCGGCGACAGCATGGCCGTGATAAAGCACCTTGTTGCGAGCCATCACATTCTGCGCCACATCATCAACGCTGACGTCTGACTCCCCTTCCATGCGCCCGCCAGGAAAATCGACAGCAGAAATTGCCGCATGCACGCCGGGCATGGCCAGCGCCGCACTGACGTCGACACTCTTGATTCGAGCATGGGCATGGGGGCTGCGCAGCACTTTTCCGTGAATCATGTTGGGCAAATTCACGTCAGCACCAAATTGAGCGCGGCCGGTTACCTTGTCGAAGCCATCGGGCCGTACGGGTGTGGTACCAATTTGCTTGTAATCAACTGCTTCAGCCATCTTCAGTCCCATCCAATAGTTCGAATTTGCTCAATCTATCATGAACTCTGCGGGGCTTGGAGGGTTACTTATAGGCCTAGCTAGGACAGCGACAAAGGGACTTCGCAGCAGACGTCGAGCATTAGGCACTATTAGAAAGCGTTTGGAATACCGTAGTTGTCTGCCATACAGCTCCTGACGCAAGAAGACGCATACCACCGGAAATATTCGCCGCACTCTCTAGGTTGATTGCATTGGGCAGATGACTGACCGGCTCGATACAGATAAACCCCTCTGGCTTTGGCGCATAAGCAATCCAATGCGCTAGTGCTGCATCAGGCTCAATGCGCAATGACCAGTCCTGCCCGGGCCAAACTATCGTCGCGTCGCCGCTGCGGCGGGTGAACACAGAATCTAGTGACTGTGTCTGCCAAGGTTTGTGGGCCAATGGATTGACCAAGCGGCCATGATCTAGCTCGCTGTCTCGAGGCAGAAAGTCCTTTTCCATGCTCACCTGACCTCGGCACTGAAACTCCACGAAGGTATCCGGCGTCAGCGGTAGGTAGGGGTGCAGGCCCAGACCCACTGGCATGGCATGGTCCGAGCAGTTTTCAATGGACAGCGTCAGGTGGAGGGCATTTTGGGTGAGCAGAAAATCCTGCCGCCCTCGATACACCCACGGCCACCCGGTTTCTGCGCTGGAGGCTTCCTCGTGCTCGTGAATGAGTGCGCAGGCATGAGCCTCTAAGCTTTCGACCTGCCACAGGCTTTGCCAGCCGAAGCCATGAATGGCGTTAGGTTCTGGCGGAAAATTGGGTGCTAGCTGTATCTGCTGACTCGCCTGCCTAAAACGTCCCTGCTTGATTCGACTGCAAAAAGGTAGCATCGGAAAACTGGCCAAACTCGGCGCCATTGCCCGGGTGCAAAATAGCGCTTGGTCAGCGCGCCTGAACGTCTCTATTGCACCACCTTGGAGCGTCACCGCCAGCGCCATATCGTCGCAGCTAAGGACTATTGGTGACGGCATCTGACTACTTCATGCGGTAGCGGATTGGCAGACTCTTAAGACCTCCAACAAATACCGCTTGGGTGTATTGGGGCTCACCCGCTAGCTCGATATGCTCTACCCGCTGCAGCAGCTTGCGAAACAGCGAACTCATTTCCATCCGCGCCAGATGCTGGCCAAGGCAAACATGTGCCCCAAAACCGAAGGCGATTTGTTTGCTCTCGTTACGGTCGATGCGGAAGTTCTCCGGGTCTGAATAAACGCTCTCATCGCGGTTCGCCGAGGGATACCAAAGTATCATCGACTCCCCGGCCTTGATTTTTTGCCCGCCAATCTCGGCGTCTGTGGTGGCCGTGCGCATAAAATGTCGCACCGGTGAAACCCAGCGAATCATCTCGTCAATCGCCGTGGGCATCAGGCCTTCAACATCGTTGCGAAAGGCCGTCATCTGCGCCGGATTTTCAATCAGTCCAAGCAGGCCCCCAGCAGTGGATGCACTGGTCGTATCATGTCCTGCGGTGGCGATAATCATGTAGTAGCCGTTGGCCTCGTGTTCCGGGATTTGCCCACCGTCGATCTTCGCATTGGCGATGATGGTGGCCAGATCGTCTTGTGGCTGGGCTCGGCGCGCCTCGCTAAGCCGGACGAAGTAGTCTTCAAAATCCTTTACCACGTTAAGAAATTCCGTGGGTTCAAAGGACCGGTTGACATCAGGATCGGTACTACCAAAAAGCTCTTGGGTGAGCTTGAGCATCAAGGGTTCGTCCTCTTCCGGAACCCCAAAAATGCTCATAATCACCCGCAGTGGGTACCAGATCGCAACATCCTTTACGAAGTCGCATTCGCCACCCATGTCCGCCATCCGGTCGATGTAGATATCCGCCAGCTCATCCACCCGGGCCTGCAGCTTGCGCAGATTACTGCCCATGAACCAGCCTTGGGTCAGCATGCGGTACTGCATATGGTCAGGATCGTCCATCTGCACCAAGCTGCGCACTAAGTGTTTGCGGCCGGTCATCTGCTGCACTATCTGTTCCATGACCTCCAGCCCGAGAGTTGGCCGAGGGTCATTGATAAAAACCTTCTTTTGGCCCTCAATTGTCTTGATGTCTTCATATCGAGTGACATTCCAAAACGGCTTATACCCCTCAGCGGCCAGGTACTTTAGCGGCTCATGCTGGCGCAGCCACGCAAACTGCTCGTGCACCCAGCGCTCGTCAGCCCAGTTCGACGGGTCAACTAAGGCATTATCCAATGCCGGTGATTGGGTTATCAGATCCATAAAAATTCTCCCCAGTATCTCATTGCAACTTAACCCGTAGGCCGAGCGCCTTTATACTATGGTTTTTCCCACCCGTACTATGCTGCCGTGATCTATTCGCAACGCCTGTTTTCCATCGGCTCCCTGACGCTTGGCTGGACCCATGACTTGGTCTATGACTGCGGCAAGCCCTATTTAGAACGATGGATTCTTTGGCTCGGTTTCACTTTGCGGCTGCACAAATTCCATAAGGGCGACGACGACCGAGCCTTCCACGACCATCCGTGGTGGTTTGTTACCTTCCCCTTCGACCCCTATCTGGAGCAAACGCCAGACCAGCCGCGCAAAATGGTCAAGGCGTTGCGCCCACATTTTCGCCATGCCAGCCATCAGCATATCGTGCAATTGATCGAGAACCGGCCGGTTTGGACCCTGATCGTCACCGGCAGTAAGTCAGGCGAGTGGGGATTTTGGCAGGACGGTCAGTACACGCCACATGAGCAGTGGCTGGCGGAGCGCGAGGCAAGCACAGTCGGTCAATGAATGCGGCTTGGTTGGATGCGGTTTGCCAACATGATGGCCAAGGCGAGGCAAATCCCAACAATACGGGCCAGGTAAGACGGATAAACCAGTAGGCCTGCGGCTACCAGCGCCAGCACTTGTTGGGCTCTGGACACGGCAACAAAGAGATGCCGCTGCAACACCATCACCAACATGAGCATCAGCAGGCCGGTGACCAAGGCTGCCACGAACACACCAGTCCAGCCAAACTCCGCGCTGAGTAGTAAGGGTGAGAACGCCATCATTAGGGGGATTACAAATAACCCGCTGGCCAACTTGACTGCCTCCACGGCGCTACGCATAGGCGCTGCACCAGCCACACCAGCTCCAGCGAATGCCGCCAGTGCAATAGGCGGGGTGACATTGGAACTTTGTGCCAGCCAGAAAATAATCATATGGGCAGTGATCAACGCAAGCCCCAACTCCTGCAGCGCCGGACCCGTCATCACCGCGAGCACAATGTAGGCCGCAGTGGCTGGCAAGCCCATACCCAATACCAGCGCGGCCACCGCAACCAAAATGAGTGCCAACCACAGTTGACCACCACTCAGGGCTACGACCGATTCGGTAAATTGCAGGCCAATACCCGTTTGGCCGATGGTCCCAACGACCAATCCGGCTACCGCACAAGCCACCGAAATGGATACCGCTAACATGGCCCCCTGACGCAGGCCCTCGATGAGCTGAGCAAACCCTATGCGGGTTTGGCTGCGCAGCAAGCTGGCAAGCAGCACTGCGCCGCTACCGGCAACACCCACCAGCACCGGCGAATAATTCCACAATAGCAAAGTAGTGATCAGCGCCAGCGGCAGCAAAAAATGCAGGCCGTCAACGAGTACCCGCCAGGCGCCGGTTTGACCTTGCATGCCCTTGAATCCGCCCTTAACCGCTAACACATGCACATACAAAAGCACCGACAAGAAATACAGCAGCGCGGGCACTAGGGCCATCCACACAATGTCGCCATAGGAGGTTTTGGTAAATTCCGCCATCACAAAGGCACCAGCACCCATTATTGGCGGCATAATCTGCCCACCGGTTGAGGCGGCCGCCTCAATACCGGCAGCCTCCTCTGGCTTGTAGCCAAGCTTCTTCATCATCGGAATAGTCAGCGAGCCAGTGGTCACTGTGTTGGCAATAGCGCTGCCGGAAATAGACCCCATTGCCGCCGAGGCAATCACCGACGCCTTGGCTGGCCCACCGCGATAACGGCCTGCCGCAGCAAAGGACAAGTCGATCAAAAACTTACCGGCACCGGTGACCTGCAGAAAAGCACCAAACAATACGAAGCTAAACACCGCTCCAGCAGCGATACCCAGCGGTGCACCGAACAGACCCGCACCGGTAAAAACCTGAAAACGAATGATTCGTTCGAAACTGAAACCCTTGGTAGCCAGCACATCGGGCAAAATATTGCCGAAGGCCGCATAAAGTAAAAATATGAGGCCTACCCACATCATCACCGCGCCGACAGCGCGCCGCGCCATTTCCAAGGTCGCGATAACCAGTACCAAGCCTGCGCTAAAATCAGCGGCTTGCAGGCCATTGAGAAGATGCTCGATGCTCTGATAATCAAAGATCAAAATTCGTGCGCTAGCCCATAGCACCAACGCAATTACCGCGCCGTCTAGCCAACGTGCAGGTCCGCCTTCCCGCCCCAGCGGATACACCAAAAACCCCAGCACCAATACCCAAGACAGGTGAATAGGCCGAAAATATGTGGCTGGCTGCTGACCGAGTACGGATTCAAAGGGCAGGCTGCCCACGGGGAAAAAACCTACCAAGGGCTGCCACAGTTGAAACAGCGAGAGCCCGACCGCTACTAAGCTGGCAACGAGGATCAGATACCTTGGCGTATTCTGGGAAGGAAACTGCTGGGCTGACACGTTAACCAGTCGCCGGTTGAGTTAGCTGGCCTACTCCGGTGCTGTCGCCGCAGTCATCCTCCGGGTTGCGTAAATACCGCAGAGTGCCTGGATGCAGAGGCACGGCTGCTAGCTGATGAATATTGGCCAGCGTCATATCCTTGACCACTGGTGACACATTGAGCAGCCGGGCATGGTCTCTGTAGGCGGTACAAGTCAGGGCAAACGCCAGCGCTGCTGGCATGGCCTCATGCACGACTACCGCACTCCAAATCCCCAAGGTTTGCCGCGCCTTAGAAACACCGTTGTAAGTATTTGCCGGAACAACATAGCCTGAATAGGCGGGATACAGTTCGACGAGTTGGGCAATCTCAGTGTCGGTGAGCGCGATGATTTCGATGTCCCGAGTAACCGCCAACTCGGTAACAGCTGCGATGCCCAAGCCACCAACGACGAAGCCCGCGTCCAAGGTGCCATCCTTTAGGCCCGAAGTGGTTTCGCCAAAACTCAAATAACGCGGTGCAATGTCGTCCAGGGACAACCCCAAGCCGGTCAGAATGTTGATGGCCGCTACCGAGGTTCCAGAACCCTGAGCACCTAGCGCCACGCGTTTGCCGCGCAGATCTGCAATGCTTTGAACGCCACTACCGCGCAGGCTCAGCATATGTACGATATTGGGATAGGCGGTAAACAGCACCCGCAGCGGTAATGGTTCAGGAAAACGTCCGGTACCGGCATAGGCGCTGCTAACGACGTCGGCCATGGCAATACCTAAGTCGCTTTCTTTACGCGCCACCTGAATTACATTGGTAACCGAGCCGCCTGTTACTTCAGCCTTCGCGTTAACGCCAGGTAGCACTTGGGACCATAGCGACGCCATGGCACCACCAAAGGGATAGTAAAGACCCGCCGGACCACCGGTTGCGATGGCCAAAGTACGCTCACTTTGCCCGCAGCCAGCAAGCAAGGTGAAAGTCAAAAATGGAAGCGTTATAGCGGTAAACAAGGGCTGATACATAGGACAAGCCTAACAGCACAAAGGCTTACCCCAAAGGCATCAAGCGAGCCAAAGCCAAAGGCGCTCATGGGCATAATAAATGCCGATTTTCAGGAGGAATTCGATGCCGCCAATCATCAGCGCGGTATCCACTTCGCCAGTAATCGCATAGGCAATAATCGCCGTGGTCAACGTGGCGACAATACGCCACGAAAATGCCTTGGCTAAACTTAGTAGGTGGGAGTTCTTCTGGCCCTGCTGCCCTGCAGCGCTCATAGCAAACCTTCCAGCAGATCCACACATTCGTCGATACTCAACTGGCTGGTATCCAGCGATAAGTCAGCGCTCTCCGGCGCTTCATAGGGCGAATCAATGCCCGTAAAGTTTGGCAACTCGCCGCGACGCGCCTTTTTATATAGGCCCTTGGGATCGCGTGATTCCGCCACCTCAAGCGATACATCAAGAAAGACCTCGGCAAAACTCTGACCGCCAAGCAATGACCTCGCCATGCTGCGCTCTGAGCGGAATGGCGCGATCAACGCCACAATTACCACCAAGCCAGCATCAGCCATAAGCTTTGCAACTTCTGCTGTGCGGCGAATGTTTTCCACTCGATCACCTTCGGTGAAGCCCAAGTCTCTGTTTAGCCCGGTGCGCATATTGTCACCGTCGAGGATATAGCTGTGTATACCCTTGTTATACAGGCGGCGTTCAAAGGCATCGGCTACCGTGGACTTACCCGCCCCGCTCAGTCCAGTCAGCCAAATCACCTGACCTGCGTGGCCCATCAGCTCACTGCGACCTTTAACATCAATAGTGACGCTGCGTGGGTGAATGTTTTGCGCCCGACGCAAACCAAAGTTGATCATGCCCGCACCGACGGTGGTCTTACTGAAGCGGTCAACAAGAATGAAGGAGCCAAGGTCTCGACAGTCCGCATAGGAAGTAAACGGTATCGGCTCGTCGAGACTTAGAACAACCCTACCAATATCATTAAGGGCAAGTTCCCGAGTTGAGGATTGTTCCAACGTGTTGACGTTGACCCGATATTTCACGTCGGTCAGGGTGCAGTTGATGCGTCTGGAACCCAGCATCAGATCATAGCCTCGACCTACATAGCCGGGCTCCTGATCCATCCAGACCAAGGAGGTATCAAACTGATCAGACACCTCGCAGGGTGCATCAGCGGCAACGATCACATTGCCGCGAGACACATCCACTTCGCGATCAAGCGTCAGGGTCACGCTCTGTTTGGGAAGCGCCTGAGGCAGCGATTGGTCGAATAGAACGACCTCCTTGACCACCGCTTCCTGTCCGCTGGGCTGAATTTGTACGGCGTCGCCGGGAGCGATGCTGCCGGCAGCCACAGTGCCCGCAAAGCCACGGAAATCCGCGCTGGGCCGATTCACCCACTGCACCGGAAAACGAAAACTGGCAGCTGTGTTGGCGGCTGCAATTTCAACAGTCTCCAGATAACCCAACAGCGTCGGTCCCGCGTACCAGGAAGTGCGTGCTGAACGCTCGATGACGTTGTCGCCCTGCAGGGCAGAGAGCGGGATGGCGGTAATGCTGTTGAAGTTCAGCGCCTCGGCAAAGGCGCGATAATCGGCTTCGATGCGATCAAATACGGCCTCGTCGAAGTCTACTAAATCCATTTTATTAATGGCGAGTAGTACATGAGGAATACCCAACAGGGAGGTCAAAAACGAGTGGCGGCGAGTTTGCGTCAGCACGCCTTGGGACGCATCAACTAAAATGACTGCCACATCGGCTGTAGAGGCACCTGTGACCATGTTGCGCGTGTACTGCTCGTGGCCGGGAGTATCCGCGACGATGAACTTGCGGTGGTCCGTGCCAAAGAAGCGGTAAGCCACATCGATGGTTATACCCTGTTCACGCTCGGCGGCTAAGCCGTCTACTAAGAGCGCGAAGTCGATATCTCCACCTTGGGTACCCTGCTTTTTCGAGTCCTTGAGCAGGGCTGCGACCTGGTCTTCAAACACCAGCTGTGCCTCGTAAAGCATGCGACCGATAAGCGTGCTTTTGCCGTCGTCGACGCTACCGCAGGTGATGAAACGCAATAGATCCAGCTTATTCTGCTGCTGCAGGTAGGCACTTACCTCTTCAGAGGTTGTCATTTCTGCTGTCTTCATTAGAAGTAACCCTCTTGCTTTTTCTTCTCCATGGACGCAGACGAATCCGAATCAATAGCCCGCCCCTGACGCTCGCTGGTGCGGCTGTTGAGCAGTTCTAAAACGATAGAAGAAAGGTCGTCTGCATTAGACTCCACGGCACCCGTAAGCGGATAACAGCCTAGAGTACGAAACCGCACACGCTTTATTTCCACAGTTTTGTCTGCACTGATAGGCAGCCGGTCGTCGTCGACCATGACCCACATACCGTCCTTGAGCACCACGGGTCTTTCCGCGGCAAAGTACAGGGGTACGATCGGGATTTGCTCGCGATAGATGTACTGCCAGATATCCAGTTCAGTCCAATTCGATAGTGGAAACACGCGAATACTTTCGCCTTGGTTTTTCTGCCCGTTGTACAGGTTCCAAAGCTCTGGCCGCTGGTTTTTTGGATCCCAGCGATGGGCCGGGTTACGAAAAGAGAAGATGCGTTCCTTAGCCCGACTCTTCTCTTCATCTCGGCGTGCACCACCAAAGGCCACATCGAAGCCGTGGGCATCCAGTGCCTGCTTCAAGCCTTGGGTTTTCATGATGTCGGTATGAATCGCGCTGCCATGGTCGAAGGGGTTAATGTTCTTCGCC
Organism: Gammaproteobacteria bacterium; assembly: GCA_002731575.1. GTDB lineage: Bacteria > Pseudomonadota > Gammaproteobacteria > Pseudomonadales > Azotimanducaceae > UBA4421. The sequence goes on along the minus strand of PCCE01000006.1, from coordinate 8,951 downwards.
ACTCCATCGGGATTGATGTGCACGATCAGGTCCATACCACTCTCTTTAGCCATATAGTCACGAAAATCGTACATGGCCTGAAACTTCCAGCGCGTATCCACATGCATCAGCGGAAACGGCGGTGGACTGGGGTAAAACGCCTTTCGCGCCAAATGCAGCATTACCGAGCTATCCTTGCCGACGCTGTAAAGCATGACAGGGTTCTCAGCCTGAGCGACTACCTCGCGCATGATATGAATGCTCTCGGCCTCTAGACGATCGAGGTGTGATAGCCCTGTAGCGGCGTCCCGATCTGCCGCCTCGTCGGTTACGTTGGCGGCGATGGCACCTACCCGACTGCTCAAAACACCGGCCCCAGCCGTGGCCTTGGGTGCGTGATAGGCCAGCAGGGCGATTTTCACTACAACACTTGATGGCAGAGCCATGTCATGAGTGCCCTCTCGAGCAACCCAATATCTACACGGTGCTAGCGCCTCGCCTTGGGGCCAAAGCAGCGCAGACTTGTCTGCTACCAGTTGCTGCAGCGCTGCGGCCAAGGACTCTGTCTGCCCCTGTAAATTGTCATCCTCCACAGTTGGTACAATTACCCACTGCCGCGCTAGGCGACCGTCATTGATGACCACAATGACATGGTCTGCGGATCTATTCGTTTGCAGTACCAGACTGTGATGGCGCTTCTTTTTAGCATCGCCCTGCAACTGTTCAACTACTGCCGATCGCAGCGGACGCAGATCCTCGTCCCGGAGGTCTGCTACCATAACGGCTTGGGGTATTTCTGTCAGGGACTCCAGTAGGCGTTCACTGGAGCGAAGGGACTGGTCTTCGCCAGAATCACTTATTAGCTGGTGGAAACGTTGGGTATCCCAGACCCCACCGAGGCTTTTCATTTGCTCGATTAGTTCGTCAGACTGCAAGTTATTGGGTCCTTGTTTTGTCGTATATTGCAGTATGCTGCTAATTTTTTGTTATTTCATATATTTTTTAGGGGTATTTCTGAAGAAAATTGTAAATTACACATTTTACGACAACCTCAGAATCCACCTACGCAGCCTTCTTTACGATGGTCTGAACCGCCAACATAGCCTGAGGGCAGAGATTGAATCAGTTGCGCCCCACCGAACACACTCTCCATCTTTTCAAAGCGCACATCGTGTCCCCGCGCCCGCAGTCCTGCAAACAAACTCTCGGGCATACCTGCCTCCAAACCTACGGTCAGATCCGGATACACGTGCCAACGCGGTGCATCACTGGCCTCTTGCGGGTTCTGGCCATAATCGAAGATACGACTGACCATCTGCACATGACCCTGATGCTGCATGTGCCCACCCATTACGCCAAAGCTCAGGGCAGGTCTCCCGTTTTGCGTCACGAAGCCCGGAATAATCGTATGAAAAGGCCGCTTACCGGGACCGACACAATTGGGATGACTAGGATCCAGCGAAAAACCCGAGCCACGATTCTGCATGGCAATGCCAGTATCCGGAATGACAATACCCGAGCCAAAGGCGCGAAAATTCGACTGGATAAAAGACACCATCAAGCCTTGAGCGTCTGCGGTGGCAAGGTAAACGGTATCGTGACCGACCGGCAGGGAAACCGGCGGCAAGGACGCGGCAGTATCGCCAATACTCGCCGCCGCACGCGCCAAGGACTCTGGCTGCAGTAACTGCTCCGGCGACAGCACCATGGCTTGCGCATCGGCAAAGTGCTCGTTAGCCGCACGCACGGCAATTTTCATGGCCTCAATTTGCTGATGTACGCAGGCCACCGAATCCAATTCATGCACAGGTAAGTGGGCCAAAATGCCGAGTGCAATTTGCGCCGCTAAACCCTGCCCGTTGGGAGGAATCTCATGTAGCTCAACGCCATGGTATGACTGCTGAATCGGTGTGACCCAATCACAGCAATGCTGGTCTAAATCCGCCAGAGTCAGCGCACCACCCGCCCTAGTGCTGGCTGCCACCATGGCCTGTGCCAGTTCGCCACGATAAAAAGACTCGCCCTTGGTGTCACGAATCAGACGCAAACTGCGAGCCATATCAGGTCTGCGAAATCGCTCCCCGGCCTTTGGCGCCGGTCCGAAGTGGACATACCAGTCAGGGTAGTCGGCGTAGTAGCGCTCAAGTAGCTGCCAATAGAAGGCGCTCTTTGGCCCGACCAAAAAACCCTGTTCGGCATAGTGAATGGCACTGTCAAACAGCGCCGCAAAGGGCAGCTTGCCATAGCGCTCACTAAGAGCCACCCAGCTAGACACCGCCCCGGGCACGGTTACGCTATCCCAGCCCAACTCGGGCATGCGCTGCTTGCCGGCAAAGCGATCGAGGTCCCAGCCCAAGGGGGCACGACCAGAGGCGTTCAACCCAATAACCCCTTGTCGATCATCGTTTTTATCGCGCTGGCTATCACCTCTTTCATCGCTGCCACCGTCCCACAGCAGCGCAAAGGCATCACTGCCGAGGCCGTTATTGTTTGGCTCCACTACGGTTAGCGTAATTGCCGCAGCCAGCGCTGCATCTACCGCATTGCCGCCTTGGCGCAGCGCCTGCACACCGGCTTCAGTCGCCAGCGGCTGAGAAGTCGCTACCAAGTTGTCGGCTGCCACCGGCGAGCGGGCAGATGGATAACGTTGCTCTGGTTGATACAAAATAAAACCCTCATGTAGGAACAGCCAATTATTGCCTATCCGCTCAACAACTGCCCTCTGGGCAAGGGCTGCAATGTCTGCGAACCTTGCGCTTCTGACAAATCCTGAGTCAGGCTGGAGGCCTAGTGAACTATCCCCTTGATCCCACACTCAACGCACAGGCACAAGCCTTGGTCACACAAATGACCTTGGCGGAAAAGGTCGACTTTTGTTCCGGCAAGGACTTCTGGCATCTGCCCGGGCTAGAGCGCCTGCAAATACCGAGCATTATGGTAACCGATGGCCCGCACGGTCTGCGCAAGCAGGATCAGAACCCTGACCATCTTGGTGCCCACGGCAGCATCCCAGCCACCTGCTTTCCCACCGCTTCAGCACTTGCCAGTTCTTGGGACATTGAGCTACTGCAAGAAATTGGCGTGGCGCTGGGCCAAACCTGCGTCGATGAAGACGTCAGCGTACTGCTGGGACCGGGCATGAACATCAAACGCAGCCCGCTCTGCGGTCGCAACTTTGAGTACTTTAGCGAAGACCCACTGCTCAATGGCCAGATTGCTGCGAGCTTGGTCAACGGTATCCAGTCACAGGGTATTGGCGCCTGCTTGAAGCATTTCGCTGTGAACAATCAAGAACTCGGGCGCATGTATATGGATGCCATCGTCGACGACCGAGCGCTACGAGAAATCTACCTACGCGGCTTCGAAATTGCGGTCAAAACGGCAAAGCCTTGGACGGTCATGTGCGCCTATAACCGCCTAAATGGTGTGTACTGCAGCGAACATGATTGGCTACTCAACCAAGTGTTGCGCAACGAATGGGGCTTTGACGGTGCGGTGATGACCGACTGGGGCGCCGCTAACGACCGTCCAGCTGGAGTCAGTGGTGGCCTCGATTTAGAGATGCCCAGCAGTGGCGGCATCAACGATGCCTTAGTCGCCGCAGCAGTCACAAACGGTACCTTGCAGGAGGCCGACTTAGATCAAGCTATCGCCCGCAACCTGTGCCTGTCGCTATCGAGCTTGAACCGGCAAAAACCCGCAACACCAGCGGATCCAAACCAACAGCACGCGCTGGCTCGCAAAGCCGCAGCCCAGTCCTGCGTGTTGCTCAAAAACACCAATAGTCTGCTGCCACTAGCGCCTCAGACCAAAGTTGCCCTAATTGGCGCGTTTGCCGAAAAACCGCGGTTTCAGGGTGCAGGTAGCTCTCAAGTCCGCCCGACCCAAGTCGATACCCTGCGCGCGTCCTTGGACGAGTACGTAGGTGAGTACCTAGGCGAGATCGACTACGCCATGGGCTATGACCCAGTAGCCAGTCATGCTAACCAAACTCTGATAAGAGAGGCCGCAGTCTTGGCCGCACAGGCCGATGTCGCCATCGTCTATGCCGGCCTGCCGAGCATCTATGAGTCAGAGGGCTTTGACCGGACGCATCTAGAACTCCCGGACCAGCACAACGCACTGATAGAGGCGGTCAGCACTGCGAACCCGCAAACCGTGGTGGTTCTTGCCAACGGTGCGGCGGTGACCATGCCATGGATTAACCGGGTGGCTGCTGTGGTAGAGGGCTATCTTGGCGGCCAAGCCAGCGGCAGCGGACTTGCTGATGTGCTTGTGGGCAGACAAAACCCCGGCGGCAAACTGGCCGAGACCTTCCCCTTAGCCTTGCAAGACGTGCCTTGCAGCACATGGTTTCCTGGTGCAGACCGGCAGATGCAGTACCGCGAAGGCATCTATGTGGGTTATCGATTTTTCGACACCGCCAAGCGACCTGTCCTATTCCCATTTGGTCATGGCCTGAGCTATACGACCTTTGAGTTTTTAAGTGTGCAGGTGGATAGCACAACTTTGCTCGACGGCAAGTCGCTGACCCTCAAAATAACCTTGCAAAACACAGGCACCCGCACAGGCGCGGAAGTTATTCAAATTTATCGGCACAGCGCCTCCAGCGCCACGCACCAGCCCGAGCAGCAGCTTTGCGGGTTTAGCAAAGTTCTGCTGGCACCGGGCGAAACCAAAACCGAGACGATAACGCTAGACACCGAAAATTTTCGCGTATTTGACCACGGTGTTGGCGAGTGGGTGCTTGAAGCGGGTCCGGTACAACTGCGGATCGGCTCGTCAAGCCGGGACATACGCCTGACTCAGGCGATCAATGTGATCTCCAAACAAACCTTAAGCGAAATCGCCAAGACCACGGCGGCACCAGAGTTTTTACCTCCAGACAGCGCGGCTTCCCTAGCCGTTTCCGACCACTTATTCAGCCGCATGCTGAACAGGGCCATTCCCGCAGCGGAATCGGCACAACCCTTTCACCGCAACTCATCGCTGGCAGAAATTGGTACCACGTGGCTGGGTGGCAAGCTGCGCGCTCGGGCGCTGCAGGCTTTTCTTGGCAGTATGGGCTTGGAAAGAGCCGACCCAACAACGCGCAAAATGTTTGAGGAGATGGCCAATCACATGCCACTGCGAGCCATCGTGCTGTTTCAGCAGGGTAAAATCAGTTTCGACCAGATCGACGCACTGCTGGCCTTGCTTAATGGTCATCCTATTCGGGCTTTGAGACTGCTTATCGCAGCCCGCCTGTCCAGCCCTGCTTCCTGAACCAAACGCCGCAAGCCAGAGGTTTTGCTAGAGAGCTTGCAGTGCAGCCTGATACCGAGCCAGCTGCTCTGCAGACTGGCTTTGCCGAGCTAAGTTAATACCAAGCTGTAGCAGCGACGGCGAATACATATCTGCCTGCAACAGCTCATCAACTACCTGTAGCGCCTCAGCAGGACGCCGGGCAGAGCTGAGGGCTACCGCGTATATGTAGCCACTGCTGGCCTGGGGCCGCATTTTATGGCCTTTAGCCAGTACTTGGATTGCACCATCCAATTGACCCTGACGCACCTGCCACAGTGCATAAGCAACACGTACTTGGGTCGCTTCCGGAGCAAGCGCCATAGCCTGCTGCAACAGCTCACCAGCCTGCTCGTCGCGACCACTACCGCGATATAGGTCAGCCAAATTCACCAATCCCGGCACCCAAGCCGGATTGCGTCGCAGCGCCAGCCGAAAGTCGGCTTCTGCGCTGGCTAGATCGTTTTTCGCCAAGTGCACGAGGGCGCGATTGGTTAGCGCCTCGGCGCGATCGGCGTTTGTTGCCAGGTGCTTTAAGTATGCCTCGACTTGTGTATCCAACTGGCCTCGCAGCGCCAGCGGAATTTGTGGGTATGCGGGCAGCAAGACTGTTACCGCCGCAAAGCGCACAACACGCATGGGGTCCGCTAAAAGCGGTAGCACCAACTGCAAATCATCGGGCCCACTGGGGGCGAAACCGCGCAGTGCTCCTAGCCGCACCAGCGGATCGGGATCTGTCAAGGCGCGGCGCATCAGGGCACTAGGTGCAGAGTATTGCTGGAGCAAACTCAAGGCCGTCGCTCGTACGATAGCAGGACGCTGCCTATCATCGGCCAGATCTAGGAGCGCCGGGTTGGCCTGCCGTTTACCTTGTCGAGCAGCAAATATTATCGGCGCAAAGTGCGGCTGAGGCTGGGCGCCAAAGTGGCCACTAATTTTTTCTGCAGCCCATTCAGCACTCTGCTGCTCATGGCAGCTAGTGCAGGCATTGGGCGCTGCTGTAACCATGGATACATCGGGTCTGGGAATACGGAAACTGTGGTCCCGCCGAGTATCGATGCCCATGTAGGTGCGCGCTCGCATATGACAGTCAACGCAGGCAGCACCCGTACCTTCGACAGGATGGCCAGCTGGCTCCGGTATGGCATGAAAATGGTGAAGGGGGGAGTTGTAGACCTTGGCCTGCAAGCCTGCATAGCGTGCGCTGCCTTGTGGGCTGTGGCAGGCCGTGCAGACCTCATTGCCTTGCCTTGAGAGGGTGGCTGAATGGGGTTGGTGGCAATCCCCGCAGCTCACGCCGGCGTGATGCATTTTGCTCTGTAAAAAAGACCCGAGGACAAAGACCTCGTCGAGAATTTGGCCATCTGAGAAATACAGTCCCTCATCCAGCAGCGCCGGCTGATAGTGATCGAGCAGCGCCTCACCCGGCGCGAAGCCTTCAGCCATTTGGCTGCGGCGGCTATGACAGGAAGCGCAGACATCTAGGCGCACGGCTGGATCTTTGAGAGTCACGATATTGGTCTGCATGGGGTTAACGCTATGCGCCCTGCCCGGCCCGTGACAGGCCTCACAACCCACACTTACCTCCGCGAACCGAGTACTGAACGAATCCGTTGCCGGCGCATAACCCTTGGTTACTGCTGTGGAATGGCAGTCGGCACACATATGGTTCCAATTTTGGCCCGACGCGGTCCAATGCAGCACATCAGCAGGCTGACCAACCGTGTCGGGCAGGAGGTGATACCAGCGCTTGGCATCTGCACGGTCATCCCAGACCACGGGCAATGCCTGCAGCCGACCGCGACCCATATCGACCAAGTACTGTTGCAAGGGTGACACACCGAAGGTATAAGCGAGCCGGAAATCCTTTAACTGGCCGTCGACGCCGTCTAAACGGATAAAGTAATTGCCTGACGTGGCTTTAAAGGAAATTTGGGTTTCCGCAAGGATTAGCGCTGGTTTATCGAAATCGGCCACAACCGTATCGGCTGTGGGCACAGCCATAGCCTTGGCGTGATGCGAGGTTTGCCATTGGGTCAGGGCAGCTTGATGACATTGGCCACATTGGGCTGAGCCTATGTAGCCTGCAATAGCAGACTCGGCATCAGTAATTGGCGCAGAATTTATAGCAGCGATTGGTGCCGAGGCAGTGCCCTCAGCAGACTCCGTCTGCGTATCCGGGCTTGAGGGTTTGGTGCATGCAGCGACCAGTAGCACACTGCATGCTAGAGGCGAAAGCCGTAGCCACCAGCGCTGCAGGGAGCGGCCCACCGATCCTATCAGCATGCCGGGTTGCCTCGGCGTCGGCTTATTCGCCGTAGTGCGCGGCCAACACAGCAATTTCTTCATGGGTCAGGTTTTGCGCCTGCAGTGCCATGATCGCATTGACTCGCGAACCGTCCTTGTAGGCAACCAACTGCTTACGCAGGTAGGCCTCCCACTGACCGTTCAGGTTCGGATACATGGGCGCAATGGCCTTACCCTTCATGCCGTGACAAGCCACACAGCCTTTTTCTACCACCAAGGTAGCGCCGTCCAGATCAGACCCGTCGCAAGCGGATAACAGCATTAAAGACGCCGCAAAGAAGGGTGCGACGAGCAAATTCTTAACTTTCATACCCACCCCCTAGTTGGCTTGCTTAGCGAAATATTCGGCTATCAGATCGATCTCTTCGTCTGTTAACAGTACTGCCTGAGCATTCATCTGGTTACCGGGCTCTTCTTCCGCACGGAAATACTTGAGTCGGCTCACAATATAGGCCGCGTTTTGACCCGCCAAATTTGGATATCGCGAGGCACTCGATTTGCCGTCGTAGCCATGGCAGGTGGCGCAATGATGTTTAAAAGCTGCCTGTTCGCCCGGGTCTGCCGCGAATGTTGTAGAACTGAGCAAAGTTCCAACCAACACGGCAAACACGCTAACAGCAACTCGAATATCGAGAACTTGACTGAGCATTTCGCGTTTTCCTTTAACCGCTAACTTTTAGTTCGCTTGTTATGCCAGTAGCCGACCCTTCCCCTCTACGCATTGGCTGACGTCCATTAAAAAGCGATGCGGGTAGTTGGCTGGTACCAGACCAAGCTCCTCCCCATCATTAAGTTGACGAAAGCCTTTTTGCTCAAAGTAGCTGGTAGAAAAGCGTTCTGCTCGCACGAAGATGCCAGCAAACTTTTTCTGCCTTGCCCGCCGAGTTAATTCGTCGAGCAATAATCCACCGATACCACAGCCCTGCGCTTGCACGCTGACAAATAGGCCGTGGAGCAACACCGCACTGGCCACTTTTTTACACTCCCCCAACTCTTCCCCAGACTGTAACTGTTGAAGCGTTAGCGGCGTGTCCGGCTGCCAAACTGCGATGCCCACACAAGCGATCGCTTTATAACACAGTAGAAATTCAAAATCTTGAAGATCCGTGCTGCGATACTGCAAAGGCGCCATGGCTAAGCGCTTCAGGCGTGAGGTGGTAGGCCAGCTTTGTATCGCCTCGGCGATTACCGCATTCACTGCTTCAAGATCGCCCTCCACTCCTAGGCAGTCACCTAGGAAATACTGCGCAGGGCGTTCGTTCCCAAGTTGGGGGGTATTCGGTCTTTCATCGATCATGGGTGAGACAGCCGTAAAGAACAGGAGAAGCGCTCGCCCCAAGGGAGGAGGAGGGGCAGGGCGAGCGCTTGAGGGACTGCTACTG
>PCCE01000005.1 GCA_002731575.1 Gammaproteobacteria bacterium | reverse complement strand
CAACAAACAAAAGCGAACAGCGAGGGCTAGGATTAGGGCTAAAATAACGCCATGAGCACCGTGATTTTGCTGAACAAGCCTTACAACGTCCTCGCGCAGTTCTCGGACCACGAGGGCCGAGCGCATCTGGGTGACTATGTGGATGTAGTCAACGTCTACCCCGCTGGCCGGCTAGATCGGGACAGTGAAGGACTCATGGTGCTAACCGACGACGGCGCGCTACAGCATAAAATCGCGCACCCAGAACATAAGATAAGCAAAACCTATTGGGTGCAGGTGGAGGGCGAGCCAAGCGAAACGGATCTGGCACCGCTCGGCGAGGGCCTGATGCTCAAAGACGGCCTCACCCTACCCGCCAAATGGCAGTTCGGTATTGGCGGCCGTGATATCTGGCCGCGCACGCCACCCATACGAGTGCGCAAAAGCATTCCCGACACTTGGCTTACGCTGTCTCTTAGTGAGGGTCGCAACCGACAGGTGCGGCGCATGTGCGCTCATCTGGGTTTCCCAGTGCTGCGGCTGATTCGGTACCGGGTGGGGTCTTGGACCCTTGATGGCCTAGCGCCCGGCCAGTGGCGCAAGATTAGCTGAGGCTCAGGACAGCGGGTGGGTTCCGGCGAACATCAGCTGTTCAAGTGGCTTGCGCGGCGAAGGAATCTCCCGCTCACGCAGCGGTTCAGGCAATTCATCGGCTGGAGCAGGGTGCCCGAAGGCGATCATGGCCTGAGTCGCAAAGTGTTCTCCTAGGTTCAGAGTTTGGGCGGCTTGGTCATGATGAAAGCCCCACATAGCATGGGCCGCCAAACCCATAGTCTGGGCCTGCAATGCCATGCTCATCCATGCAGCGCCAGCGTCAAAACTGTGAGTAGCGGCAGGTGCATCGTTGGCTTCAAAGTGGGTCCGGGCGACCAGTGCCACCAGCGCACCTGCGTTGGCCGCCCAAAGCTGGTTGACGTCCATCAGCAGATCGAACATGGGCTGCCATTGCGGCGTACCCGGAAGGGCGTAAATGAAACGCCAAGGCTGGGAGTTAAAGCATGAGGGCGCCCAGCGACCCGCTTCACATAGGGCCTGCAGTTGTTCCATGGTCAGCGGCTGTCCGCTCATGGAGCGCGGCGACCAGCGCATTCTGAACTGGTCTTGGGCGCTGGCCTCGGCGTGGCGCTGAGAGAAGTCTGCTCGCGTCAAGGGATTGTCATTATCACTCATACTTGCAGACTCCTTTCGCTGTCTTCGCCTTTAGCCTTTAAACTCTGCGACTACTGCGGCAATCGATTGCTTAGCGTCGCCGAACAACATGCGTGTGTTGTCACCGAAGAACAGCGGATTGTCTACGCCGGAGAAACCGGAACCCATAGAACGCTTCAGCACAAATACTGTGCGCGCCTGATCCACGTTAATAATCGGCATACCATATATGGGGCTGTTCTCGTCGTTGCGCGCACTGGGGTTCACCACGTCGTTGGCACCAATGACCACAGCCACATCTACGTTGTCGATGCGTGGGTTAATGTCTTCCATTTCAACCAGCTGATCGTAGGGCACGTTGGCTTCTGCTAGCAGTACGTTCATATGCCCGGGCATACGACCAGCAACCGGATGAATGGCGTAGGTGACTTCAGCGCCGTTCTTTTCAAGCAGTTCGCCTAGCTCGCGCACAACATGCTGGGCCTGTGCCACTGCCATGCCGTAACCGGGCACGAAGGATACCGACTGGGCCGCTTCCAGAATCAGGAAGGCGTCTTCGGCAACAATTGGCTTCACTTCGCCCTCAACCTTGGTCGCCTGCTTCACGGCACCGAAGCCAGAAAACAGTACATGTCCCAAGGAGCGGTTCATGGCCTTACACATGATATTGGTAAGGATGATGCCAGCAGCGCCCACCATGGAGCCCGCTACGATCAGAATGTTGTTGTTGATGGCAAATCCCGCAGCACAAGCGGCTAGGCCCGAGTAGCTGTTCAGCAGTGAAATAACCACCGGCATGTCAGCACCACCAATGGGTAGCACAGCCATCACACCAATCAGCAGGGCTAGACCGATCACAGCGTAAAGATAGGGAGAGTCTACGGCTGGCTCCATGCAGAACATTACCGAGCACGCAATCAGTGCAACGAGAATCGCTGCGTTAACGAAACGCTGGGCGCCGAACACTACTGCCGCCGACGTCATCACCTCGCTCAGCTTACCCCAGGCCAGAATGCTGCCGCTAAAGGTCATGCCGCCGATCACAATGGACAGCAAGATCGTCACATCGGTAAAGGTGGTATTCCCGGTGCTATAAAGCGCCGCCCAGCCAACCATCAGACTAGCAATACCGCCGGAGCCGTTAAACAGCGCTACCATTTCGGGCATGCTGGTCATCTCGACCTTTTGTGCGGCGATGGCACCAATTACTGCACCGACAGCGGCTGCAATTAAAATCAGCTGGAAAGACAAAATTTCTTTGTTGAACAGGGTAACCGCAATGGCGATGACCATAGCCAAGGACGACAAAATATTGCCGCGCACCGCCGTAGCAGGCGAACCCAGTTGCTTCAGTCCAAAGATAAATAGGGCCGCAGCGACCACGTACCAAAGGTTAATAATCACAGGATTCATGCTTTACCTCCGGGCTGAGTGGTGTCTTTCTTTTTGAACATACTCAGCATGCGGTTGGTAACCAAATAACCACCCGCCACGTTAATCATGGCGAACATCACTGCTGCCGCGCCCAAGTAGCTAGACATGGCATCGGACTCGCCGCCTGCTGATATCAACGCACCAACGATGGTGATACCGGAAATAGCATTCGCGCCGGACATCAGCGGAGTGTGGAGTGTGGCTGGCACCTTCGATATCAGCTCGAAGCCGAGGAAGATGGACAGCATGAGAACCATTGCAAGAAATACGGCTTCCATAATTTAGCCTCCGCTATAAATGTTTTTGATGGTTTCGTTGACCACAGCACCATCTCGAGTGATGACACAGGCCTGAATGATCTCGTCCCCTGGATCCAAATTCAGGGTCTTGGCTTCGCCATCCCAGAATTCCATCACAAGGTTGAGCAAGTTATTGGAGTACATATCACTGGCGTTGCGTGCCACTTCGCCAGGCAAATTACCCTGACCGACAACTTTGACGCCGTTGATATCGACCACTTCGTCCATGACGGAACCTTCGACGTTACCGCCCGTTTCTACCGCCATATCGATAATCACGCTGCCGGGCTTCATGGTCTCTACCATGTCGCGGCCAACAATTTGCGGCGCCGGACGTCCGAATAACTGTGCGGTAGTAATCACCACATCAGACTGGCTGATGATGGCTTTCTGGCCTTCGCGCTGCATCTCTACCTGCTCTGGGGTTAGCTCCTTGGCGTAGCCCTGATCGGTTTGGCCGGTATCACCCAAGTCAATTTCGACGAACTTGGCACCCAGTGACTGCACCTGCTCGGCCACCACGGGCCGGGTATCAAAGGCCTCTACTCGTGCGCCGAGGCGTTTGGCTGTTGCGATGGCCTGCAAGCCTGCTACGCCTGCACCGATGACAAAAACTCGGGCGGGAGAAATGGTGCCTGAGGGGGTCATCATCATTGGCATGATTTTAGGCAAATGATAGGAGGCCTGAATCACAGTGACGTAGCCCGCTAAGTTCGCTTGGGAAGACAGTGCATCCATCTTCTGAGCGCGGGTACTACGTGGCACCATTTCCATAGATATTGCTGTCGCGCCCTGTGCAGCAATACTCTCCACCAGTGGCTTTTCGTTAAACGGGTCAAGGAAACTTACGTATAGCGCGCCCTTTTTCAACGATCCTATGTCTGCAGCATCGGGCTTACGTACCGACATGACGATATCCGAGCTTGAAAGTATCGCTGCTCGATCGTCACTGACGCTGGCACCTGCCTGCGCGTAGTCTACGTCCGAGTAGCCTGAGGCATTACCTGAGCCACTTTGTACCGTGACTGTAAACCCTTGTTTAATCAGTTTATCTGCGTTAGCCGGAACCATGGCCGTGCGTACCTCGCCAGGCCAAGTTTCCTTCGGTACTCCGATCTGCATAAAGCCCCCAATATTGATTGGTCAAAAATTTGGCAGTGTGCCTAACCGTAACGGCTGGCACGGCGCCAAAGCCCGGCTATTGCGCACTAACGCAACTGCCATCACTAGCGCCGGCGCAAGCTAACAGCCCGCGCCACACCGAAAAAAGGAATAATTCACAAGCAATAAATTCCCCGCTGGAAAATCATCGTTTTCCCTAGGGTCGAAATTTAATCGGCGAGTTGTGTTCATCATGTGGAAAAAGGGTACTTCATTATTGACGAGCGCCTTGCATGGAGGGCTAGGCTTTCCCACAATCCGTCACCTTGTCCGAGGTTTGCTTTGAGGGGAGAAAATTTTGGCGACATCTAGCGGCAAAGGCATGAGCAACCGTGCAGCGCTATTGGCTGTGCTTACCGCCTTCACTGTTGGCCTAGTCGGTTCGCTGGCAGTGCGTCCTACCCATGCGCCACCAGCCGTTGCTAGCGACTACAAGACGGATGGTCAAATCAACCGTGCAGCGCGTATTGCTTGGCGATTGCCCATCGTATTTCAAACGACCATGCCCGTGCTTGGCGACAACCCTGTGTACTTGGCTCGCGCCATCAAAAAGGCCAGTGCTGGGGCCATTGATTTGCAGATATTTGAGCCGGGTGAAATTGTGCCTGCATTCTCGATAACCGACGCCGTGCGGGATGGCAAGGTTGCAGCCGGCTACACATGGCTGGGCTACGATCAGGGCAAAATTCCGGCTTCGCCGCTGATCTCCGCCGTACCCTTTGGTATGGAACCTTGGGAATACAGTGCGTGGTGGTATGACGGCGGCGGGCAGGAACTCACCGAAGCTCTGTATGAGCGCTACAATATTCACCCCATTTACTGTGGCGTGACTGGCCCGGAGACTGCTGGCTGGTTCCGCAGGCGCATTGATTCCTTAGAGGATGTGCAGGGCTTAAAAATTCGCTTTGCCGGACTTGGGGGTCGTGTGATGGAGCGCCTCGGTGCCAGCGTCACCATGCTCCCCGGCGGTGAAATTTTTCAGGCACTGGAAAAGGGTGCCATCGACGCCACCGAGTTTGCCTTGCCCGTGGTAGATCAATCGCTTGGCTTCAATCGAGTCGCGCCCTACAACTATTATCCGGGCTGGCATCAACCCTTCACCTCATCACACCTCGTAGTCAACCTTGAGGTTTGGCGCGCGCTGGCCAAATCCGATCAGGCCATGCTGGAACTGGGCTGCACTGCTGCGGTTACCCGTAACTTGGCACAGGCCGAGGCGACGCAAGGTGAGGTAATCGCAGGCTTTGGCGACTTTGGCGTTTCTGCGGAAATTTTACCGGAGCCTCTACTGCGCGAACTGAACAGAGTATCCGATGAAATTCTGCAGGAGGAAGCCGCCAGAGACCCGGACTTTGCTGAAATTCTTGCCTCCCAGCTGGCCTTTCGGGATCAGTATACGCAGTGGAAATCTCGCGCGTATCTGCCACGAGATTTTTAATGACTCAGCCAACATCACCGGCTGCGCCCGCCGCGGAAAATTCGCCAGCACGGACAGCGCGCAAGGACTACCTGCCACATACACTCCTGTCCAGCCGCATAGACCATTTGGCTGACTGGATCGGCCGAACATGTTCCTACATCTGGCTGTTATTGCTTGGCGTGATTGTTGCCAACGTCGTGATGCGTTACGCCTTCAGCCAGGGGCGCATTGAGATGGAGGAACTGCAGTGGCACCTGTACTCCATCGGTTTTTTGCTGGGTTTGGGTTATGCCTACCAAGCCGACGCACATATTCGCGTCGACGTGCTACACGAACAGTTTAGCCATCGCACCAAGGCATGGATTGAGCTATACGGCATTTTCTTGCTGTTGCTGCCCTTTATCGCCCTGGTGCTGATTTACAGCATACCCTTCGTGCAGTCGTCCTATCTTGTAGGCGAGGTTTCTGCCTCACCGGGCGGCCTGCCACTGCGCTGGTTAATTAAGGCCGCACTGCCGCTGGGATTTTTCCTGCTGCTGCTCACCGTGCTCGCCCGGCTGTTCAGAGTTTGGGACTTTTTGTTCTTTGCGCGTGATGACTCCACCCACGCTATCGACGAGGAAGCACCCCTTGGCAGCGAATGAAATTTTAGCCATTGGCATGTTTGTCAGCTTTATCGCCTTGGTCTTTACCGGCTTTCCTGTCGCTTGGCTGCTCGGTGGTTTGGCCGTGGTGTTCAGTGCTCTGGCCGTGGTGCTGGAGGCAGACTTTAACCTCGCAACGGACATGGACTGGAGCTATACCTCCCTGACCGTCGAGCGTATTTGGAATGTTATGGAAAACTGGGTCATGGTGGCCCTACCCATGTTCATTCTTATGGGCCTGCTATTAGACCGCTCGGGCATAGCCAATCAGCTAATGCACAGTTTCGCCCGCCTATTCGGCAATCTGCGCGGCGGTTTAGCCGTAACGGTTGCGCTAATTGGCCTGCTGCTGGCAGCCACTACCGGCATTATCGGAGCATCAGTAGTGCTGCTAGCCTTGCTCGGTCTGCCTGCCATGCTGCAGCAAAATTACGATAAAACGCTGGCAGCGGGCACAGTCTGTGCGGTGGGGACCCTTGGCATATTGATACCGCCAAGCATCATGCTGGTGTTGATGGCTGATCGTATGTCCATGAGCGTCGGCGATTTATTCTTAGGCGCAGTATTCCCCGGCGCTCTTTTGGGTGGTCTGTACATCACCTACCTGTTGCTGGTGGGCTGGCTGCAACCCCATCGTGCTCCGGCTGCGCCAAGCGCGCCATTTGATTGGGCTGCGGTAAAAGAGCTGTTCCTCGCCATCCTGCCACCGGCTTTTCTTATCCTCGCGGTGCTGGGCAGTATTTTTTCTGGACGAGCAACACCCACAGAGGCTGCAGGTGTTGGCGCCGCGGGCGCGCTGTTGCTGGCCGCGCTGAAAAAACAAATATCCCTGCCGGTAATGCGCGAGGTGCTACAAGAAACCACGCGCACCACGGCCTACATTTTTGCAGTGTTACTCGGGGCCACCGCATTTTCACTGGTGCTGCGCGGTCTGGGTGGCGATGAGCTAATTGAGGGTGTACTGCTATCCCTGCCCTTTGAGCCCACCGGCATTATCATCGCTATTTTGTTCGCCACCTTTTTGCTGGGCTTCTTTCTCGACTGGATCGAACTGACATTGATCGTGCTGCCGCTCGTCGCTCCTGTGGTTGCCAATCTGGGTTTTGATCCAGTGTGGTTCACGATTCTCTTCGCCGTCTGTTTGCAGACCAGTTTCCTTACCCCGCCTGTGGGCTTTGCTATTTTTTACCTCAAGGGCGTCGCCCCTGACGGCATCGACGTGAAAACCATTTACCGCGGCGTGGTGCCGTTCATTGCTTTGCAGGTATTAGGCATGCTGATTATTTTCAACTGGCAGGCCGTCGTCACTTGGCTGCCGACCCAAGCCTATGGATAAGCGCCATCATTGCGGCGACAATTGCACGCAGCGACAATAGCCTGTCGCAGACAGACTGCGGCGAAGACCCAAACCACAACCGCCTTAGCAAGGAGCCTGATATGACCGCTTATAAAGTGGTGGCGCGCAACTTCAGTACCAGTAGCGAAAACCGGATGCACAGTGACGAAATGGCGAACCGCTACGGCTTTCAGGGCGCCTTGGTACCCGGCGTCGCTATCTACGGCCATTTGGNGAANCCACTGGTCGAGCACTATGGCGNAGCTTGGTTGGGCAATAGCTGTGTTGAAGTCAAACTGATCAAACCCACCTANCATGGCGANGCGCTGGACATCGACTGGCANACTCCGAATCAGGATATCGCAGCCACNAACCAACACGGCGAGTTGGTTGCCCTAGCCCTTGCGCAGCCGNTTAGCCCATTACCCGAGCAGCTTGGCCTTGATGGCGAGCTGAAAATTCCGGGNCGCCCAGAAATTGCCTGGGACAATGTCATCATTGGCGAGGTGTTTTCGCCTCGCGCGCTGCAACTGAGCAAGCTTGAAAATGCACGCTACTGCAGCGAGGTCGGCGACACTGACCCGCGGTACAACGAATATGTTCACCCGCACTACATACTGTCGCTGGCCAACGAAGCCTTAATGCAGGAGTACGTTATGCCTGCGTGGATTCATGTGAAGTCAAAAATCAGCCATCGCGCAGCCTTGCGTGTGGGCAATGAGGTTGTCATGCGCAGCGTTGTCACCGACCGGTGGGAGCGTAAGGGCCACCAGTTCATCGCCTTTCACCTGACGTTTTGGCACGACGAGCAAGTCGCCATTGATATCGAGCACCATGCCATCTTCCGGATCGCCGAATGATCCGACTGGCAGTGCTGGCCTCTCATGGGGGTTCTACATTGCAGGCATTAATTGACGCCTGTGCCGACGGCGCAATAGATGCCGAGGTTGCCCTGGTCGTCAGCAATAACAGTCAAGCTGGAGCCATGGCCCGGGCACAGACTGCTGGCATACCGACCCAACACATCAGCGCTAAGACCCATGGCGACGAGGCAGGGGCTGATCGAGCCGTTGTTGACGCGCTACAGCATGCTGCAGTGGACTGGGTGCTGCTGTTGGGCTACATGAAAAAGATGGGCCCAAATATCCTGCACGAGTACCAAGGCAAGATCATTAACACCCATCCTGCCCTGCTGCCGGATTTTGGCGGTAAGGGCTTTTACGGCCGCAAAGTCCATGAAGCCGTGCAGGCGTCGGGAGTGCGCGAGTCTGGGGCCACCCTGCATTTGGTTGGCAGTGAGTACGACAGCGGTCCTATTCTTGCGCAAGTGCGAGTGCCCATTTTGCCAGAGGACGATGTGGACGCCATTGAGCAACGGGTCAAGCAGGCGGAAAAAGGTCTGTTAGTTGACACCCTGCGGCGGTTCAGCCGCGACGAAGAAATAACGGCTTAAGCGCGCTGCCTTAGGACGCTGCCTCTGCCCCCAGCAAGGCTAATGCTTCGGCGTGCAGGGCTGGCGTTGCCGAGGCCACGACCGTGCCACCCAGACTGGGGTTGCCGCCGTCCCAACTTGTAATTACCCCACCGGCGCCCCGCACAATGGGAATCAGCGCTTGGATATCATAGGCCTTAAGGCCCGCTTCAATGCCAAGATCTAAGGAACCCATGGCCACCATGCCAAACAGATAACAGTCACCGCCGACCTTGGTGAGTTTGGCCGCTTGGCTGATCTGGCGAAACTGCTGTTGCTGGGTTTGTGGTAGCCAATGAACGCCAGTGGTGGATAAGCTGGCAGCGCCTACTTCCTCGCAGTTACTGGTGCTCAGCTCAACTCGATCGCCAGCACGCTCCAGCCAAGCAGAATCGCTATCTCCACTGAAAAGCTCATCCGTATAGGGCTGGTACATCACGCCAAGGATGGGTTGCTCGCCATCAAATAACGCCAGCAAAATACCCCAATGCAGCATGCCGGTCATAAAAGCCCGGGTGCCGTCGATGGGGTCAATGACCCAAGTAAGGCCATTGCCTGCCTGCAACCCATACTCTTCACCGAAAATGCCATGCTCAGGATAGGTGGCTGCAATGGCCGAACGAATGGCACGCTCACCGGCCTGATCCGCCAGTGTGACCGGGTCAAAGCCCGCATCAGCCTTGTTGGTTACCTGTAGGCTGGAGCGGAAGTACGGCAGAATTACCGCACCAGCGGCCCGGGCGGCTGTTCGAGCAAATTGCAAAAATTCGGCGCGCTGACCTTCTGACAGAGTAACTGCCGGGCTGTAAGCAAGAGTGTCTGACATGCGATCCTCCTTGTGCGGGCACAAGTCTAGCACTCGGTGGCCTTGAACAAAGTCACGGGTTAATAACTAACAGAGGTCCAAAGCCGAAATCTCAGATTGGCCCCAAACTTGGCCTCAATACAGGGCCCAAAAACACGGTGAAGGGCCCAACTTTTCATCTTATTGCCACACCCCAGCGTGACATACTGGCGCCACATGTCTAAGCACGATCTCACCCAAGGCCGAGTTTCGGCCTCACTCGCCCGCCTAACCGTGCCAATGATGGCTGGGGTGTCGTCCAGTATTCTGGTGCAGGCGCTGGAGATGGGCTTCATAGGGCAACTTAGCACCGCTCACGTCGCTGCCATTACCTTTACCTTTCCACTAGTAATGGTGATTACCGGCATTGCCCTTGGCATCAGCATCGGTACGTCGTCGGTTATTGCCCGCAGTGTTGGCACCCAGCGCCTTATACCGAAAGCCGGCGCGATGTCAGACGGCACAATACAGGCAGACGACGAAGTTGCAATGCTCGGCACCCACAGCATGATCTTGGTTGCTGGATTAATGGTGATCCTCTCGACCCTCTGCTGGCTCGCCATTGATCCGCTGTTTACCGCCATGGGGGCGACCCCAGAACTGTTGCCGTTGATTCATTCCTACTTGGACATCTATCTGCCAGGTACTGTGCTGTTTACCGCGACCATGGTCTGCGGCAGTATCATGCGCGCTAACGGCAGCGCCAACATTCCCGGCGCGGTTATGACGATTGGTGCCGTCATTAATTTACTTCTTGATCCGATCTTCATTTTCGGTTGGTTTGGCTTTCCTGCCATGGAGCTTGCGGGCGCTGCTACTGCTATGACCTTGACTCGCGCAGGCACGTTAGTCGTGCTGCTGTGGTTTGTCGTAGAAGACAATATGGTTTTGCGCAAGGACCACTTTCGTCACTGGTATCGCTCGGCCAAGCGTATCCTGCATGTTGGTTTGCCAGCGGTGGCGACCAACTTAATCGGCCCAGTTACCGCCGCCTACATCACTTATCTAATCGCCGACTACGGCGCAGCTGCAGTAGCAGGCTTTGGTGTCGCCAATCGCATCGAGGCGGTAGCCGCCATGCTGATATTTGCTCTCTCGGGCTCCATTGGGCCATTTGTCGGACAAAACTGGGGCGCACACCGGGTGGATCGGGTGCGCAATGGCGTAACAGCAAGTTATCTTTTCTGTTTGGGTTGGGGGCTGTTAGTGGCCGCACCTTTATTCCTTTTCGGCAACTCAATTGCAGCGCTCATTGATACCTCGCCCGAAGTGATTACCGTGGCCGCATCATATTTTGCACTAGTACCGCTGAGCTATGGACTTTGGGGCGTGTTAATGATGTCCTCCGCCTCATTCAATGCGTTAGGTAAACCCCTACCCAGTACGGCTCTTTCCTTCGGTCGAATGCTGATCGTCTACATGCCACTGGCGACAGTGCTCAACAACAGTTTTGGATACGTTGGTATTTTTGTCGCAACCGCGCTAAGCAACGCCATTTTCGGCATCATCAGTTGGCGCTGGTTTGCGCGGCGATTGGATGTAATGGCTGGCCAGCTCGCGCACTAGAATAACCCTGCCAACACGCCTAGCGACACACAGTAAGACTTCTGAAAAGGCAGAATAAAAACCGAGGATCAACACGCATGTTTAAACGTCGACTGCTGACGCTCTCAAGTCTAGTGATCGTCACCATTTTAGCGGTGCTACTGCTACCGCTTGTGGCAATGGTTACCCTGCTGCTGAGTACATCACCAAAGTATCGGACAGCCCCGCAGGCGCTGACCTTCATTTACGGCTTCTTGCTGTTCGAATGGGGTGGTTTAACACGCTTTGCTTGGGTGCTTGCGCGCTATCCACGACAAGAACAGATGGAACAAAACCGCGCCATTCAGTTCTGGTGGGCGCAAGGTCTGTTAGATATGGGCCAGAAGCTCTACAAACTGCGTATCGAAGTGTCCGGAAAAGATGCCCTTAAGGGCAACACTGCGCTGCTGTTGTCGCGGCATTCAAGCCTGGGTGACACCGCACTGCCGCTGCTATTTTTCGGCAAGGCTCGCAATGAGGGACTGCGCTACGTGCTGAAACAGGAACTGCAGCTGTTACCGTGCCTGGATATTGGCGGCCACCGTCTTCCCAATGTTTTTGTTGATCGCACTGGTGCCGATTCAGCCAAGGCCGTCAAAGACGTCAGCGATCTGATTGCCACTGCTGGCCCCGACGAATCGGTGCTGATTTATCCTGAAGGCACCCGCTTTACGCAGAAAAAACACGACCAGTTGCGTGCTAAGCATCCGCAGCTCGAAGCCCAGTTGGATCGTTGGCCAAATCTGCTGCCTCTTCGACTCGGCGGCGTTACCGGAATGCTCGCCGCTAACCCAGGTAAGGACTTAGTTTTTTTAGCCCATGCGGGTTTTGAAGGCTCTGCCGACATACACGACCTGCTCGGCGGCGGCTGGCTCAATCAACGCGTGCGCCTGCATTTTTGGCGGGTCCCCTATAGCGAGCTACCGAAAGACAATGTGCAAGATTTTCTCTTCGCTGAGTGGGACAAAATGCAGGCGACGGTGGTAAATCTGCTAGCCGAACTGGACCAAGCCAGCTAGCGTATTAGGACGAATCGCCAAGCACAGCCAAAGTGCTCTCGGCTGCTGATGACAGCTCGCCTTGGTAGGCCGGTATTTTTTTCAGCAACTGCTCCGAAGTATTAGCAAAGTGGGCGAGCGCAGAACTTTGGGGCATAAGTCCGGCAACACAAGCCTCTTCAAAGCCTCGACACATATGACCTAGGCCATCAAAACCATAGCCAGTATAAATACCGAACGAGGCATACAACTCTGTCCCAGCGGCAGCAAGGTCGTCGCGCTGCGAAACGGGCTGCAGTTAGCCAAGGGAAGAGCGAATACTTGGCGCCAGCATGGTCAGCAGCTGGGATAGCAGAGGCCGGTGGTTCAAAGCCTGCGCTCCTCCAGGACAGATCTTCATATACCCATTAGGAACAAGCCGAGCAGATTTAGAAAACACGAACATGGCTGCAGATAGGCAAAGTTTGGACTGTGGATCAAGGATCGAATTTCCGCGGGGCTATGGGCGCAAAATCCACCCTTTAGCCGATGACCTGGAGGATCTATAGAATAAGCGGTATGTTTTAGCGGATAGTTGGCATAAAGGGTCGAAACCAAAAGCCTAAAAGCTTTCGATTTCAGGAGAAATTCGGGCCACTAAGTTAATTTACAGCTGTCCCAAAGCGCTAAGATGAGGGAGTTCGAAACGTCAGGAGTGTTAACCAAAAACATCCAAAAAATATCCCCCGCCTTCCAAGTGTTTTATGCGTCCAGCGGTAGGTGTCGCAAAGTGCGTGCCGATAATCAAAATCTCGTCGTCGACATACTGCTGCAGTAGCGCTTCGCGGGTTTTCAGGCCTTGAGCCTGATCCACATCCGCAGACGAACACCAGTCAGGCCGCGTCATCTGTACCGGATGATGCATGCAGTCACCAGTGATCAGAGCCTCTGCGCCTGCAGAGCGAATATGTACACTCACATGCCCGGGCGTATGTCCTGGGGTTGGCTCAAGACAAACTTGGCTACAAACTTGATGGTCCATTTCGACCAAGTCCACTAACCCTGCCGCGACCACTGGTCGCACAGAATCCGCCAGCACTGGGCCGTATACCTTCTCGTCCTCGTTGGCATCCCAATGCTCCCACTCAGTGCGAGCAAACAGATAGCGTGCATTGGGAAAGGTAGGTACCCACTGCCCATCTACTAACATGGTGTTCCATCCCACATGGTCAACATGCAGGTGGGTACATAACACAGTGTCGATGCTTTCACGGTCGTAGCCTGCGGCGGCAAGGTCTTCGAGAAAGTGCGTCTGCAGATGGGACCAACTGCGCACATTGCGCTCTTTGTCGTTGCCGATACAGGTATCAACCAGAATCCTGCGATCACCGGTATCAACTACCAGTGCGTGCACGCTCATGAGTAGATTGCCTTCCTCGTCCATGAAGTGCGGACGCATCCAGTCGTAGGGTTTGCAGGCCTCTCGCGTGGCATCCGGCAGGATAAATTTAGAGCCCCCAAGACTTTCGATTTCTACTACACGAGTGATGGTGACATCACCAATTTGCCACTGATTCACAGCTCCCCCCTTTAGCTCCGAAGTGATAAGAGTTTTAGGGCTTTCCGCGCGTCAACGCAAGGACTAAGCTCAATCTGCGAAATAGGAGGAAGAGGATTCATACCCCATGCAGTTGCTCAAAGACATTGCCACCCTGGGCCAATTGCCCGCTTTACTCAGACTCAAAAAAGGCATGACGCCTAGACCCGCTGATGTAGCCGACTGTTTTGGCGCCAGAGTGGAGGCCAACGCGGTCAAGTTCGGCCAGCACAGTGCCATTATCTGCGAGGGCAAGGAGCTGAATTGGCAGCAGTTCAACGCTCTAGCAAACCAGTATGCAAACAGTCTTAAAGCGCAGGGCTTGGTTCGTAACGATACGGTTTGCGTGATGATGGAAAACCGCGTGGAATTTTTGGCGCTGCTGGTGGGCTTGAACAAACTCGGTGTCACTGCGGGTCTACTGAATACCAACCTTACCGGACGTTCCCTCAAGCACTGCATTAACGTTATTGAGG
Source organism: Gammaproteobacteria bacterium (assembly GCA_002731575.1). Classification (GTDB taxonomy): domain Bacteria; phylum Pseudomonadota; class Gammaproteobacteria; order Pseudomonadales; family Azotimanducaceae; genus UBA4421. The sequence continues at coordinate 14,054 of PCCE01000005.1, read as the reverse complement.
CGAAGAAGTGTATTTTCGGCGCCGAGGTTATGTCCGCTATGGCCGACGTACAAGACGAACTGGAACTGGCTGCGGGCACAGACTTTCTGTTTATTGCTGATACAGCAACCAGCGCTGATTCGTGCCCAGTTTGGGCCATGGACATGGACGCCCTCCAGCAGCAGGCCGTCGAGGAAAATCCGCCGGAGACGGCCCTCAACACCATTGGGCAAACCGCACTGTATATCTACACCTCAGGCACCACGGGGCTTCCCAAAGCGGCGGTTATGTCTAATCGACGTTATCTGATGAGCGCCGACATGTCGGGCGTAGCAGGCCTTAAAACCAAGCCGGGCAATCGCATTTATTTGTGTCTACCCCTCTACCACGCCACCGGCTTGCTGCTCGGTGTTGGCTCCGCAATGACCACCGGGGCGGGTATGTATGTGCGCCGGAAGTTTTCCGCCAGCGCCTTTCGCGGCGAAATCTGCGACTACAACTGCACGCATATGGTTTACATCGGTGAACTGTGTCGCTACTTGACCAATACACCGGAGCAAGCCGGTGATGCCGATATTCCGCTGCACTCCATTATGGGCAACGGTATGCGCCCAGACATCTGGATGAACTTCAAACAGCGTTATGGCATCGGCCGCATTTGTGAAATTTATGGCGCATCTGAGGGCAATGTGGCCTTCGCCAACCTAATGAACAAAGACCTGACCGTGGGTATGACCTCCGCCGAGGTGGTACTGGTGCAGTACGATGTGGATCAGGACGAGATCATCCGTGATGCCAACGGTCGCTGCATCGAGGTAGCAGCCGGAGAGCCGGGCCTGCTGTTAGGCAAGATCACCCCAGATACCGTATTCGAGGGTTATACCGACCCCAACGCCACCGAGGGAAAAATTTTGCGCGACGCCCTCAGCGAGGGCGATGCTTGGTTCAATACTGGCGATTTAATGCGCGTGGTAGACGTGGGCTATACCTTGGGCTACGACCACTACCAGTTCGTTGACCGGGTTGGCGATACCTATCGCTGGAAGTCAGAGAATGTGTCCACCAATGAAGTGGGGGAAATCATCAACGGCTTTGAGCAGGTGAAATTTTGTAATTTGTACGGGGTGGAAATACCCGGTGCCGATGGCCGTGCCGGCATGGCATCTTTGACATTGAACGAAGGCGTCGAAAGTCTCGATCTAGGGCAATTTTCAGCCTTTCTCCGCGAAGCTTTACCCAGCTATGCGGTACCCGTCTTCTTGCGCATTGACGAGGACATCGACGTAACCGGCACCTTTAAGATGCTAAAAGGCGACCTGCGCAAACAGGGCTATGACATAGAACAAATAGCCGGCCCAGTTTATGTCATGAAAAACGGTGAAACCGTATACACACCATTAGAAGCCGACTACGTTGCTGCATTGAACGACGCCAGTGCCGGGTTCTGACAGCACGCCCCCACAAAAGGTACTGCTACTGGACCTGGGCGGCGTGGTGCTGGGCATCGACTTTCGTCGCGTCTTTCGTCACTGGGCGCGGTCCGCAGGGGTCGATGAATCGCTGTTTTTCAACCACTGGGCGCTGGATCAGGCCTACAAAGATCAGGAGATTGGCCAATTGGACTTTGCGGCCTATGCCAGTCATCTAAGTACCAATCTTGGGGTCAGCATGCCATTGCAGCAGTGGCGGGCAGGTTGGAATGCTCTTTGGACCGAGCCTTACTATGAAGTCGCGGCGCTTTTTGCTTCACTCAAGCCGCGCTACACACTATGCGCGTTCAGCAATACCAATGCCGAACATGCCACAAGTTTTATGCTGCGCTACCCTGACATCATGGAGCAGTTCGACCATACCTTCCTGTCTCACGAGGTAGGGTGTCGCAAACCGAGCGCTGCTGCGTTTCGTCATGTTTGCCAACTCATGCAAGCCGAACCGAGTCAGGTGACCTTTCTGGACGACAACCAAGACAATGTGGAGGGGGCACAGAGCGCGGGCCTAATCGCTCACCTGACGCGCAGCGAGGCAGAAGTTGTCGCAGTGCTGCAAACACTTTAGGACTTTGCCCCAGACAGATGCAGACGAAAGAACGCGGAAGAAGACCTAGGCGCTCAATACATCCAACACTCTAAGGGTTGCCAGCGCCTGCTCGCGAGACGATCCGCATACGGACGACTCCGGCGCAAAGCGGGCGCAAAAATCCGGTCGCTCGGGTGAATCAAAAAGCTCACACGCCATGGCGCTGTCTAGGTGTATGCAGGCAACCCCGGCCGGTTTGCCATGGGGCATACCCGGCAGTGGCGACGTAATACTTGGCGCAATGCAGCAGGCACCACAGCCAGAGCGACAGTTCACGAGTTAAACTGATGGGCGATGGCTGCGTATTTTTCGACCATGGGCAGTACTTCGTCCGCACTGCCCGAGGGCAGAGCAAAAATGATGCGATCAAAGCCCGTCTGCAGCAGACTTTCCACCGCAGCAGCATCGGGGCCAACCCCAAAGATGCTAAAGCTCGGCTGCCCGCTGCGTCCGGCCTGATCCCAAGCCTCGCGGGTCTGAGCAATGCCGTGAGCGTAGTCCACCGCGCCGCTGGCACCGGCGCGCCGGGCATCCTGATAAATCGGGAACCAACCGTCGCCGTATTCGGCGATACGCTTATAAACAAAACGTGATGAAGCGCCAAGCAGCACTGGCGGCCCACCAGCCTGCACCGGCTTGGGGTGCGCCCAGAGTTTGTCAAAATCCACAAACTCGCCGTGGAATTCGGCCTCTTCTTCGGTCCAAATCTGTCGCATGGCTAAAATACGCTCGCGCAAAATTTTCCAGCGCTGGCCAAACGGCGTGCCGTGGTTCTCCATTTCTTCCGCATTCCAGCCCGCACCAACACCCAACTGCACCCGACCGTTGGAGAGGAAGTCGAGGCTTGCCACCTGCTTCGCCATCAAAATAGGATCACGTTCGGTAACTAAGGATATGCCGGTGCCGAGCTGCAGTTGTGTAGTTACCGCCGAGGCCATGGATAGGGCTACGAAGGGGTCGTGAGCATGCCAGTACTGGCGCGGCAGTTCGGCACCGCCGGGCCATGGCGATAGGCGACTGGCTGGAATATGCGTATGTTCGGGCAAGAAAAGCGATTCAAAACCGTGGGCTTCTGCTTCGCGGGCCAGCACATCTGGCCCAATGGCGTAGTCGGTTGCGAAAATAAAAAGTCCGAAGTCCATACCCTTCCCTTGTCGTTGTTATCCGTTTCTTTTCGTGAAGCGGCTCGAGCATAAACTATGTGTGGGGTGATTTAACCAGACTATCGCTCGTTACTCATTAGGCGTTGCGGCTGTATCGAATAGATGCGGTTGGCCCGGCGCAGAGGGCCTAGAGCTGTAGAGTCGCCAAGCGCTCCATATGTCGGTCTATTTTGGCAACATAACGCTGGCCAGCAGCGCGGCGCTTGGAATTCATACCAATGTTGTAAGCCGACAGAGCACAGGCCCGATCACCCTCGCAGCGCTCTAGCAGCAAACCCAACACTTGCGTACCGCAATAAATATTCTGTTCTGGATCAAAGAGGTCATTCTGGCCGCAAAACTCGCCCCAATAGCGTGGCCGCACTTGGGCGGGGCCTACCGCACCCACATGAGATTGCACCTGCTTGCGAAAAGAACTTTCAGCCAACACCAAGCTCGCAATCAATTCGGGCTGAATCCGCTGGCGCGCGGACGCCTCGAGAATCCAATCAGAAAACTCCAAAGCCACCGCATTACGCAAACCAAAGCCGGCGACCAGCTTCTGCGAAAACTCTTCCGCCCGCTGCATATGCGTTTTTCTGGTCACCTGAGGTAGCGGCAGTTCGCGAGTAACCACAGGGCCATGCTGGCGCAACTCATTGGCCGCAGTCACTGCGGCAGTGGACTCATTTTTGCGATCTGGGTGATCAAACAGCACAAGGCAAAGGGCCAGTAATAGGCAGGGCATCGCGGCCACGCTCACGCATCGCGACGCTGCGTCATAGGCGCTGCCCAGAGCCTTCCTGCTAGGTTTTCCGAAAGCGTTTCGCATTGGATTGCATCCTCTCCAGAATCGACATGACACCTCTTATCAGGCCTTCAGTCAGTATCCCTAGCGATCATTCTCCCCAGCCCGGAGCAGTGCAAACTGCCCTCGGCGTATGCAGAGCAGGGTGTTGCCACTAACGTGAAAGTATCGTGAATTCTTAGTCGGCCAAAAGTCATAAGGCGCAAACTTTGCGCCTTATAGTTGACCGAGGTTTGCTGCTAGCCAGCGCGGAGTGCGTCAATAATCGCCGCGCGCTGTTCCTCGTTAGACACTGGGAAGGATGCCGAGGTGCGGTCTACAAAACCGCCGTAACGACTGAGCATTTCTGGCGCGATTTCATGCGGTTCGCCCATCACGCCAAAGGCATTAATCATGTCATCGCTGATCAGAGTGCCCATCTCTTTCCACCGGCCCTGTTTCGACATGGCGTTTAGCTCCGGCTGTAGTTCACCCATGCCAATCGAATCCAGCACACCCTTATAAGCCGGGGTAGAGCCATAAAATGCGATGCGCTCCTGAGCTGCTACCTTGCTCTTAGCAAACTCTTCTTCGTTGCGGCCGGTGACCACGAAACAAGAATAAGACAACTCAAAACCCTCGCGGGTTTTACCCGCCTTGGCCAGACCTGCTTCGATGGCTGGCAAGGTCACCGAGTCGATATAGGCTTGGGTACTGAACGGATGAATAATCATACCGTCTGCCACTTCACCAGCGACTTCGGTCATTTTAGGTCCTACCGCGGCCAGCACAACCTTGGGCGCGCCGTATTCGGTGTCGTTAGGCGAAAAAGCGGGCGTCATCAGCGTATGCTGGTAGTGTTCGCCAACAAACTGCAGCGGCTCACCATCGTACCAATTCGCCCAAATGGCTCGCATCGCTAAGATCAGCTCACGCATCTGTGCCGCTGGTGCACCCCAAGGCATACTGAAGCGCTTAGTGATATGCGGCTTAATTTGCGACCCTAGGCCCAAGGTAAAACGACCCTTGGAATAGGCATTCAAGTCATGGCCAATATTTGCCAAATTCATTGGGCTGCGCGCAAATGCCACTGCGATAGAGCTGGCAATTTCGAGCTTTTCGCTATGCTCTGCCGCCAACAGCAGCGGGAAGAACGGGTCGTGGTTCATTTCAGCGGTGCGCACACCGTCATAGCCTTGCGCTTCCATCTCTCTGACTGCGCCAGGGATGGCGTGTAAATCTAAATTAATACCAGTATCAACTTTCATCAGGGTTCCTCTCCAAGAATTGCTAACGGTTACGAAGACAGCTCGCGAATAATCGCCAGACGCTTGTCCTTGGCGATGTTCGCATAGGCAGCAGAAGTGCGGTCGACGATATCGCCATAACGTGCCTTCATCTGCCCGGCAATGGTGTCGGGTTCACCAATAACGGCAAACTCTCGCAAAATATCAGGCGTGACCAGTTCACCCATCTCATCCCAGCGGCCTTGCTTCGACATGGTATTGAGTTCGTCCTGCATTTCGCCTACGCCAATGCTTTCCAGCACCGGTCGATAGGCTGGGGTTGAGCCGTAGAATGCAATCTGCTTACAGGTCGCCACCTCTGCCTCACGCATTTCTTCTTCGGTTTGCCCGGTAACCACAAAGGCCGGATAGCTGATCTCGAAATCTTCCCGACTCTTACCTGCCTTGGCGAAGCCTCGCTCCAACGCCGGCAGAGTGGTCTCGCGCAAATACTTCTCGGTAGTAAAGGCATGAGCAATTACACCATCGGCGACCTCTCCTGCAACCTCGGTCATCATCGGACCAACCGCCGCCAAAAACACCTTTGGCGCGCCGAAGTCGTTATTGGTCGGAGTAAAAAAAGGCGTCATCAGGGTATGGGTATAAAACTGCCCGGTAAATTCCAGTGGCTCCTGCTGATGCCAGCAGTCCCAAATGGCCCGCATCGCCATAATGTATTCGCGCATACGCGCCGCTGGACTGGACCAAGGCATGGAAAAGCGCTTGGTGATGTGCGGCTTGATTTGCGAGCCAAGACCCAACACAAAGCGCCCCTCAGAATAAGCATTCAGGTCGTGGCCTATATTCGCCAAGGTCATTGGCGAACGTGCAAAGGCCACTGCAATAGAGGTCATCAGCTGGACATTCGAGGTATCTTGCGCCGCTACTAACAGCGGAAAAAACGGATCGTGAGCCGTTTCTGCGGTCATAACTCCCGCATAGCCCATTTCTTCAAGCTCGGACGCCTGCGCGCCAACAGTATTTAGATTAAGGCCTACGCCACCATCTACCTTCATTTTCTTTCTCTCCTTATGTCGTCTCGTCTTTTCCGCCTGCTCCGGGTCTACTCGCCGCTTACGGCCTGTGGCGGCAGCTCTTCGCAAATACCGTCAATAGCTTGGCCGCTGTGTTCAAACCCACTGCCCTGACTGTACTGGTCTGCCAAATAATGCCGCACCTGAATGTCATCGTCGACGAAACTCAATTCGTAAAACAGCGCGTTAGGATGCTTCACCTGCCGGATCTGCTCTTCACTAAGCTGCAGAAAATGACCCAAAATCGCCCGAGAAACCACCCCATGAGTAACAATGCCAAGGCATTCAGGCAGTGGCCACTGGTCAAGCAGGTCACGAAAACGTTGCATCAGGTCAGGCAAATTTTCACCGCCGCCGGGCCGATATCGAAAGGCATCTTGCTGCAGTTGGGCCCACTCCGCCCCATGCTCGGCTCGCACCTGCGATGGGGTCTTGCCAGACCAAGTACCGCAGTCACGCTCAACCAGCGCATCAGAAAAATGCATTGGTACCTGACCTGATGCATTCAGCAGCTCGGCAGTTGCCCGAGTGCGGCCTGCCGAGGACACCCATAGGCAGTCTGGCGACGGCAGCCCGGCCAACAGCCGACCATGAGCCATGGCTTGCTGCCCACCGCGCTCGGTCAGCGGCGAGTCAAGCCGGCCCTGCATCTTGCCAGCCACATTCCACTCGGTTTCCCCGTGCCGAAACAAATAAATCCTGCGAGTCATTGGCACCCGCTACAGCTGTTAGGCATTAACAATTCGCGCTAGGAAAATTGAAACGCTTGGCCGGTAAAGGCGGCAAAGGTGCGCTCTACGTCGTCCTTGTTGCCTGCCAGCGGCGCAATAATATGGGTATCCACACCACCGTCCGCGTCGGCCTGTATGCGCTGCTGGATTTCATCTTCGTTACCGATAATGGCGATCTCGTCGATCATCTCATCAGACATGGCGCTGGCGGTTTTGTTGCGATCCTTGGCGGCCCAACCCTCGGCAATTTGAGCTGCGGCATCGGTATAGCCTGCCCATGCCAAGAAGTTGTTGTATACCGGCGTGGCGTAGTACGGACCGAAAGCCGCGCGAAACAAATTGCGTCCGTACTCTTTGTCGTCTGTGCACAGCACCATGGCCCGATTAACGATCTCTACCGACGCGGGGTCCTTGCCAGCCGCCTGCGCACCAATGGCCACATGTTCCATCATCTTCGGTAGAGCGGCCTTGGGCCATAAATTGAAAATAACGCCATCGCCTACTTGGGCCGCCATCTCGATCATTTTTGGGCGCAGTGCTGCGAGATAGACTGGCGGCGCATTGTCCATGGGCGCCTGCCGATAGCCGCGACTGAACACTGTCTCACCGTCATAGTCGGTTTTAGCTCCGCTGAGCATAATTTTTACCAACTCTGCAGTTTCACGCACCCGGGTTAGCGGCTTATCCAAGGGTATGCCATTGAACTGACCCATAATCGTTTGGCTCGATGAGCCCAACCCAAGAATGAAGCGCTCGGGCAAAAGCTGACCGATGACATTGGCAGATGCGGCCAGCACCGAAGGCGAGCGTGTATACACAGGGGTTACCGCTGTGCCAATACGAATGCTCGTGGTGTGATGGGCAATGGCGGCGACTTGGGTCAGGGTATCCGGCGCACCAGAGTCACTAAACCAAGCATCAGGAATGCCGTTTTCTTCAGCCCAGCGAATGCGATCAATGGTGTCGGAAATGCGCGGCCCGGCGGGCAGCGTAACTGCGATGCGTTTTTGTGACATGAAGTCCCCTCAATAACTCTGGCAAAAGACAAGCCTCGCACTTTGCCCTCCATGAGATCAAGCCGTATCCTTGCCTACTGCAAACAGCTTCCCAAATCAGAGAAGAGTATGAGTGACGTAGAACTGACCCCAGTGCGCGAGGCGCACAAATTTGATGAGCAAGCCCTCGAACAATACCTACAGGCCCATGTGCAGGGCTTTGCCGGACCTATGGAAATTAAGCAGTTCGAAGGTGGCCAATCAAACCCCACGTTTCAGCTCATTACGCCAAGCCAGCGTTATGTGCTGCGCAAACAGCCACCGGGTGAACTGCTGCCGTCAGCGCATCAGGTAGACCGGGAGTACCGTGTCATGCACGGCCTGTGGGAAACCGATGTGCCGGTGCCAAAGATGTTCTGCCTCTGCGAGGACCCCGAGATTATTGGCACCAAGTTTTATGTCATGGAAATGGTGGAGGGCAGACTGCTGACCGAAACGCGCATTCCAAGCGTTAGTAAGGAAGACCGGCGCGCGATTTATCTCGATCTAGCGCGTGTGATGGCACTACTGCATCGCGTGGATCCCGCCGCTGTAGGATTGGAGAGCTTTGGGCGGCCTGGCAACTACTACGAGCGGCAGATTGGGCGCTGGAGCAAGCAGTATATTGCGTCGCAGACCGAAGACCTACCGGCCATGAACAAACTGATGGATTGGCTGCCGCAGAATGTTCCCAGCGACGCTGGCTCGGTTATCGTCCACGGTGATTACCGGCTCGGCAACGTACTGATTCATCCCACCGAGCCGAAAATTGTTGCCGTACTGGATTGGGAACTGTCTACCCTTGGCGACGGCTTGGCAGACCTTGGCTATCTGTGTCAGGACTACCATGGCGACGCCTACGACGACGAGGGGCTAGCAGGCGCGGACTTTGAGGCGTTGAACATTCCAACCGAGGCCGAATTTCTCGCCGAATACTGCAAGCATGCGGGCCGCGATAGTATTGAAAACTGGCACTTCTACCTGATTTACAACATGTTCAGATCGGCGGGCATTATTCAGGGTGTGTATAAGCGTGGGCTTGATGGCAACGCCAGCTCGGCTAAGGCGCTAGAATATGCCGATGCCGCGCGGCTACGTTCGGAGCGGGGCTGGGCCTTGGTGGAAGCCAGCACATAATAACCGGCGACAAAAAAAAGCCGATAAAAAAGGGGCGATAACGCCCCTTTTTGTTGACCGCAGTTACGCAGAAAAAGCCGGCTAGAGCATTTCCTCCGCTACAACCTGCAGTGCCGCTGGATCTTGACAGCCCAGCAGCATGCTAGAAACCTGACCGTGCGCGCCAGCCGTCTTCCAGCGCTCAAGGCGCTCGCGAATACGTTCCGCCGGACCAACCAATGCGCAAGCATCGATCAATTCTTTAGGTACTGCGGCCATGGCTTCATCTTTCTTACCGGCAAGATAGAGATCTTGAATTTTCACGGCGGCATCAGGGAAACCGAGTCGCTTGCAATAGTCGTTATAGAAATTTTTGTCCCTAGCACCCATGCCGCCAATGTACAAGGCCATCATACCGCGCACCGGCATCATGCACTGATCTACATCGTCGCCCATCACCACGGTAACAAAGGGGGCGATGTCAAATTGAGTCAGGTCTTTCTCGCCAGCCTTGGCGAAGCCTTTTTCAATAGGCCCTTGGAATACCGAGTACTGCTCTGGATCCATCCACACAGGGAAGAAACCATCAGCGACCTCAGCCGCGGCAGCTACCCCGTTATCGGTAATGGTGGCAGCAAAAATTGGAATGTCTTCTTCGCAGTGCAGAATGCTCTTCAGCGGCTTGCCTAGGCCGGTTGCACCCTCGCCGGTATAGGGCAAGTTATAGACACTGCCTTCGAAGGTCAGATCACCTTCACGGGCAAAAATGTCTTTCATAATTTGCACATATTCACGCAGACGGCTCACGGGCTTGCCGTAGGGCACTCCGTGCCAACCTTCTACTACCTGAGGACCAGAAGCACCGAGGCCACAAATAAAGCGACCGCCGGAAAGCTCAGCCAGACTCATGGCGGTCATGGCAGCCATGGCTGGTGAACGCGCAGGCATCTGCATGATGGCAGTGCCTACTTTCAGTCGCTCGGTTTGCGCGAGAATCCACGCTGCCGGCGTCACTGCGTCAGAGCCGTAGGCCTCTGCTGTCCACAGCGAGTCGTATCCCAGATTTTCCGCGTGCTTGATGGCGTCCATCGCGATATTAAATTTGCGTCCGGAATATCCGGCTAAAATCCCCAGTTTCATTGTGACCTCTCTTAGTGTTAACCGACTGATTTCAATTGTTGCAGCTGAGCTTTCCCAGCTGCAGCGTATTAGGCACTGGCTGCACCGCTTCCTAAGTAGCGCATGATGTCCATAGATTCGTACATCCACTGCACTTCAGCACCGGCCTCCCCCGCCCGCTCAATGCGCAAGCAAGGCACCATGCTGCGACCACCACCCTGCAGCAGTTCCCGAAATGCCTCCGGGTCGCTGTTGATGTCGCGAAGCGGCAAGTCCATACCAAGCTGCTCTGCATAGGCGCGCACGCGGAAGCAAAAACCACAGGTATCTGATTTATACAGCTGATACTGCTCGCTCATCCTAATCTCCAAGGTTGGCTTGAACGCAACATTGAGAACTGCTGCCCATAACCGCAATAGCAACTCTCAACTCTGCCATGGTACTCGTCGACCATGGCACAGCAAACCGTGACCGCTACCCGTGTCCTGAGTAAACTGCTTGTATTGAACCAAGTCCAGCGTGAAGGGAGAGTAAATATGGCCACAAAGAAAACCTCATCGGCGAAATCTACGGCGGGGGTCGAGCGGGTACGCAATCTGATTCTGGGCTTTGTCGGCCTATTGGTCGTGGGCTTTGTGGTTACGACTTTTTATCTGGGCACAGGACTCTCACAAAATTCCGTGCCCGAGGCTGGCAGCGACTACGAGGTAATCGCTGACGTCACCGTGGCTAACCCTGTTCGCCGCCTTACCGTAGAGGAGTATTTTTCCTACGCCTGTGTGCACTGTAAAAATTTCGACCCAACCTTGGAAGATTGGCTGACCACCCTGCCAAAGGACGTGAACTTCAACCGCGTGCCCACCGCGTTCTCAAGGGCTTGGGGGGTGCTGGCACAAGGCTATTTCGCGCTGGAAAAAGCCAATGCACTGGACAGTCATCACCAGTCGATGTTCAAGGCCATTCACAATGGCGGCCGCGTATTCAGCAACGGTGAGGCGATAGCCGACTATCTGGATTCACCCGATCTGCCTGCGGCAGATTTCATGCGCGCCTTCGACAGCAGAGATGTGATGCGCAAGCTGAATCGCGCCGAACAGGCCACTCGGCGCACCGGTATCGAGGCTGTGCCCACCATGGTGGTGGCGGGCAAGTACCGGGTGGGTATGGACAATGGTGCTGAGCGGGCCTTGCAGGTGGTCGATTACTTGCTAGAGCAAGAGCGCGTCCTTATGCAGGGCGAGGCTCCCTGAGCGGGACCCTGTGTTTCAACAGTTGGTCACCGAGCCGATAGCGGGCAGCTATTAAAAACTCGCGGTCGCCGTGATACCGAACTGACGCGGCGCGCCTAGCTGAGTCCAACGTGTGTTGGTGTAGTTGTCCCGGGGGTCATTGGGGAAACTAAAACCACGCAAAAAATAATCTCTGTCATTTAAATTTCTGCCCCACAGCGACAGCTGCCAGCTTGGGGTTGAATACGTTAGGGCTGCGTTAACCAGCGCGTAGCTGGTTGAGCGCTCGGCATGGCCGTCTGAAAAATAGTAGTCGTCCATTCCATTGGCGCTGATGTTCATGCCCCAAGCCTCAGAGAGCCGATAGTCTGCCGCCAGATAAAACTGGTAGCTCGGAGCCTGAGCCTGCTCTCGACCGTCTAGATTTTCGCCATCACCGTTAACATAATCTTTGAATTCCGTGTCCAGCACCCCGAGGTTCGCTAATAGCTGCAGGCGTTCCGTAGCCTGTAGAACCGCTTCCACCTCCACCCCTAGATTGACACCCTCCGCACCGTTGCCGGTGAAGCCGATGAATTCTGCTGAGCCGTCCTCACGAAGTTGCGAGATAGATGTGGCTATCTGCACATCTCGGCGCTGCATACGAAACAGCGCCGCCGCGAGGCTGAACCGTTCGTCAAACAAGCTGCCCTTAAAACCCACTTCGGTATTCCACAGGGTTTCCGGATCGAACAGCCGCAGTTCACGGGCAAGGGTGCCATCGGTATTGAAGCCCCCGGCCTTATAGCCGCGAGTGACGCTGGCATAGAGCAGATTGCCAGAGCTTAGCGAGCGCTCCAGCAGCAGGCGACCACCCAACAAATTATCGTCTGGGGCAAATTGCACACCAACAGAATCTATGTAATCGGATTCGTGCTGCTCGGCGCGCAACCCTAAACTCAGTCGCCAGCCATCGTCTAGATTAGTTGCTAGCTCGCCGTAAACGGCAAGTCGATCCACACTGTAATCTGTAACCAGCAAGGCATCTGCGTAGACATAGTCTCGGGTAAAACCTACTTCTTTGTTGAGCATGTAAAGGCCTAGCACCCAATCGATGCTGCCATTTGCCAAGCCCTGATCCGCCGCGGAAAGCAGCCGTAAATCAGCAGTACGAGTGGCCACATCTCGTAAGTATAGGTCGGTAGAGTTGTAGCCGTAGGGATGAAACCCATCAAAAGCCCAATCCTCGTCGTAGCCATAGGCTATATCGCTATCGACCCAGCCCAAGGCAATCTCCCCTTCCACCGCATCGGATAGACGCCACCTGGCATTAAGGGCGATGTAAGTGGTTTCCTGAATGTCGCTACCGGGTTGATCCGAGCGAGTATTGCGATTGTTATCCAGCGAAAAGGCGTCATAACCGTTGTCTACATCGACGCTACCTGCCGCTAACTGCCAGGTGCCATCGGCCCACTGCCCCTGCAGCTTGGCCCGTAGCGTGCGCTCGTCACGGTTGTTGGTATCGTCCCGACCCAGATGAATGTTGTCGATAAAACCATCGTCCTGATACTGACGCCCACTCAAACGAAAACCCACAGTCTCGCTAAGCGGTCCGCTGAGCACTGCCCCAGCACCTTGGGCACCGTAGTTACCAGCGTCCAACTGCACCGACGAGGTAAAATGCTCAGTCGCATCTGGGGTGACAACATTGATCAAACCAGCCAGAGCGTTAGCGCCATAAAGCGTGCCTTGGGGTCCGCGCAGCACTTCAACCTGCTGCACGTCGAAAAGCGTGGCGGCACCACCGATGCCGCTGAGATCAACCCCGTCGACCAACAAACCCACAGATGGATTCAATGGCTCTACAAACTGACTGCGCTCGCCAATGCCGCGAATTTGAATAAAACGGGCCCGGGATGCACCGCTGGTCAGGTTGACGTTGGCCGCCCGAGATAGAATTTCGTCTAGGTGGTTGAGCAAGTCTCCATTGGCATCTGGGTCGAGTACCGACACGCTAGCAGGGAGTTCCGCAGTACTTGAGGGCCTAAATTCTGCGGTGACGACAACTTCTTCCATGGTTTGGGCTGAGGCAGCGGCAACGCCGCAAAGACTCAACAGCAAGCCAAGGGTGTAGCCTAAAAAACTGCTGCTGGGAAAAGAAACAACGAAAAATCGTGCAACGCGAGGCTCTAACATATCTGGGCTCCATGACTGATAGGTGCCCAAGATCGGTGACGCTATATCTGCTCATAAAGTAGCCCTTGGGGCCGACATTATCGAATCGCGCATTCCTATCCCTACGCCGGTATTAGCCGGATCAGGTTCAAAGGGTCTAACACCGCTAGTCTCAACGATGCTATCTCAGGCTGACGCCACCCCTTAGGCACGAGCACCATAGGCGCTCTACCGGTAATTGTCCATACAGGGCTTCCCGCTAAGCCATCAAGCGGACACAAAAAAAGGGCCAATGGCCCTTTTTTTGTGTTTGCGCTATTCGCATCAATCGAATTGGTAGCGAATACCCAGCTCTAATTGATTCCAG
>PCCE01000004.1 GCA_002731575.1 Gammaproteobacteria bacterium | reverse complement strand
CCAACAACAGGGCGAATGCACAGCAACAACGCAGGGACACCGAAGATGCAAAACCAAGTTTGGCGATTGGCGCGAAAGCCGCCTGGGGGCTGGCCCCAAGCGGAGGACTATCTGTGGAGCGAGGAGGCTGTGCCTGAACCTGCTGCAGGCCAAATGCTAACCCGCACCCTTTATCTGTCGCTGGACCCCTACCAATGGGGCCGCCGCCGCAGTGGTAGCGAACAGCCCGGCGACATCTGTCACGGTCGCACCGTGTCTCAGGTTACCCATAGCCGACTGCCGGGCTATGCCGAAGGCGACTTCGTATTCAATACCAATGGCTGGCAGAGCTGTGGCTTAAGCGGTGATGGCATTGACGTTTTTGGCTACATGTTGCCGCGTAAAATCGAGCCGACTTTGGCACCGATCTCAACCGCTATCGGCGTGATGGGCATGTTGGGCCTTACCGCTTATGCGGGCCTCATTTTGCAATGCCAACCTAGCCGTGGTGACACCTTGGTGGTTTCTGCGGCGTCTGGCGGTGTCGGCCAAGTGGTTGCCCAGTTAGGTCGGCTCTATGGCTGCCGAGTAGTCGGCATCGCAGGGTCTGCGGCAAAGCTCGACTACTTACGCTCACTTGGTGTGGATGCAGTGGTTTCTCATCGCTCGGAATTTTTTGTCGAGGAGCTACGTGCCGCCTGCCCCGATGGCTGCGATATCTATTTTGAAAACGTTGGTGGTGGGGTATTCGATGCGGTGCTACCGCTGCTCAACCGAGGCGCGCGTATTTCGCTGTGCGGACTCATCTCTCAATATGGCAACGTTGACGGCGAAGATTCGCGCAGTCAGTGGCGGATGCAGGGGGAGGCGATTTTTCAGCGTCAGGGTGTGCTGGTGCATGATTTGTTTGTGGGTAATTTTGTCGCCGACTACCAAGAGCGCTTTTTGCAGGAGATGGGCGCCTATGTGCGGGAGGGCGAAGTGTGCTATTTGGAGGACAAACGCGCGGGCCTAGAGCAGGCGCCCGAGGTCTTTGCGCAAATGCTGCAGGGCGATAATTTCGGCAAAACCCTGATTGCAGTTTCCGATGATCCCACCCTGACGGACTAACGCACAACGGGCGACAGGTTGCCATAGCATGGGTTACCTTTTGGGTGTGAGGAGACACACCGACTAATCTGGGGGGACTATGGCTGAACTTGATGCCAACAAAGAAGGGTTTTGGCGCACCCGCTACTCAATTATTGCCATGTGTTTTGCGGCGACATTCGTTTGCTACATAGATCGCGTCAATATCTCAGTTGCGATTATTCCTATGGCCGAAGACTACGGCTGGAATTTAGAAACGCAGGGTTACATCCTGTCTTCGTTTTACATCGGCTATCTGATGATGCAAATCGGTGGTGGCCGTCTAGCCGATACCTTTGGTGGCAAGGTGGTGTTGGGGGCTGGGGTACTGATTTGGTCCCTGTTCACCTTGATCACACCTTGGGCGGCCATGGGCGGACTGATGATGCTGTATCTGGCCCGCATTGGTATGGGCTTGGGCGAGGCGGTGACATTTCCATCGGTCTACAGCTTGGTAACGCGCTGGTTTCCTGCAGGCGAGACCGCCAAGGCCATTGCCTTTAATGCCAGTGCCATTCCCATTGGTACGGTCTTCGCGTTAATTGTGACGCCGATTATTGTCACCTTTTTAGGCTGGGAATGGGCCTTCTATCTGTTTGGCTTGGTTGGGGTGCTGTGGTTTGCCGCTTGGCAATACATTGTTAGCACAAAGCCCGCAGATCATCCGCGCATTTCTGCTGCAGAACTTGACTACATACAAAGCAACGCGCGCTTTAGTGAAGCGGCAGAGGGCGAGCCTTCACCACCAATTTCCGAGTTCTTAAAAAGTAGGGCGGTTTGGGCCATTCTGGTCGCTCATTTTTGCAACAATTGGACGCTTTACGTCATTTTGTCTTGGCTCCCCAAGTATGTGAATGAAGGCCTGGGCGTACCCTTTAGCGACATTGGTTACATCGCCATGCTGCCGCATATCACTTCGTTTTTGTGTCTCAACATTGCTGGCAATATCGCAGACCGAATGATTGTGAGCGGCATGAGCGTTACTAAGGTGCGCAAGATCATGCAGACCATAGCGTTTGGTGGCTTAGCCATTTGCCTGCTCTTGGTCACTACGGTAGACACGGTGTGGGCGGCGATTGGCATTTTGTGTCTTGGTAAGCTGTTTGGCGCTGCGGGCATTGGTGGCTTCAACGTCAACCATATGGATGTTGCACCACGCCATGCGGGCACGCTGATGGGAATTACCAACACTGCAGGCACCATTCCCGGCATTGTCGGTGTGGCGGTAACCGGCCTTATATTGCAGTACACGGGCTCTTGGGATCTGGTCTTTCAGGTGACCGCAGGGGTAACTTTGTTTGGCATGGTTTTTTATCTGCTGTTCGCCAGCGGCGAAAAAGAGTTCGACTAGTGGCTGCTGATATCGGTATGGGTGGCTATTGCCTAGCGCCATGTTGAAACTGCTCGAAGGCATCAAGGTAGTAGACTTTACTACCATCGTGTTGGGGCCTTACGCCACACAGTTTCTCGGGGATTTTGGCGCCGAGGTCATCAAGGTTGAACCATTTGCCGGTGATGGTTTTCGCGCCGTGCGTCCCGGCCCCAGTGCGGATATTGGCGCAGGTTTTGCGGCATTCAATCGCAACAAGCGCAGTATCGTTCTCGACCTAAAACAGCCTGCGGGTCAAGAAGTGCTCGGCTACTTGGTCAAAGACGCAGACGTCGTCGTGCACAACATGCGTGGTATGTCTGCCTTGGCGCTGGGTATTGCCTATGAGCAGTTGCGGTTGCTTAAGCCAGACTTGGTCTACTGCTGGTCGCCGGGATTTGCCAGCCATGGTCCGGACGCCAATAGTCCCGCCTATGACGACATTATTCAGGCTCGCTCCGGTGTCGCAGCCTTAAACGCCGATGCGGACAATGCACCACAGTTCCTGCGCAGTGTGGTCTGCGACAAAGTCGTGGGCCTGCACTTGGCGCTGGCAATAGCTGCGGCCATAGTGCACAGGCTGCGCACTGGCGAAGGGCAAAGTATCGAAGTACCAATGCTCGAGAATATGACCAGCTTTTTGCTGGCCGAGCATCTTGCTGGCCATACCATGGAGCCCGCGCAAGGCGAGATGGGTTACGAGCGGATGATGACCGCCAACCGCAGGCCATTTAAAACCGCCGACGGCTATATGGCGATCATGCCCTATAGCACCAAACAGTGGATTCAGTTTCTGCAGCTGGTCGGTGAACGGTCACTTGCGGGAGCGGACTGGGTTCTTGATGCAGCCGCCCGCTCGAATCGCATCGACGAGCTATATCAATTGATCGCCCAAGTCGCACCGCGCCACAGCAACACCCAGTGGCAGCAGCAGCTCAGCACTAACGACATACCCTGCGCTGTTGTGAATGCACTTGGTGACGTTCTCGCCGACCCCCAGCTTGCGGCTAGCGGCGCGCTACAAACCATGCAAGATGAGGACTTGGGCACGTTGCGCTACCTGCAGCCGGGCTTTTTTGCAGGTGGCCCGAACGGATCGGACGGATCGGACAGCAAGGATGCTGATACGGCCAGTGACCCAGCACCGCGCCGCGCCCCCCACTTGGGTGAGCACGGTCGGCAAATTCTTGCTGAGTTAGGCTATGAGGCCCAAGCGATTCAATCTTTGATCGACGCTCAGGTGGTCGGCGACTACTAGGTTCGGATTGCACCCGTGCTGGTCGATGCTTGATAACCGACAGCCAGCATTGGTCGCGGACAGACTAGGCGTCGTTTAGGTACCAGCGTGTGCCGCATATCATCACCTGACTGTCGTCAACGTAGGCATCGCGTGCCTTGGCCTCACGCAGCACATGCTCACGGTCAGCTACTTTAATGTCTAGGCCGCCAAGTCCGGGGCCACGACCGTCGGTTACGGGCACGAAGCGGAGCACTACATTGTTGAACGCGATGCTCGGTCGACCAACGCTATCGGCTGTTACGGGTAAATCAGCGCACCGTCCCCACAGGGTGGCCAATGCCTCTGGGTCATCGCCCTGTAGCTCCACGCCAGCAAAATCCACGGTGATATCTTGTTTCACCTTATCTTCCCAGCCGGTGCCACCCACCGGGAACCAACGACCGTTAAAGTCTTCTTGTTTGTCATATTCCAATTCCAAAAAGGCAGCCTTTAGGTCGCCTGGATGCAATTGGGTCAGTGTCCACTGTTCGCCAGAGTGCTCGTGGGCAACGCGCACACCGGCATCTATGGCACCTTGGCGTAGCCGCTGGTGTTCGGCAAAGGTGTCAATTTGGGTAATGACCATATAGCCACCATCGCCGTTTCTGCGCTCTAGGTAGCGGCCGCCGGCGGTGTTTTCTTGAATGGGTGCGACTACTTCTAGGAAGTTGCAGCCCACCGCCATGAGATTATTTTCCAGGCCAAATTTCTGCACGCCGGGATCGACGTAACAACTGTTCACGCCTAGGATACTGCACAGATCGTCGACGACCGGTGCAATGTCCTTGGCCACAAGGCATATTTGTCGTAGCTGAATGGTCATTTGGTCTCTCTCCCTCTTTGCGGCTTAGTTTGAGCCGAAGCTTTCTTGTCGTGTGGGCAGGGCAACAAAGTCGGCAGGCCGCTTCTCGGCATTGGCCATCATGGCTTCCTGCATTTCTTGGCTTTGCAAAAACGATGCGTTCCAAATGGCAATGTAGTCCAGCGTATCTGCCGTTGAATGGTCCTTGGAGTAATTGATTACACGCTTGCAGCCGTACACGGCCAGCGGCGCCTTGGTTGCGATCTCTCCAGCAATTGCCATGACGCCGGCAAGCAATTCTTCATGGCGGGCAAAAACGCGATTGACCAAGCCCGTGCTAAGTGCCTCGTCAGCGGCCATGCGTCGCCCGGTATAGGCCAGTTCACGAACCAGGCCTTCGGGCATTTGCTGTACCAAGCGAGGAAAGGTGCCCACATCCGCAGTCATGCCAATGTTGACCTCGAAAATGGTGAAAAACGCATCTTGAGTGCAGTAGCGCATATCGCAGGCAGTCACCATATCCAAACCACCGCCAACGCACCCGCCTTGAATTGCGGCAAGTACCGGCACTCGGCAAGCTTCCAATGCATTAAAGGCTTCTTGGGTCTTGCGTGCCGTATCGTAGAACGCAGCGCCGTGGCGAATGCGCTCGCGCTTGGCCTCGTCTGCGCTGCTGTGATCCTTAGGTGTGAAAGCGTTCAGGTCCATGCCGGCGGTGAATACCGGGCCGCTGGAAGATATAACAATGACCCGGGCCTTGGCGTTGTCGTCGATATCGCGCACCGTCGTTGGCAGGTCCTCCCAGAATGAGGGAATCATACTGTTGCGTTTTTCTGGACGATTCAGACAGATATGGGCAATGTCGTTTTCGATGGTGAGGTCAAAGGTCTCAAAATGTTGCTGGCTCATCGCTTCCCCGCGCTGCAAATAAAAGTAAGGCGAAGAGTATAAGCCCAGTCTCTAGCCTTGGTCAGCTAAACAACAACTCATTGAGGAATCGCCCCGGCGCTAGGGTGAAGGCCCCAGCAACTAAAATTCCCCCAAAATAGACGCCCATCATCGCGGCCTTATGAGCCCTGATGTTGTGCGCTCGCGCGGCGAAATAGGCGCTGGGCACGCAGTAAATGACGACTAACGACAGCAGGTGGATGGCACCAAGATGGGCAATAAACTGTGGCCCAACCGCGGCGGGTATAAACAGACTAATGACTGCTGTTGTAAGCATTAGGGCCATATAAATCCTTCTAAGCAGGCGGTGGCTGGGAGTGCCTTTGCCGCGAGACATTAGGAAAGTTCACAGCATTGCGGCAGGGGCTACCGTCAGTAAGTGCAAGGTCATGGTAAGGGTCAACGACTGCATAGCGGCTCTTTCTGGGCAGGATTGGTAGCGGGAGTTTTACCCAAGTTTTATTCGCGGTAAAGGGCTGTTGCTGGATCGGTTTAGTGGCCTTTGCATTTTTCCGTGTATTGGTAAGCTCTCTGAGTAACCTATAGGAGGAGAGCACAATGGATACGAATATCGATACCGGAACCCAAGACTTACTGGCCGATTTGCAGGACGGCGTACTCACGTTGACTTTGAATCGACCCGAGGCGCGCAACGCGATGAGCGGCGACATGACCGCGGCCTTGAGCACCCAGTTGGCAGAAGCCGAGCTTAACACTGATGTACGCTGTGTCGTGCTTACCGGCGCAGGCAAGGGCTTTTGTGCGGGTGGTGACGTTAAAGGCATGGCAGCTAGCGGCGATGGCACGGTAGGCAACAACACAATTGATGCCGCCATTCACCGGCAACGGGTCAATCAACGCGCTACCGCCGGGCGGCTTTACAACATGCCAAAGCCAACGATTGCAGCACTACCCGGGGCGGCTGCAGGGGCAGGTTTGTCCCTGGCCTTGGCTTGTGACATGCGAGTGATGGCCAGTAACGCCATTATGACTACCGCGTTTGCGCGAGTGGGTTTTTCCGGCGATTACGGCGGCACCTTCTTTATGTCCCAACTCATCGGCACGGCCAAAGCGCGTCAGCTGTATTTTCTTTCAGAGCGTTTGAGCGCGGAACAGGCACTAGATCTGGGCCTGACCAACTGGGTTTGTGAAGCGGATGAACTGGCGACCAAGACCCGGGAAATTGCCGACCAACTGGCCGCAGGGCCAGCGGTCGCTTTTCGCTATATGAAAGAGAATTTTGCTCGGGCCATGTCTTCGGGTGATGTAAACGACTGCCTTGATCTGGAGGCCACCCACCATGTGCACTGCGGTCAAACTGAAGATCACCGCAACGCTACAAAGGCCTTTGTTGAGAAGCGCGAGCCGGTTTTCAACGGTCGCTAGACAGGCCAAATCCCGCAGTGCTGTCTTCGCAGTCAGCGCTGTTCGAGTGGGCGCTTGTCGAGAAAAAAAGCGAGAAAGTCCTCGGCTTGCCCCGGCAGCCTGCCGTTTTTCAGTGCCACCACGTGCTGTGCAATGGGGTCGTGCATGCTAGCAGGTATGGGTGTGTAGGCTGCCGTAGCATTTGCGTTTTGTTGCACTTGGGATAGTGCCACGAAGCCTACGCCTGCATTGCCGCTGGCGACCATGGCGTAGCTCTGGCCGACGTTTTCAGCCTTCACCACTTGGGCTGCCAGCTCTTGGCTCAAGCCCAAGTACTTGAGGGTTTGCTCGGCTGCCAGTCCGTAAGGTGCCAGCGCCGGGTTTGGCATGGCGACACGCCTTACGCCATGCAGGCGCTCTGGCAAGCTAACGGCGTTAAGGTTTTGTGGATGCCACAGAACCAACTCACCCAAGGTATAGGGTTGATTGGCGCCAATGCTCAGACCTTCAGTGTGCAGCCGTAGTGGGCGCGCTTCGTCGGCAGCAAAAAACAAATCAAAGGGTGCGCCCTGACGGATCTGTGCAAACAGTTTGCCGGTGGAGCCGACGCTAAGCGTAATTTCTGCGGCCTCTGGATTTTGTCGGCGATAGTCGGCGACAGCCTGTTTTAGAGGCATAAAAAAATTGCTGGCCACTGCAATTCGCATGGGCGTGTCTGCTGCGGCAACAGGCAGCAGCAGCCCCAGCAGTGTCGCCAGCAAAAATTTCAGTCTTACCATGGTCGTGGATGTTCTCGGTTTGGCTCGTCATCTGCGAGCAATGGGGTATCATGGCCGAAGAGCAAGGCGGAGGGGAATCCATTTGCTCAATTACCTTTGCGTCCCGAGGTGTGCGAAAGCAATGCGCCCGCGTCAGATACGCGTTGTGGGCGTATCACTGGCAATAGACGGTCGCGAGACCTCATTTAAGACGATCTAAGGATTGATGCAAAATGACTGATCAGCAAAATAATCAACCAGAGTCTGCTGCTGGTGAACCAACGGCTCGCTCCATGCGCACGGTCGCCATGACGGCTCTAGGTGGCACTAGTATCGAGTGGTACGACTTCTTTATTTATGGCACCGCTGCGGCGTTGATATTTCCAACTTTGTTCTTTGCCGAAGACATGCCGCGCTATGTCAGTTTAATTGCCTCTTTCAGCACATTTGCTGTGGGTTTCCTTGCGCGACCCATTGGCGGGGTGCTGTTCGGTCACTTTGGTGATCGTGTTGGCCGCAAGGCTGCCTTGGTGACCGCGCTGATGATGATGGGTGTGGCGACCACGCTCATCGGCTTGCTGCCGGGTTATGCCCAAATCGGCCCCTTGGCACCCTTGCTGCTGATCTTTCTGCGCTTCGTGCAGGGCCTTGCGGTAGGTGGCCAGTGGGGTGGTGCCATGCTGCTGGTGACGGAAAATGCCCCGGCGAACCAACGGGGCTTTTATGGTGCTTTTGCCCAAGCGGGGGCCCCTGCTGGCTTAGTACTGGCGAATTTGGCCTTTCTCGCGGTGAGCGGCAGTCTGTCTGACGAGGCCTTTATGGATTGGGGCTGGCGGGGACCGTTTATTTCCAGTGTCTTACTTATTTGCCTGAGTCTTTACGTGCAGCTCAAGCTCGAAGATACCGAGGCCTTTAAAGAACTTGCAGCCGCCTCCCAACCTGCCGAAGCGAAGCCGCGTTCTCCAGTACTAAAGGCTCTGAAAACTTACCCACGTGAAATTTCCTTAGCAGCAGGTGCCTTCCTTGGTGTTCAGGTTACCTTCTATGTCTGTGTCGCTTGGATTATTAGCTACGGCACTGACCCCGAAGGATTGAATATCGCCCGTTCCGATATGCTCACTGCGGTACTGATTAGCACCATGTTTTCGGTCCCCGCGAATTTTATTTTTGGCGCTTGGTCCGACCGTCATGGTCGCCGGGGCATCTACAAGCTAGGGGCCATTCTTACCGGGCTATGGGGCTTTGTCATGTTCGCCATGATTGATACCGGCAACTGGTGGCTGATTACCGCAGGTCTCGCCATAAGTCATATCTGTCTGTCGATGATGTACGGCCCCCAGGCGGCGCTGTTGGCGGAGCTATTCAGTACAGAGGTCAGATATTCTGGGGCGTCGCTCGGCTATCAGCTAGGTGCCATTCTGGGCGGCGGGTTTGCACCAATAATTGCTACCAGTCTGCTTCTGGCATTTGGTAGTTCTATGTGGATTGCAGGCTATATCGCGCTGGCCAATGTGCTGACTTGGTTGTCGATTAACGCGCTGAAGGAAAATCACGTTAAAGACTTGGATTCGGTTGCCTAGGCGAACTTGAATAACTCGTGGCACTCTCGAGCAATTCATCAGTCAGGGCTACTGATACACCACAAAGCCCTGACTGATCGCCTCTTGACCCTCGGCGTTCAATACCCGATAGCCGATGCACTCATTCACTGGGTTGCTGACGCGCAGTTCGATTTGGCTTGGCATTAAGACCATGGCCGCGAACCGGCCACCGAGTCGGGTGACGCGGGCGGCGTCACCGCCAAGATATTCGTTCACCACCGCACTAACGGCAAGCGCAAGGGTCGCAGTACCATGCAGAATAATATCCGGCAAACCCGCAGCTAAGGCGACCTGCCTGTCGGTATGTATCGGGTTATAGATGTGTGCGCACTCGGTATAGGTGTGGGCTAGGTGGCCCGGAACAGGCAGAGTCAGGGTCTTATCAACCGCTAAGTTTTGGGTTTGTTCGGGTATCGCGGGAGCAGGCTCAGAGATGCAACTACCTTGTTGCACATCAGCCTCAACCGCGACGCCACGGTAAATACTGGTCTGGTAGGTTTGGCAAACCAGCTCGTTTTGTTCATCCCAAGTATCCATCCGCATAATACAGGCCGCGCCTGGACGAATACCCTGCACGTCAATGATGGTGGCCTGTGTGCGCAAACGTTCATCAGGTTCAATAGGCCGGTAAATGTGTAGGTCGTGGGTGGCGTGCACGCCCTTGGCGCTTTCGGCATCGCTCATGCCAGCGCGACGCGTCGCCTCCCGAGTCGCCAAAATAGCGGGCCATTCTAGGCAAACTGGGAAAACCGGGTGAGCCACAATGGACCCGGTGGTGTCCATAAAACGTGGGTTTAGATCGTTCAAGCTGGCCGCATAGGCCATCAGCCAACGGGCGTCGACGGTGTGTTCCACCATTTCGGTCTGTACACCTTGGGTGCTGGTGCGTAACGGCATGTTCACCTCCAAGAACAAATGTTCGAGTAGTCTACCCGGATGTTTAGGGTTCTGGCGCAGCGATGTATGTCACTGACACAGGCAAGTGTGGGCCTTCTTTAACAGGGCAAATTGCGCCGTGTTGTGGTTAAGTAAAGCGCTTAGATTTGCGAGGGTAAGCGATGCGAGTAAGACAAATGTCTGCCCCCTTGGGTGCGATTGTCGAAGACATAGATGTCCGTAATGTGGATGCAGCGGATGTGGCCGAGTTGAATATGCTGTTCTGTCAGCATCATGTTTTGGTTTTTCCCAAGCAGCAGTTGACTCCGGATGAGCAGGTGACCTTTGCCCAACATTGGGGCGAACTTGTGCCCTTTCCTTACGGCAGTCTGCCGGGCCAGCCCAACATCATCGAGCTGCGCAATAAGGGTAAAAAACGCGATGTAAATCAACATTGGCATTCGGATATGACCTACGACCCGAATCCACCCAAGCTCACCATGTTGTATGCCCTGCAAGCCCCAGCGCTAGGCGGCGAGACCGCCTTTGCCAATCAGATTCATGCCTATGAGGAGCTTAGCGACGGGATGAAGGCCTTGGTTGATTCACTTACGGCCAAACACTCGGCCAAGGATCTGGCCCGACTTTATGGGCAAGATCCGGATCAGGCGTCGGAAGCCGAGCACCCGGTAGTGCGCACCCACGACGAGACCGGAGCGCGGGCGCTATATGTATGCCAAGCCTTCACCCGAGAGTTTAAAAATTGGTCTCGACAGGAGAGTAAGGTGTTACTGGACTATCTTTACGAGCACTGCGTGCGCCCGGAGTATCAGGCACGGCATCAGTGGCAGGCGGGGGATCTTGTGATGTGGGACAACCGCTGCTTGCTGCACTATGCGGTTCACGATCATGGCGATAACCAGCGGCTGATTCATCGTCTGCAGGTGCGCGGCGGAGCGCCGCGCTAATGTTGGGTTATGCCGCAGCACTGGCAGAGCATCGGGCTACGCAGGTGGCCGACGAACAAACCTTTAGCGCGCTGTGGTCAGATCAGCTAGCACACCTGCCTACGCTGGCGGAACAAGCGGTAAGGGGCGGGCTTCTGGCTGACCGCATGGCGTGGGTATTTCTCGCCGGCTATCAATCTGCGTTGCGGCATACCTTCAGTGAGCTGCCGACTCACGGCTTGGCGGCGTTTGCAGTATCAGAAGATCGCAAAGGACAACCGCCCTTGCCCGGTGTCACCGCTGTGGAAACCTACGGCACCGTACAGGTAAGCGGATACAAAACTTGGGTTGCCTGTAGCGCTACCCTTGCGCATTTGGTCATCAAGTCCGACCGTGGCCCACAAGCCGCCTACTACTGTATTGCCCGCGAGACTGCGGGCCTCACCCTAACGAATAAATACGGCGGTTTTTTGCCGGAGATGAGTCAGGGTGTCGCCCAGCTTGAAAATACCCCAGTGCCGAATCCGCTTGATGCACAGCAGGTAGGGTACTTTGGTATCCGCGAGACGCTTTACATATATATGGCGTTCTGTGCGTGGGTAGGCAAGCACGCATCATCTGCGGCAGATTGTCAGGAGCTAATAACCAGACTCGGGCTATTGGTGCAAACACCACCAGCGGACGAGTCTGCGCTGGCGGAGCTCAGAGCCGTAGATGATGGGGTTCAGGCGTTGCTCGCCAGTGTGCCTAGCACTGCCACGGCAAACTGGCAGCAGGACCAGCGTCTCATCAGCATGTACTCGCCGGGGTTACAAAAACGTCAGGTCTAGGCCCAGTTTTGGTCTTGTGAGTGCGGCCTAGGAAACGACCGAGCCGCCGTCGCAGGTAATTACATCGCCTACCGTGAAACCGCTCGCCCGCGAGCTGAGAAATATGGCCAAACCCGCAATATCTTGTGGGGTACCAACGCGGCCACGAGGGTTAGATTGACCCAAAGCATCCCAGTCGGTGTTTGCTGTATCGCCACCCCCGCCGACGCCGGCGCTGAGCATATAGGTAGGGAAGGGTCCCGGCGCGATGCCGTTGACGATTATGTGGCGCTTGATTAAGTGCGCTGCCAACACCCGGGTTAAATGATGAACTGCCGCCTTCGACGGGCCGTAAGAAAAATTATCGAAAATTGGTGTCTTGATACCATCTATCGAACCTACGTTAATCACATGGGCCGGCGCGTCGTGAGCGGCGTTAGCCTGCAGTAGCGGTAATAGTTTCTGGGTAAGAAAAAATACGCCCTTAACATTGGTATCCATTACCTTATCCCAGCCCATCTCGGGAAATTCTTCCAAGGGTGCACCCCAAGCAACACCGGCATTGTTTACCAATACGTCCACATGAGTTTCATGCTCGCGCAGCGTGCTAACGAATCCCTCAATGCCTTCAAGGCTCGCCATATCCGCAGGAATGGAAATGCATTCGCCGCTGTAATCAGCTGCCAGCCGGGCTGCGGTGGCATCGCAAACTGCCGCCTTGCGCGAGGTAATATAAACCTTGGCGCCGTTGGCCAAATAACCCGCCGCGATCATTTCGCCAATACCGCGTGAGCCGCCGGTCACCACGACGACCTTATCCTTTACCGAAAATAAGTCCTGCATCTGTTGCACTTGGGTTTCCTCCCTAGAAAAAATGATCGCTGCGACTCTGCTTATGTGGACGGATCGCAGACGCTGTTTATCATGTCCTCGCGGCTAGCCGCGCGCTCAATGCGTGCGGCTGCATTGCGTTTACGGCCTCGCAACATGTAACGCAGTACCGTGTTGCGGATTTTTTTGTCTTCTAAAAACATACCCGGTTTCTCAACCAAGTTAACCGTGCGCATGATGCCGCGGTGCACATGCAGCTGGTACTTCGCCGCAGCGACCAGTGCATCGCCAAAAGCCAGAGCAAACCATTGCTTTAGCGAACCGGCGGTCTCGACCCCGCGGCCTTCTCGGATGGCTGCAGCTTTTTTAATGCCCCGTTTGTCCTCACTGAGGCTAGCGCTAAAGATCGGGCGAATTTCCGCCTCGGTTTGTGCTTTGAAGGCGTTTGCCCGCTGCCATGGATCCGCTTCGCTGCTGAGCACCTCGCTGAGCAAATGGGCGTGCACAGTACCGGTGCTGCAGCCGCGTCCGTACAGCGGGTTAGTGCGGGCAGCGGCGTCGCCAACAGCAAAGTAGTTAAGCAAGCGAGGCGCGCTGGCGCTGGGAATGTAGTCTCGCCAAACTGCATGGATCTCGCCGATGCCAAAGGGGCTGGTGGTGGGCTTTGCCTGTTCTGGGCTGATCCACGGCACCAAGCCAGGGATGTTCATGCAAATTTGGTCAAATTTGTCGCCGTCTTTTACTGCCGTCCGCAGTTCACTCTCCTCGTTAGGCAAGCAGACGATAATGGCGAAGTGGCCGTTGTCGCCGGGAAATACGCCGTACTTAAGATAGCCCAAATCGCCTGCAGACGGATTGTCGCTGTCGCGTTCCGGTTCGCTGACGCCCTCGCGTAACTCATAGTGCCTGGTGTAGTAGACGATCTCGGCGTCGTCGCGCTGTTCGTCGATGTGAGCGCCCTTGTTTTGCAGCCACTGATAAAATTTGTCGGCCCGGCCAGAGGCGTTAACGATAACATCAGTGCTGTGTATCGATTCACGGTTCTGGTTTTGTCGGTCGGTAAGTTCAAGGCCAGTGACCGTTAACGTGGTCTCGCCAGTCAAGGTCGCTTCTTCCTCAACGATCACATCGGTGACAAAGGTTTGGCTGTGAATGCGTAGATTGGCTTCTCGCGCAACATAGCGGCGCAGCACGGTTTCGATGGTGGCGCGTCGACACAACAGCATCCACAGCTTTTCGTCACCGGCCTCTGGCTGGTACTGATCAGCCATATGCTTTGGCACCATATCCGCAAAGGTCATTTTGCGCGCCCCGGCTTCTAGCAATTCCTCCAGCAGATCTGGGTAGTTCTCGCCAAGGACACTGCACATAAGGCCCAAAAAGGCGTGGGGGTGACGAAACTGAGCTGCGCCGCGCCGTTGCCAATTGAAAAAAGCCTCCTCGGCATCGCCTTCGGGTGGTGGCACATCACGCTCGAATAATGTGACATCGAAGCCTTTGCGGGCGAGGGACAGGCCAGTAAAAAGGCCGCAGATACCGGCGCCGACCACGGCGATTGATTGACTCATGACAATTCTCGTTTTTCTTCAGCCAGATACGTTAACAAAGCTAGAGGGCTGCTGGGAATAGACTCCTGCACTCTCTTTGCGACACAGAGATGGACGCAAGGTGGCGGTTTAGTCGGGTCCGACCTACTGCGGATTTTTTTGCAGCGTCTCTTACCAAATCTGCAGCCGCGCTTCGAAGGGATTTTCTGCTATAAAAGGCAGTGATGTAGTGATTCATAGGCAGAGGGGAAAACAATGTTGAAGGCGGTACAGCTAGGTAAAAGCGGGCTGCGGGTATCGCAGCTGTGCTTGGGCACAATGAATTTTGGTATTCCCGGGCGCGGTCACCAAGGCGATTGGACGCTGACGCAAGATGAAGCCCGGCCCATTGTTAAGGCCGCCATTGACCATGGTTTGTTTTATTTCGACTGTGCCGATATTTACGGCCTTGGTGCCTCAGAAGAGGTGGTAGGGGCGCTGCTGCAGGAGCTGTTGCCGCGTGACGAATATGTGCTGGCAACGAAAATCGCCATGCCCATGGGTCGTGGCGCCAATCAGGGCGGACTGTCACGCAAGCATGTTCGCGAAGGCATTGATGCTTGCCTGCAACGCACAGGCCATGACTATATCGATCACCTAGTGATTCACCGGCATCCCCACGGCATTCCAGGCTCCGCCCAAGCGCCTATCGAAGAAACTCTGGAAGCCCTGCACGATGCGGTAAAGGCGGGCAAGGTGCTGTATTTGGGTGGTTCATCTATGTTTTCTTGGCAGTTTGCCGAGCTGCAGCTAACAGCCAAGATGAACAACTGGACCCAGTTTGTCTCTATGCAGAATCACCATAATTTGGTCTATCGCGAAGAAGAGCGCGAAATGAACCCCTATTGTGCGAGCACCGGGGTGGCGCTTACGCCTTGGTCACCACTGGCCCGGGGTATTCTTGCAGGTTCCTATCAGGGCGGGTTCAGTGGCGGCAGCACCAATCGTTCCCAGGGCAAGGACCGAGCGCGCACGGAAAGCCTTTACCATGGCGATCACGTGTTTCCCATTGCTGAACGGGTTATCGAAGTGGCGAGTAAATACGAGTGCACGCCTGCGCAGATTGCGGTGGCATGGTTGATGAACAAGCCGGAAGTGACTGCGCCTATTGTGGGTGTCTCCAAGGTCAGTCAGTTGGATAACCTAGTGGCCGCTGCAGCAATCGATTTAGCAGCAGAAGATGTGACCTATCTTGAGGAACTGTACCAGCCAGTGGAAAATTTGTTGTCAATTGGTACGAGCTAATCACAAGCTAACGCTAACAGGCAGCGATCAGAGTAAAGAATAGAGCCTAGGCTCAGGGGGATGCGGTGAAAGTAGAGGCGATAACAGAAAGTCATTTCGGGGCCAAAGTCACCGGAGTGAATCTCAATACCCTTAACGATGCGCAGTGGCGCGACATAGAAGCTGCGTGGTACGAGTACGCGGTGCTGGTGTTTCCGGGGCAGCATATCGAAGAAGCCGCGCATATCGCCATGGGCGAGCGGGTTGGTGATCTAGAGCAACTTGTTGCGGACAAAAAGTCTGTTCCTATCAGCAATCGCAAAGCCGATGGCGCCAAGGTGGATGAAGCCAGCGACCATTTTCAAATTCTCAAAGGTAACGAAGGATGGCATACGGACAGTACCTATATGCCCCTATCCGCTCGTGCCTCCATTTTGGCGGCCCAAGTAGTACCAGATCAGGGCGGCCAGACCGAATGGGCCGATATGCGTGCGGCCTATGACGCCTTAGATCAGGCCACCCGGGAGCAAATCGCCAACCTTGCTGCTTATCACTCGCTTTTTTACAGCCAGTCAAAGGTCGGTCATAGCGTTAACAGCGGCGCGTCTTATGGCCTAGGTAATCAGCAAATCCCTCTGCGACCGCTGGTAAAAGTGCATCCGGTAACCGGTCGTGCGGCGCTGTTCATTGGTCGCCACGC
Source organism: Gammaproteobacteria bacterium (assembly GCA_002731575.1). Lineage (GTDB taxonomy): Bacteria > Pseudomonadota > Gammaproteobacteria > Pseudomonadales > Azotimanducaceae > UBA4421. Next base: position 39,058 of record PCCE01000004.1, on the reverse strand, counting down.
CTATGGTATTCCGGGTATGAGCGAGGAAGATTCAGAAGCCCTGCTCAGTCGCCTAGTGGAGTTCGCCTGCCAGTCGCCAAGGGTTTTTGCGCATACCTGGCAGCCGGGTGATTTGGTGCTTTGGGATAATCGCTGCGTACTGCACCGGGCGCGGCCGTACGATTACTCGCTACCGCGCATTATGCGGCACGTTAGGGTTGCCGGAGACCCGCGCACTGAGGCGGGAGTGAATGCCTAAATGTGTGCGGCCTTATGGCGCAAAAAAAGGTGGTATCAGAGGAGGGCGGACGCGGTTCGTCAGCCCTTGGCCTTAACCGATGAATACCAAGAAACACAGTAAGGGACACAAAAAGTCAGCGCTACCTTGAGCCAAGCACTGGTGCTCATCTGATTGGCTGCAATGCTGTCGCCGTGATTGATCGCAGCCAATATGCAGCCGACTAGGGCTGCGATTTTGACAGCCCTGAAATGAATTTCCGAACTAAACACGTATAAGTCCGTCAAGGCGATATGGATTTGGTGGCACGGCTTATGCTTTAGCCCCTTTTGTTAGCTCCTATTCTTAGCTAAGTGTAGCCAGCACGAATAAACCGCTCACCGAGCCGGCAATGCCCGCTTGGCGAAAGGTTTTAGCCGACAGTTGGCTCAAGGTTTCAGCGGGGTCGGCTCCGCCCATAGTCTGCCGCAAAATACCGGTTTCAATGACCGTGGCATAGATTACGAAGCCAAATACCGAAGCCGCCAGTGCAACTTGACTGATGGTGTCGAAGGGCAGCGTGAGAATCAAAATGGCCAGCAGTCCCCAGTGGAAGAGCCAGCCACCAAAGCTCATCCAGTGGAACTGGCGCTGGGTATTCGTCGCCATATCAAAATTGAAGCGAAACAGTGATGTGCCCTTGGGCTTGACCCGGGGGGCGCTGGCTCCCGAAACCTTGGCGCCGGTGTAATGGCCCCACTCATGGAAAAGTGCGCCTAGCACATAGCCGACAAAAACGGCGTCGATAACGCTCACGGCCAGCGCAAGCCCGATACCCGAGATGAGATACCAAGTATCCGCTGCAGCCCAGAGCGAGATGGCCGCTGCCGCCAGTGCTGCATCTCTGGCCAATAGTGAAAACAGTGTGGGTTCTGGTTTGGTGCTTTGCTCTGCCACGAGTCCGCCTCTTGTAATGTATTTTCCTGGTGCCCAGGTTGGCATTGATGATAGCTCAACCGTCAAAGGTTGAATACGATCATGGCCTTTACAGAGCCGTCAGTCTGCAGTGAGCTGCATTTCGACCCGCCCGATGCCGAGGCTGAATTCGCCTGCAAAAATGCCTGCTGTAAACGGCGTTTTGCCGTAGGCGCCGGTAATCACTTGTTGGCCCGGTTCTAACGCGTGGCCATAGGCGGCGAGCCGTCGGGCCAAAATAGCCAAGGAGTCATAGTGTGGGTCCATGTGGCCCGCGCTGCTGACCTGTTCGATAATGCTGTCGCCGGTTGCGGTCTGCTCGGTCAACGTCACAACCAGCTCGGACAGATCGGCGCTGAGTTGTTCGTCAGGTACCGGCGTTCCTGAAACGATGCCCCAATTCGATAAATTGTCAGCAATACGCAGACCGGCTGGTGAGCCGGGAGGCAGCCGCTTTTGATTGATCTCGAAACCCGGGGCCAAGCCAGCCATAGCGGCCTTGGCGCTGGCTGTTGTGGCACCCTCGCCAAGCCTGCTGCCAACAACAAAGCACAGTTCGTTCTCGACGCCGCCAGTGAATAAGCCTGCCCGTGGCACCTTGGCGCCGCTGCCGTACATGCGGCTTTTCAGCACAAAGCCTGAAGGTCGTACACCTACCCCCAGCGCGTCTCTGGATTCGCCCGATGTCATGCCGATTTTCCAGCCGCCCAGTTCCTCACCCTCATTGAGCCACCGCTCCAGCAACTGAAATTGCAGCGTCTGACCCTCGTCAGCGCTGATCTCGTGCTGTAACAGTGCGCTGGGGTCGCTGTCGGGTTGCTGATGAAGCTGCCAAAGAATGTCCAGTAGTGTGGGCATGGTAAAACCTTGTTTCGGTGAGAGTGTTGTAAGGCGTGTAGTGGGCGATGCTAGACAGCCTAGGTTGCCGAGTGAATAGTGTTGCTCAGACTATAAGTTGTCCGTCAGTAATCTGCGAGAGCAGGGCGTTTTCAACTGTTTAGCCGGGCTGACGATTGAGGTATGTTTAGCGTCTACTTATTAGGGGGAGCATCATGGCTTACGCATCAGCAGATCGGGCGTACTACGACGCCGACAGTCATATTATGGAGCTGCCGGATTTTTTGAAGGCCTATGCCGATCCGGCACTGCGCGATGACATTCCCAATGTCAGTTACTCGGCCTCGGTGGTTACCGACGCAGAAGTCGACCAGATCATGGATCAAGGTGGCCGCCATTCCCAAGAGCATGTGGCTGCCCAAGTGGCCATGGGCGATGCGTTAATTGAGAACTCGAAAGAGATTCAGGCGCTTGGTGCATTCAACGGCGAGGACCGCTCTGCTGCCATGGACCTGTTGGGTTTCAAAAAACAACTGGTGTTCGCCACTCATTCGGTTGCCTTGCCTTTCCATCCCAGCAGCAAGAAAGATCCGCTGCTGCGTTACGGGGCCACCCGGGCGCATAACCGGCATATGCTGGATTTCTGCGCTGCCGATGATCGGTTGATGGGGGTAGGGATTGTACCGCTGGATGATCCGGCTCGGGCCATCGAAGAGGTTGATTGGGCGATTAAACAGGGCCTGCAGGCTATTTGGGTTCCTCACCGTGCACCACTAGATCGCTCGCCGGGTCATGTAGAGCTTGAGGGTTTTTGGGCCCGGCTGGCTGAAGCCGGTGTGCCCTTCGTCTTGCATGTTGGCGGTGCGCCGCTGCAGGTATCGAAAACTTGGGGCAACAATGGCCGCGCGCCGGTGAAGGACTGGCTTGGCGGTGGTGAAAATGTGCGCACCAAGGATGCGGCCGTACTGCACCAGACCCCGGAAATGTTTTTGAGCGTACTGCTGCTCGATGGGGTATTTGAGCGTCATCCGGGTCTGCGCGGCGCTGCCGTAGAACTGGGTGCCGGGTGGGTTCCAGAGTTGTGTCGGCGGCTTGATTGGGTGACGCGAATTTACGGTCGCTTAGATGAGTCGGTACGCTTTGAGCGCGCACCATCGCAACAGCTCATTGAGCAAATGGCGTTCACTCCTTTCTCTCATGAAGATGTCGCCTATTTGATGCAGGACTCGCACCCTGACCTGTATCTTTTCTCTAGCGACTACCCGCACCTTGAGGGCACCAAGGATCCCATCGGTCGCTTTGAACGGTTTTTGGCCAACTCCGAGCCTGCCGTTCGGGATGCGTTTTATAGCGAAAACTTCCTGCGCCTGTGGCCTGAGGCACGAGTCTGAGCTATGCATGAGTCCGTGAGTCAAGCTGGGTCGGTGAACGTAAAATCGCTATTCGGCGCGATGTTTGCCATTGCCCTGCTGGCTGTGCTGATGACCTTTGTGGTGCGTTGTCCCTGCGAGCGAATTCCCGGCACGGTATTGTCCGGCAATACGGTGACGGCAGCGGTTAGCGACTGGGCTTTTGCGAACGACGAACGGCTCTGCCAAATTGAGGTGCAGGGGATTATCCCTTGGTCGGTGAATCTGAACTGCATGGCGGATGCAGCCGGGGCCATGTACCTAAGCTGCGCGCGCTGCGACGGCAAGTACTGGTCCGGCCGGGCGCTGGTCAATGCGGACGCCAGAATTCGCATTGGGAGCGACATATACCCTGTGCGCCTCTCTCGGGTGCTACAGCCTGAAACCCTTGATCGTGCTTGGTATGCCCGTGCGGCGAAGACCGGTATGGGCGTGGACCAGCCGCGCCCAGAGCATTGGTGGTCTTTTGCTGCAACCAGTCGCTAGCACAGGCGGCCGCTAGAGTCACAGATAGGCCTAGCTAGGTTCGTGGAACATTGACGTGCGGCCACCGTCTACTACCAGATCGTGACAGGTAACAAAGCGGCCAGCATCGCTGGCCAGATACAGTGCAGCCTCGGCGATGTCGTCGGCGACGCCGGTCTTTTGTAGCGGCACGGAGCGCGCCAAACTCTGTTGCAGTTTGTTCATTTTGCGCTCGTTCTCTTCGTCGCTGAGGGTGTTCGCTCGGGCCGAGCCACCCCAAAAAATTGGCGTGGCGATGGCGCCGGGAGAAATCGAGTTGACGCGAATGTTGTGCTCCCCGAGTTCAATTCCCGCCATGCGGGTGTAATGGGTGAGTGCGGCTTTGAGCGCAGAGTAAAGTAAATCTCCTTGGCGGTAGCGCAAACCGGCAATACTTGAATTGTTGATAATGCAGCCGCCACCACTGGCCGTCATGGGCTCTACGGCGTACTTAGTGCCTAAAATTGCACTGGATAGCAGCAGTTTTACACCGTAGTCGATATGTTCTTGGCTCAGCTGATCCAGCGGCGCTCCCACAGGCCCTCCCGCGTTGTTGAACAGCACATCTAGTCTGCCGTAGGTGCCAGCAGTTTGTTCAATAGACTCGCGAATGGCATCTTCTTGAGTAATGTCTGCCTCAAAGTAACTGGCACGTTCACCCAGCGCTGTGGCCAAGGCTTGGCCTTTCTCCACGGACCGTCCGGTGATCACGACGGTCGCTCCCTCTTTGATAAAAAGCTCGGCGGTTGCCGCGCCAATGCCACTGGTGCCGCCAGTAATTAACGCCACCTTACCCTTTAGTCGATCAGACATAGTCCCTCCCAAAGCAAATGAAAATTACGAAACCGTTACGCCATGCCAGCGCTAGTTGGCAAGACGCTTAAGAAATTTTTGTCTGGCTGTGCGCCTTTATTCTGGTACGACGCCCTGATTAAGCAGCGCTGCGAAAGGATCGCTAGCCGCGTCGCGGTGCCATTGATATTCGGTGTAGTTCATCACCTGCTCGGCCAGCTCACTGCCAAAGATCCTCTGAATAACCGCCAGCGCCATATCGGTGCCCGCAGAAACTCCCGAAGACGTTACGTATTGGCCTGCATCGACCCAACGCGCTGCTTCCTGCCATTGCACAAGGTCACCTTGGCTGCGTGCCAGTTCAAAGAACATCTTGTTGGTAGTAGCGGCCATACCGTCCAGTAAACCGGCTTTGGCCAGTAGCGCCGATCCGGTACACACACTCATGGTTACCTGACTCTGCGGACAGCGCTGCTTGAGGAAGTCCAACAGAGCCTCGTTTTGCAGTTCGGCAATGGTGCCGATGCCGCCGGGTAGCAAAATGAGATCCAGCTCTGGCGCGTCAGCATAGCCATAGTCCGCGACGGTTTTCGGACCCGCCGAAGACGCCACATTGCCGGCCATCTCGGCAATGGTAACCAGTTCGATTTTGTCACCGAGAGCGCCGAACATTTCCAATGGTCCATAGGCATCGAGCATTTCAAAGTCGTTATAGAAGATGGTTCCTAATCGCATATTGATGATCCCTTGCCCGGTTTTTGAGGTTGGTTACTGAGTTTGGCTTAGCGCGTTGCCTGTATTAAGCCCACGCCTTGGCTTCGCGCTGTATTAGATCAGTTGCTTCCTCTAAGGCAGAGGTTCTATCCTTCCAGCTCTCGCCACCGGTAGCTAACCGGAACGTGTTCACACCGGCATCGCGGAAGGCACGCAGACGCTCACGGATCATGTCCTCAGTACCAATCAGATTGGTCAGCAAGACCATTTCATCGGGTACCCGAGCCACGGCCTGATCGCGCTTGCCGTCGATCCATAGGCTTTGTACGGCTTTGGCGTCGTCTTCGTAACCCGCACGGCAATAGGCGTCGTTATAGAAATTAGTTTTCGCAGAACCCATGCCGCCCAAGGTAAAGGCCATGGCAGGTTTACGTGCGGCGATTAAACGCTCCACGTCGTCGCTGATTTCAAAGTAGCCGCCGGTTTGAATATCAATGTCTGCCAGACTGCGGCCTGCCGCAGCCGCGCCTGCACGCAAGTCATCTAAGAACACGTGTCCCTGCTCCGGTAAAAAACAGGTGCCCAGCCAGCCGTCGGCCAGCTCGCCAGTCATTTGCAGTGACTTCGGGCCCAGTGTGGCCAGATATATTGGCAGGTTGGGTCGTGGTGGTTGCGATAGTCGAATCGGCTTGCCTTCACCGCCGGGCCGCGGCAACACATAGTGTTCGCCATCGTACTGCAGCTTCTCGCCGTTCAGGGCCAGACGCAAAATCGCCATGCACTCTCGAAGTCGGGAGAGGGGTTTGGCGAATGAAGCACCATGCAGCCCTTCTACTACCTGCGGACCACTGACACCAAGACCCATGTTAAAGCGGCCATTGGATACCGTATCAAGGCTTTGCGCTGTCATTGCCATCATGGAAGGCACTCGGGAACTGATTTGCATAATGCCAGTGCCTAGGCGAATGTTCTCGGTCTTTGCTGCCAAATAGGCTAAGGGGACAATGGCGTCCATGCCCCAAGCTTCTGCGGACCAGGCTTCGTTAACGCCCATGCGATCTGCGGCCATGGTGTAGTCCACTAAGCTATCCCACTCTTCACCGTTGTAATAAGCCGAGCCGATGGATATAGAAATGCGCATGTTCTCTCTCCCTTGCATATACCTTTGTTGCTGAATCGCAAGTTCGTATGACCGAGACACTTTGTCAAGGAACCCGACAAGTCCTAGAATCAGGCATCTAAAAATATTGGGGAGAAATCATGCCTACGCTAAAAACCGGTGGTCGTCTAAAGAGCGCAGTATGCGCCGGTGAAATTATGGTGGTATCGGCGTCTGATGCTGATGTGGAACTTACCTGTGGCGGAGTTGCCATGATCGATCCAAACGGCGCAGGCGAAGCTGGCGCAGAAGTGCATCCGGAACATGCGGTTGGTATTGCCATGGGCAAACGCTACATCACTGAGGACGAATCTCTCGAAGTACTTTGCGTCAAAGCAGGCGATGGCAGCTTGGCCGTTAACGGTGCACTGATGCTGCAAAAAGATACCAAGCAGCTACCGAAAACAGACTAGGCGCCAGCAATGAATGTCATGATGCTGCTGGAAATGGCCAGTGGAGCCTTTCCCGATCGCCCGGCGTTTACCGACGGTGAACGCGGTTTGACCTACACCTACAGCGAACTGTTTGAAGCCGCCCGGCTGCGCGCTGGTTCTATTGCGGACCAAGGTTCAAGCCGCATGGCTAAGCTCGATGTCAGCAATCTGGGTACACCCCTAGGTTTGTTTGCCAGCGCATGGGCCGGAGTGCCTTATGTGCCGCTGAACTATCGCCTCACCGATGAGGAGATAGCAGCGCTGTTGAAGCGGGTGACCCCTGCCTATCTAGTTACCTCGTCAGACCGAGTTGATGCCTTTGGCGGGCTAGATGGCGTGCACGCGGTAAGTACCGATGCGTTCCTCGACCCTGCCCAGAACCCAGCGCCGGTCGCCGGCGAATGGGCCATGGACCCAGACGAGATCGCCGTACTTCTTTTCACGAGCGGCACTACTGGCGAACCCAAGGCGGCAGTACTTCGGCATAAGCACTTGGTGAGCTACATTCTTGGTTCGGTAGAATTTGCCAGTGCGCCAGAGGACGACGCTTCTCTAGTCTGCGTGCCGCCTTACCATATAGCCGGCATTGCGGCGATTATGAGTTCGGTTTACTCAGGTCGTCATGTGATTCAGCTGCCGAACTTTAATGCCGAGCGCTGGATCGAACTGGCGCGGCAGCACAAAGTGACCACGGCATTTGTCGTACCCACCATGCTGGCGCGCATTGTTGAAACCCTAGAAGCTCAAGGTGTGGCTCAGGCAGATATGCCGTATTTGAATAGTCTTGCCTACGGTGGCGGTAAAATGCCGCTCAGCGTAATTGAAAAGGCGATGACACTGTTCCCTACAACAGATTTTTCTAACGCTTACGGCCTGACCGAAACCAGCTCCACCATTTGCGTGCTCGGTCCAGATGCCCATCGTGAGGCGGTGGCGAGTACTACTGAAGCCGGTCGGCGACGCTTAGTGTCGGTGGGCCAAGCGCTGCCCGGTGTAGAAATCGAAATTCGTGACGATGAGGGTCGGGTACTGAGTGCCGGTGAGCGTGGCGAAATTTATGTGCGCGGTGAACAGGTATCCGGCGAGTACGAAGGCAAGGGCTCGGTAGTAGACGCCGACGGCTGGTTCCCGACCCGGGACGCCGGCAGCATGGATGATGAGGGGTATCTATTTTTAGAGGGTCGCGCTGATGATGTGATCGTGCGTGGCGGTGAAAACCTCTCGCCGGGAGAAATCGAAGATGTCTTGCTCACGCATCCGGCGGTTGCAGATGTTGCCGTTGTCGGTGTACCAGATGAGCAGTGGGGTGAAGCGGTAGCCGCAGCAGTAGTGGCAAAGGCCGGGGCTAGCATTGATGAGCAGCAACTGAAAGATCTGGTGCAGTCCCAACTGCGCAGTTCCCGGGTGCCCGCGCATATGAAAGTCTGGGATGAGCTTCCCTACAACGAAACCGGCAAGCTGCTACGCCGGGTGGTTAAGGCCGCTTTTGTGGAGCAGTTGCAGTAAGGCTACTGAGTCGTCCGCGCTACGCAATGGCGTCGATTAAGCCCCAATCCAAGGCCGTAGGCGCATCGATGCGCTGACCGCTAAGGGCTAGGGCCGCCGCTCGGTGTCGACCAATCCGACGGGGTACGCTCACCGTACCTCCAGCCCCCGGCACTAACCCAAAGCCCACCTCGGGTAGGGCAAAAAAAGCCTCTGGGGTTGCGACAACCTGCGTGGCGAAAGCCGTCATTTCGATGCCAGCACCAATGCAAGCCCCATGCAGCTGAGCGCTGACTCGATGGCGAATGCTATGGATCAAAAGTGCAGGCGAACGAGTGGTGCGGGTAAGGTGAGCTTGGGCCGCATCTCGCGCTAGGCCGAACTCGTCGAGATCGCCGCCGGCGCAAAAAGAGGAGCCGCTACCCGCTAGGATAACCCGCTCAATAGAAGCGTCAGCCTCGGCTAACAGCAGCGCGGTATGCAATTCATCGCGCATGGCGGCAGACAAGGCATTGTGTTTTGCTGGCCGATTAAGCGTTACCTCTAGGTGTTGGGCGTCGTTTCGATGACAAAGCACCACAGGCTGCTCGGCTGCATAGGTATCATTGATATCGGCAGACTGGCTTATTCGCATAGCACTGTTCTTGGTGCCTTGCTGGCTCAGCCACGCCTCGAATTCAGTCCCGTGCTGCAGCGTTGAATAGGTCAATGACTCCATCTGCAACGCGTGTTCAACAGACATGTTGTCACCTTGGCGCAGCAGCTGGACCAAGGCTGCGCTGGCCATTGGCTGACTGTCAATGTTGTATAGCGCGCCGTCGATTAAGTGCGCTGGCAGCGTGGTATCGGCGATCATGTCGAACAGTGGCAACAGCTCTTGGATTGGTGCTGGCAGTGTGGTCGCGGGCTGGCTGGCAAAGCCGATGACTACGGTGGTTGGTCGCCAAGCTGTCGCTAGGGTCGGTGGATGAGCAACCTTGGTGCCGCTATCTAGCTCCACTGCCAAGTAAGGACAAGCGCTGACAACGCTGTGCTCTTCAGCCAACATGGGGCTGTGCAACAAGCGGCAGTACTGTTCTAGCGTTATGACCTTTCCAGTGGCAAATTTGCGTGGGTTTGACATGGCCATAAGTATACCTGCCCGTGACCTGTCTGCTTGTGTCGATCAGGGCCTAAATGGCCTGTCGCATTTCTATCCGCAAGCGTCCTTACCAACGGCAAACTGGGTCTTGGGTGCCAGAGCCGAAGAGCTTGGCATCGCACCAGTTGGGCAGCAATCGGCCAACGCGAGCTGCCAACTGCTGCGCTGCGCCGATGGCTGGCTGGCGCTGAATCTGGCCCGGGATAGCGATTGGCAACTGCTTGGCGCTTGGCTGCAAACCGACACACCGCCGGGTGACTGGGACACTCTGCAAATGGCTCTCAATCAGCAGTCGGGCCAACTGCTGCAGGCCCGTGGCCGGGAGATGGGCCTGCCGCTGGCCTTTGTTGACGGCCCCGGGCTGGTAGAGGTCAGCAGTCTCAGACTCGATCACCAATGTACTACCGACCCGCAAACCACGGCTGCGCGTTCGCTGGCGGGTGCAAGGGTAGTTGATCTATCGGCACTGTGGGCAGGTCCACTGTGCGCCCACTTGCTGCAGGCCTGTGGCGCGGCTGTGACTGTGGTAAGCAGCACCCAACGGCCCGACGGTGCACGTCAGGGCAGTCCGCTTTTGTATGACCAACTGCATGCGGGCCATGAGCATCTGGTTCTAGATTTTGAGGATGCCCAGCAGTGCCAGCAACTGGCTCTTCTGCTTACCAATGCTGACGTAGTGATTGAAGCCTCGCGGCCACGGGCTTTGCTGGGATTGGGTTTGAATCGCGAGGCGCTCGCGGTTACCCGGCCGCAAATTTGGCTTGGCATTACGGCCTATGGGCGGGCTGAGCCTGCCGGGCATTGGGTTGGCTTTGGTGACGATGTAGCTGCCGCTGCCCAGCTACTGCAATGGGATGAGCTGTACCAGCCGAGCTTTGTTGGTGATGCAGTTGCTGATCCGCTCACCGGTACATTTGCGGCACTGGCAGTAGCCGACGCTCTCGCCCGGGGCCGCAGTGGCAGGCTGGATCTGTCAATGCATAGTGTGGCGGCGGCTTGCCGATACAAAATCCAGCAAGCTGGCCAAGCCCTTGCCTGCCCTATTGCTGGGAACCACGATCTAAGGCGACAGTAGACCGATGTTGATCAAAAATGCATGGCTGCAGGGCAGACCAGTAGACGTTCGCGTTGCTGCAACCGTGGAGGCCATAGCCCCGCAGCTAAACGCGATGCGTAATGAAAGCGTCCTCGATGCGGGTGGCGGTGAAATACTGCCCGGGCTGCATGACCATCATATTCACCTGTTTGCAGCGGCAGCGGCCCAAGGCTCGGTAAGCTGCAATGTGGGCGGGGGATCGTTGGCGAGGTGCCGTGAGGTCTTGGCTGAGCGTTTGGCAAACGCTCCGGGTAGCGGCTGGATTCGCGGTGTGGATTATCACGAACAACAGCTTGGCGAGCTAGATCGCTGGCGGCTCGACGAGCTGTGTTCGCATCGTCCCCTGCGTATTCAGCATCGCAGCGGCAAGCTGTGGGTATGCAATTCCATCGCGGTGCAGGCGCTAGACCTTGGCGCGTTTACTCACTTAAATGGTGTGCAGTGCGATGCCTCCGGCCAACTGACAGGCTGTGTTGTCCGCAACGATGAACTGATGGCCCAGCAGTTAGATGCAATTGGTGCCAGCTCGATGCCTGATATCGCTGCCTTTTCGCGTCAGCTCGCAAGCTTCGGCATTGTCAGCGTTACTGATACATCGGCAACGAATACCCAGAAAAGCGCAGTAGACCTGCAGCGGCTGCGCGCAGACGGCGCGCTGTTGCAGCAGGTTAGCCTCATGGGCGACGACACCCTAGACCATGGGTACTTGAAAGTACTGCTAGACGAGGACCGACTGCCAGCGCTGCAAACATTGGTAGCGCGCATCAACGCGGCCCGCAGTCGCGGGCGCAACATTGCCTTTCACTGCGTTACACACTTAGAGCTGGTCTTTGCGCTGGCGGCCTTGGCGGATGCCACGCCTATTGAGCAAGGCTTTGATCGTATCGAGCATGGCGCGGTGATCGACGATGCAATGGCGGACGAACTGGCGGCGAGAAATCTACCGGTGATTACCCAGCCCGGATTTCTTTACAGCAAGGGCGATCAGTATCGGGCCGATTTACCGCAGCAGGAGCTGGAGTGCCTGTATCGTTATGCCGGTTTACGCGCTCGTGGGGTTAAAGTTGTCCCGAGCAGCGATGCACCCTATGGGCCGGTGAGTCCTTGGCAAAATATCGCTACCGCAGCATGTCGCCGCAGCGCTGGGGGACTTTCGCTGGGTGCTGACGAGTGTGTGAGTTCCGATCAGGCTCTGACCGGATACCTCACCCCGTCGGCTCTGCTTGACCAGCCACTCACGCTGGCACAAGCGCAGGAAGTCTGCTCGGGGATGCGGGGGGATTTATGTATTTTGCAAAAACGCTGGGAGCAGGGCAGGGATCGACCAGAAACAGTAGGCGTTAGAGCCACCCTAATTGGCGGCTCTGTGGCCTTCGACGGCGCTGACTAAGGTTTAGTCGGGCAGGCCGAGTACGCGCTTGGCGATGATGTTCTGTTGAACCTCGTTGGTGCCGCCATAAATGGTGACTGCTCTATCGCGCAGCCAACTGCGGGTAGATTCCAACTCTTCAGCCGAAAATTCATTGCTTTCCCAGACTAGGCCTGCAGTGCCGCGCAGTCTGGACTTCAGTTCTGAACCTGATTTCGACAGCGATGAGCCGACCATTTTGAAGATCGAAGTGGCCGCGCCGGGTGCGCCGGAGGAGCGGCTTTCTTCAACCACGCGCGCAGTAGTCAGTGCCAGCGCGCGCTCGCTCATTACCTGTTCCAGTACGTCGCCGCGCAAATCTGCATCGGCGATGCGGCCTTGGCCGTCTTCGCCAGCATATTGCTTGGCAGTGCTGGCATAGACGTTGAGCACCGGTTTGGCCGCAGGCTTTTTCTTCGGCTTAGCGCGAGTGGTGGCATTGCGCTCGTACTGAAGCAGGCGTTTGCCCACGCTCCAGCCTTTGTTCATTTCGCCAATCAGGTCTTCGCGCTTGGCAATGGCATTGTCAAAGAAGGTTTCGCAGAACGGCGAGCTGCCTGAAATGAGCTTGATGGGTTTTACCGTGACGCCGGGCTGGTCCATTGGCAGTACGACAAAACTGATGCCTTCGTGCTTGGGCGCACTCGGATCGGTTCGCACCAAGGCGAACATCCAGTTGGCGTATTGTGCGCCACTGGTCCAAATCTTCTGACCATTGATAATGAACTGGTCGCCATCCAAGACCGCCTTGGTTTGCAGGCCGGCTAGGTCAGACCCAGCACCCGGCTCCGAATAACCCTGACACCACTGGGCTTCGCCAGTGATGATCTTTGGAATATGACGTTGACGTTGTTCTTCCGTGCCCAGCTCAAGGAGGGTCGGGCCAATCATGGCTAAGCCCATGCCTGTTGCGGCTGGCAGTGCCTTAATGCGCGCCATCTCCTCGGCCAGCACTTTTTGTTCCGCAGCATTGAGACCACCGCCACCGTATTGGGTTGGCCATGTAGGAGCCGTCCAGCCTCGGGTTACCGCGCGGTCGCGCCATTCAATGGCCGTATCCGTTTGATAAAGTTCATAGGCGTCCTCGAAGTGAATGGCGCCGAGACGCATCTCCTGAGGGCAGTTTGTTTCCAGCCAATCTCGCGTTTCTTCGCGGAATGTATCAAGTTCCATAATATGCTTTCTCTCGTTGTTGCAGCGTGCCGGGTTGGTGCAGATCCCATGCAAGGTTAGGACGCAAGTATGCTGGCTGCTAGAGGCCCTGCCAACAGTGGCTATTTCAGCGTGATTGATGTGACATTGCCACGCAGGTCTACGAAATGTCGAGGACGCTGTTTTTGCCGCTCAGACCAGTACATTGGCCCTCGACATAAAGGCCAGTACCGAATTTTCCAGTCGCCGCACTTTGGCTCCAATGTGTAGGGTCTCGGGCAAGTAAGTGGGTGGGTCGGAGACCAAATTACGGATGCGCAGGCTGCAATCAAGGTTACGGCAAATATGATTGCCAATACTGCGCCGACCGTCTGAGCCGGCCACATAGACACTGAACAAAGCAGTGCCTCGGCTGCGATACACATGATGGCACCAAGAGCACATGCGGGTGCGTGGCCGGGCGCTGGTATTGTGCGCACGGCGCAGGCGCAGGCCGCGCAGTTCCCCGGCTGCCGGCATCACGACGAAAGCCGTGCTACCAGACGGATGAATCCAACCAAGGTAGTCGAGTATGCCCCAGTCTACTGGCGCAAGATCGGGTAGCGCCAACTGCGCACTGCTGGCTTGGCGAAACAGAGCCTTGATGTCTTTATTGGTTATAGCGTCCACCAACGAAAGTCTATGTGCTCAGCCCTGATTGGTACAGGTGCCGCACGCGAGAGTTTGACCTTTAGCAGACAGGTGCGAGCAGATCTTTTATGCTTCTTCGCCCATTCAACGGAGAGAGATGATGAGTGAACTGCCCGCAACAAGCCGACAACTGCTGTCCTGCGTTACTTCTAGCGGTAAGCTGCAACTGACCATTGGCGAAACGCCCATTGCCGCGCCTGGCGATGCCGAAGTCCTAGTGCGCATCGAGGCATCCCCCATCAATCCCTCCGACCTAGGCCTGCTGCTGGGGATGGCAGATATTGCTAATGCGCAAACGGTAGGTGTCAATCATGTTGAAGCAGACGTGCCAGAAAATATTCTGCCCATGCTTAAAGCCCGTTTCGACGAGGCCATGCCCGTCGGTAACGAAGGGGCTGGAGTTGTGGTCGCCGCTGGCGCCAGCGCCGAGGCTCAGGCGCTGCTCGGTAAGACGGTAGGTGTGCTCGGTGGTGCCATGTACTCGGCGTATCGAACCCTGCATTTGAGTCAGTGTCTGGTAATGAACGACGGCGTCAGCCCGCGCGAGAGTGCCTCTTGCTTCGTTAACCCGCTGACTGCGTTGGGCATGGTGGAAACTATGCGCCGCGAGGGTTTTACCGCGCTGATTCACACGGCCGCGGCATCCAATTTGGGTCAAATGCTGCAAAAAATATGCATCGCCGATGGCGTTGATCTGGTCAACATCGTGCGCAAGCCAGAACAGGCCCAACTGCTGCGCGATTTGGGTGCAACCCATGTGTGTGACTCTAGCCAGCCAACCTTCGCCGAGGACCTGAAAAATGCTGTGGTCGCCACTGGCGCGTATCTGGCCTTCGATGCCACTGGTGGCGGTGAGCTGGCGAACCAAATTTTGGTTGCTATGGAAGCTGCGGCCAATGAAACCGCAACCGAGTACAGCCGCTACGGTTCAACCCAAGACAAGCAGGTCTACATTTATGGTGGCTTGGAGCGACGCACCACTACGCTGACCCGTAGCTATGGCATGCAGTGGGGGGTCGGCGGCTGGCTGCTAACACCGTTCCTACAAAAGGTCGGGCGGGAACGTGCCGGTGAATTGCGGCAGCGTGTGGCGGATGAGATCAAAACCACATTTGCCAGCAGCTACGCGCAGGAAATATCCCTCGATCAGGCCTTAGAGTTGGATGTATTGAAAACCTATGCGCTGCAGGCCACGGGGCAGAAATTCTTGGTCAACCCAAGTTTGTAAAGAAAGTCGGTAAAGAGAGTTTGTAACGAGGGCCTGTCTTTTGGGGTCTGGCGGGCCTAAAGCCCGGCACAGGCCTCAAAAGCAATATCGTAGCTCTTGCAGCGTGCTTCGTGGTCGTGAATCTGCGACACCACGATGAGTTCGTCGGCTTCGGTGCGCTGCAGAAACTCCAGCACTTGAGCGCGTACTGTAGCTACGGTGCCCACCGCCGAGGCGGGGCTAACCTGCTGCAGCAAGGCGTGATCGGTTGGCGTGAGCTTCTCATCAAAATGCGGGTCAGGTTTGGGTAACGGTCCGGGCTTGCCCTGCCGCAAATTCAGAAATGCCTGCAGGCCCGAGGAGCGCAGCAGTGTGGCTTCTTCCTCGGTCGCCGCGGCGCAGACGTTGTAGCCCAAAATCACATGCGGTTTTGCCAACTGCTCTGATGGCTCAAATTCCGTCCGGTATAGGTCAATGGCCCGCATCATTGCATCTGGCGCGAAGTGCGAGGCGAAGGCGAAGGGCAGACCGAGAATTGCCGCAAGCTGGGCGCCGAACAGGCTCGAACCTAAGATGTATAGCGGCACCTTGGAACCGAATCCCGGCACCGCAGTAACGCGCTGCTTGGGGTGGCAGGTGTTGCCCAAATAACCCTTAAGCTCCACTACGTCCTGGGGAAATTGATTTGGATCACTATGCAGTGTGCGCCTCAGCGCATGGGCAGTGACGCCATCGGTGCCCGGCGCGCGCCCGAGACCCAAGTCGATGCGGCCCGGATAGAGGGCTTCCAAGGTGCCGAACTGCTCGGCCACCATTAGTGGTGCGTGATTAGGCAGCATAATACCCCCTGACCCGACGCGGATTGAGCGAGTACCGGCTGCGATATGGGCTATTACCACCGATGTCGCCGCACTGGCGATACCTCGCATGTTGTGATGTTCGGCAACCCAGTAGCGGTGGTAGCCGGTGCGCTCACAGTGCTGCGCAAGGGCGCGGGAATTGTTCAGCGCGTCGGTAGCATTACCGCCTTCGCAAATGGGCGAAAGATCCAGTACAGACAATGTAGGCATGGGTTCCCCTCCAAAAACCAACACCAGTTTGCCAGATTCCTCATTCAGTTGCGCATGGGTGTTTTCAAAAGTTGACGCGAACAGAGCCTGTCCGCTAGCGAGTCCAGCGCACCGGGATCATGCCTTCCAGCAAACCGTTAATGCTGAATGCGCTGATATTTTTCTCGTCAGCAACTGAACTGGCGAAACGCGACTGGTCGTTAGACCGGGCAAACACAATTGACTTGGGGTACTTTTGCTTCAGCCAGAGTGCTGTGCGCAAGTTGTCGCGGCCGCTGCCGGTGCCGAGTATGAATACGGTATTGTCATTCTCTAAATCGACCTTGCTGGCGACTCGCCGCCAGACGTCCGGATTGGAAATATCACCGCGCAAAATGGAACGCTCGTAGTTGGACTGCAGCTGCTGTTGTTCTTCGACCACGAGCATACGACGCTCTGCGTCTTGGTCGATAATGACCACATGAGCCAGTTCCTGTTGCTGAATACGTCTGAGTTGTTCGACTACAGATTGCCCAAAGCGCCCAAAACCGGCAATAACCACATTGTCCAAACCCTCGGTGCGCGCAAACTGCGGGCGTAAACTGCGCCGCACAAAGGCCATACCGGCCATGTTATAGCGGTTGAAGATGACGCAGTGACGGCCCAACGAGGTTTGCAGCAGAGTGCGCATGAAGCGTAAATTCTGGCAGTGAATGATCACACGGAATTTCAGGTTCGGCGCAGTTTCAAGCACCCGAGTGGCAGCCTCAAAGGCTTGAAAGTCGTTGTTGCCGAGCAGCAATACCCGTTTGGCACGAGTGAGCTTCAGCTGCTTACGCAGGAAGCCTAGGGTCAAATCTCCGACCACGGTGGCGACACCGTATTTTTGCTGCAGCTCTTGTTCGCGGATGGATTCAAATTCTGTGTCTACGACAATGACTCGGCAATTGCGGTTTTCGCGCCGCAGTAGGCGCAGGTAACTGATGGTGAGTTCGCCAGATCCGAAAATCACCACATGGTCCTGCAGATTACGCAGCAGCCAGCGCTGCGGATTGATAACCCGCAAAACGGCTTCAACCACTGTGGAAGCTGTGAGTAAGGGGGCACCAAAGAAAGCGACCCAGAGCATTGCTTGCGCCCACATTGGCCCGCCGGTAGGTACGCCAAGGTCGAGGCCGCCAACGACAAATAGGCCGAGAATGTAATACGTCTGTACAAACAGGCCCGCCTGCATGACTGCGGGACGCTCAGTTAAGGCGGTGCCGCCAGCAAACGCTATTAGACCCAAGGCGAAAATCAGCCCAACCGCTATCCAGCGCCAGCCTAAATTCGCGCCGGCAAGACGCTTCAGTCTGGTGTCGGTTTGCGGATTGAAGGATTCAGATGACGGCGGTTGTGGCGTCTGTTCGGCCACGGTGAGTATCCTCGGTGGTTAACGTTTTTAGTTCGTGTTTTGTGGTTTTTCAGTTTTGCGGGGCAGCAAAGAGCGGTCTTGCTATTATGCGGACATTGTATTCCGAGGAGGCAGGGATGTCAGAGTTTTCCACTATTCTTTACGACGTAACCAATCAAGTTGCGCGTATTACCCTAAACCGTGTCGATGTGCGCAACGCGCAGGACAAAACCATGCTCTACGAGCTGAACGATGCCTTCGATCGAGCGGCCCAAGACGATGAGGTTAAGGTGATCGTGCTCGACGCCAATGGTCCGCACTTTTCCTCGGGGCATGATTTGGCCGATCAAACCTCAATGGCAGACTTCACGCCGGTATCCAACTGGGGCGGTTATGCCAAGCCGGGTGCAGAGGGCTATCAATCTCAGGAGGAGGAGATTTATCTGGGACTGTGTTGGCGCTGGCGCAACTTGCCCAAGCCAACTATCGCCCAGGTACATGGCAAGGTGATTGCTGGCGGGCTGATGCTGATTTGGGTGTGTGATCTGATTATTGCGTCGACGGATGCGACCTTTTCCGATCCGGTCGTCGCTTTCGGAGTGAACGGTGTTGAGTACTTTGCGCATCCTTGGGAAATGGGGCCGCGCAAGGCTAAGGAGTTACTGTTCACTGGCGATAAAATTAGCGCTGATGAAGCCAAGGCGCTGGGCATGGTCAATCATGTGGTGGCAGCCGAAGAGCTGCCGCAATTCACTCAGACCATGGCTGAGCGGATTGCCAGTCGGCCAAGCATGGGTCTACGGCTGGCGAAACAAAGCGTTAACCAAGCTCAAGACGCCCAAGGCTTTTGGACAGCCTTACAGGGCGCCATGTCATTGCAGCAGCTTGGTCACGCCAACAATCAGATTGTCCATGGCCGGTTGGTGGATCCTGCCGGCGCAAGCGTGATTCGCGACGACGCTAAACGCTAGCGTCCGGTGAAGTTGGGTTTACGCTTTTCTAAAAATGCCTTGAGGCCTTCTTCAAAGTCCTCGCTGGCGAACATGCCGGACAGGTGCACCATGAGGTGGTCGACAGCGGTGTCATAGGATTCTTCGAGGCCCATCCGCATCATGCGCTTAGTGGTCTGCACTGCCATGGGTGCATTGTCTGCTACCTCTTGCGCCCACGCCATGGCAGTGGGTAGAAGTTCCTCGTGGGGTACAACGGCGTTGACCAACCCCAGCTCCAAACATTCAGCCGCAAGTACTGTGCGACCGCGATAGTAAAGTTCCGCAGACTTCGCCCAGCCTATCAAGCGTGGCAACAGCCAAGTACCGCCACTTTCTGGCACCACATTACGCTTGGCGGTTATCGCAGCCATCTTGCCGTGCTCGGACATGATGCGCATATCGCAGAGTAGGCTTAGGTCCATGCCATAACCCGCAGCGGCTCCGTTGACCGCACAAATTATCGGCGTATCGCAGTGCCACATAACGTTAATGGGCGCATCGCGCAGATCAAATAGCTTGCGCGGTGGCCTGTTGTGCTCACTGGTGCCACCGTCACCCTGCTCGTCGGAGCGGCGTTTATTGGTATCTACCAAGTCAAGTCCGGCGCAAAACCCCTTACCCTCACCGGTGAGTACGATGCAGCGAATCTCTGGATCTTTGTCTGCCGCGACGACTTTCGCCGACAGCTCGTCGAGCATGTCACGGCTGATGGCGTTGAGGCGGTCCGGCCGATTAAGTTTGATCAGCAGTACCCGATCGTGTTGCTCCAAAATCAGTTCGTCAGTAGTCGACTGCGTGATGCTCATAACCTTCTCCCTATGTGTGTGCGACAACTTATGTATTTAAACGGGCCGAACAATCGCGTGATCGGCTGCTTGGGTCAAGGCGTTAACCCATCTCTGAACCAGCGTCTAGCCTATCTTTCAATAGTGAAATGTCGCAGACTTGTTGGCTTCATTAAGTTCTTGCCACAGTTCAAGCAAGCTGGCTGCGGTGTTTTATCAGTGTTGGAGGTGTTAATGCCGCAATCCGTACTGCCTTGGATTCTGCGCGGTGGCCTGCTTGGGCGTCTGTTCCTGCCCAGCGTCAGTTTTGTGCTGCTATTTCTGGCGCTGACCAGCGTTTTGTTGGCACAGCCGGCCAGTGCTCAAACTGCCAACCTAGGTAGCGGCGTCGTTGTCGCCAGTTTCAGCGAGCGGGCCAACGCCATGCGTCGCGTCAGCGAACTGCAAAATCAGGCCACTGCACAGGGCATAAGCCTATCTGTGCTACCCAACGAGAGTGCAGGTCGGCCGCTGTTTCGGGTTGTCGCCCAGAGTAGCGCCATGCAAAGCCGGCAGCTGTTAAACATGCTGCGTAACAACGGCTTTGCGGACGCCTGGCATATTCGCAGCGCCAGTTTGCCGAGCCCGGTGTTACTAGCCGAAAACCGCAGACCCGCGCAGCCTAGCGTTTTATCCAATGTGCAAACCAATGTGCAGGCCCAACTGCAAGCGGACAATGAAAAGCCCGTATCAACGCAATCTCAACGAGCTGCACAGCCAGACCTGCTAGCGGAATTCGCCGGACGTGGGGCTCAAACCGTATACGGCTCCGAGGCTGGTATTGATCTGAACGAACTGCAAATTCAAACCTTGGATCATGATGCAGCCAACATCACCATCGACGGAGTTATAGAGGAAGCTGCTTGGCGTGGTATTCCTTATTTCGACAATATGCGGGTTTCGATACCAGCCCTGGGCGAGCCCGCGAAGTACGCTACCAAGATGCGCTTTTTTGCGACGGAAAAAGGCCTGTACGTTAGTTCCGATATGGAGCAGCCAGCTGACACCATTGTCGAAAGAATTACCCGGCGCGACGATTGGGTAGACAGAGATACCTTTGGTGTCACCCTCGACCCCTCCGGCGAAGCCAAGTTGGGTTATTGGTTCTGGGTGGCGCTGGGTGACAGCGTGAGTGACGGTAAGGTGCTACCGGAAAGGCGCTGGCAGCGTGATTGGGATGGGCCATGGATCGGCAAGTCAGCGCGCACTGCAACAGGTTGGAGTGTCGAAATGTTCCTACCCTGGTCGATGTTGGATATGCCCGCGATTGACGGGCTGCGTAACATGGGATTTGCAGCGAGCCGTTTGGTGTCTCACCAGAACCAGCGTTATCAGTGGCCGGGCTATGGTGTTTCCAGTAAACGATTCGTTTCGGCCTTCAACCGTATTCAAATGAATGGGGTGCAGCCGGTGAAAAAACTGTCGTTTATTCCCTTTGCTGCAGCAACTCATGACGCAGTGTATGACGACAATAGCCTGCGCGTGGGTGCTGACTTCGCATGGCAGCCTTCGCCGCTGCTACAGACATCTGGGTCTGTAAATCCTGACTTTGGCGCAGTGGAATCTGACGACGTGGTGCTCAATCTGACNGCGAGTGAAACCTTTTTTCCTGAAAANCGTCTGTTCTTTTTNGAAGGCAGNGAAGTCTTTAACGTGATGCCCAGAGACGATTTCAGCTCNATNAGTCAAATCGCCTTGAATGGAGATTTTTCGACCACCTCGCGNAGGCTNTACTTGCAAGAGCATGTGCCGNTNCCGGTTTCGTTAATGAATACNCGGCGTATCGGCGGTACCGCTAACCAAATGTCGGTACCAGGCGATGTGACTCTTGATCGTGGCCAGCGCGACGTGCCCACGGACTTGCTTGCCGCCGCCAAGGTCACGGGCAGCGCCAAGAATTTTCGCTACGGCCTGCTTACCGCCTTTGAAGACGATGTGGAATGGCTGGCGCGCGATGCCAACGACCAGCAATTGCGGCTTTCGGGTTCTGGGCGTGATTTTGCGGTTGCCCGCATAGCTTACGGCGCGCCTAATTCTCGGTCCTTTGGTTACATGGGAACGCTGGTAAGCGGCAGCGAGTATGACGCCAGTGTCCACAGTCTAGATGGCCACTTGCGTAATCAAGACGGTTCGCTAAAAACCGACGCTCAGCTGATTATGAGCGATCGCGACGGCGTCACCGGATATGGTGCGATGTTTGACGCGCTCTATGCCACCAGCCCAAATCTACGGCATAAGTTTGAAGTAGATATCATGGATGAAGATGTGGACTTCAACGACTTGGGCTTCTTGCTGCGTAACGACTATGTCAAAGCCCGCTACGTGCTCTTGTACAACAAGCAGGATGTTTCAGCCTCGCTGAGCAACTATCGCACGACACTGGTGCTCAAACACCAGCAAAACTTAAGTGAAGATCAAATCACTGACAGTGCAATTTTGTGGCGCTCCTCCATTGTGCTACCCGGACGTAACACCCTGCGTGGAGGTATCGGCTACTTCCCCCAGCGCTACGAAGATATAAACAGCCGCGGCAATGGCGCATATCGAGTCGATGGCGGCGGCTGGTTTGAAAGCTACCTCTCTACAGATGCAGCTAAGACCTTGAGCTTTACCTTTGGCCTCGGTGGCAATAAAGAGGATCTCGGCGACTGGTCCTACAATGCCCTAGTCGGTCTGACTTACCTGCCGGTGGATGAGATCAGCATTGCGTTTGATTTGCGCTACAAGAACCGTAGCGGTTGGGTAGTGCACCAAGGAGGCCGCAATTTTGGTGCCTTTGACGCGGACGAATGGCAGCCGTCTATTGATGTGAATTGGTACATTGCGCCCGGTCATCAATTGCGCTGGAACCTGCAGTGGGCCGGTATACGAGCGACGGATAAAGGGTTTTATGTGATTCCGGAAGGTGACGGCGACCTGATTGCAGCCGAACGCGAACAAGATAACTACAACTTCAACATTACCCAGCTGACTACCCAACTGCGCTACCGCTGGGAAATCGCGCCGCTGACTGACTTCTATTTGGTGTATAACCGCGGCAACGCGCTGCGACCAACTGACGAATACGATGTGCCAGACCTATTCGACGAGAGTTTAAGAGAGCCGGTGATTGACACCTTTGTCGCCAAGCTGCGCTACAGATTTGGCAACTAACGATCGGAGGAGTGCCATGATGCGGCATCTGACTACATTAATTGCGGCAGCGTTGCTGTTGGTTGCGGGAGGGCTTCAGGCCCGTGAAATTGGCAGCAGTTCACCAGAGCGGCAAGGTTTCTCCAGCGAGCGTCTGCAGCGCCTCTCCACCTTTATGGATGCCAAGGTAGCAGACGGCACCATGGTGGGTGGCATGGGGCTGATAGCGCGCAACGGCAGGGTAGTCTACAGCCAAACCTACGGCATGGCCGATCGCGAAGCCGGTAAACCTATGACCGTAGACGCGATCTACCGCATTTATTCCATGAGCAAGCCGGTAACCAGTGTTGCCCTGATGATGCTTTATGAAGAGGGCAAGTTCAGTCTTGAGGATCCAGTTGCCAAGTACATTCCCGAACTGGCCAACCTGCAAATTGCCCTGTCCACTGCGGGTACTGGCGTGGTCTCCGATGGCATCGTAACCCGCACTACGGGTGAGAGTAATGCAGAGTTAGTCGGCCAAACCCGCGCTCCCGCCCGGCAGCCGACAATCCACGATCTGCTGACCCATACGGCAGGTTTTACTTACGGCATCTTCGGCAATACCGAGGTTGACCAGATGTACCGTGGTATTTTGATGGCTGGAGATATTGACGTGCAGGAGTTGGTGGCCAAGCTGGGCAAGCTGCCGCTGCAGTACGAGCCGGGCACCCAGTGGCACTACAGTATTGCCAACGACATTCAAGGCCGGCTAATCGAGGTGCTGTCTGGCATGCGCTTTGGCGAATTTTTGCAGCAGCGGCTGTTCGCCCCGCTTGATATGCAGGACTCCGCGTTCTACGTGCCGGTAGATAAGTTGCCGCGTTTAACTCAGCTGTATAAGCCCAAGGGCATGGACGTGTTCAACTATTTGTCCGCTCCTCCAAGCCAAGGGCTAGATGTGGCGGACGCATGGCTAAATGCGGGGTTTGTCCAACAGCCGAAACTTGAGGGTGGCGGCGGTGGCTTGGTGTCTACCGCTAGAGACTATTTGCGTTTCAGCCAAATGCTGCTAAACGGTGGTGAACTCGACGGCGTGCAGGTGCTGTCGCCTAAAACCATACAGCTGATGACCACTAATCAGCTAGGTGACATAGCCTTGGGCTACGGCAGAGGGGGTATTGGTTTTGGATTAGGGGTCGGTATCGTACTTGACTCCGGCCGTGCGCAAGAAATCAGTTCCCCCGGCACCTACAGTTGGGGCGGCGCTGCGGGCACTCGCTTTTGGGTAGACCCGAAGGAGAACCTCATCGGTATTTTTATGGTGCAAAGCGTGCCGCATATGACATCACTGGGCGATGATTTTCGAGTGCTTTCCTATGCCGCTATGACTGAGAGTCAGATCGCCGATTAAACCGAGGGCCGTTTGGGCTTGACGCTGGCAGGCTTAGGAGCGTTGATCTAAGCGCAACCTTAAAGGTCCTCTTAACGACTGTGGCCGTGGTCTCGACGAATAAACTCAGCGCCACGTTCAGCAATCATGACCGTCGGTGCATTGGTATTACCAGATGTAATGGTCGGCATAATCGACGCGTCGATAACCCGCAGTCTGCCCACCCCATGGACACGCAGTTCGTCATCGACCACGGCGCTATCGTCGTGGGCTGGTCCCATTTTGCAGGTGCCCACCGGGTGGAAAATTGTCGTGCCAAGGTCACCTGCAGCACGCTGCAGATCCTCTTCGCTGGTGATATGCGGACCGGGTTTTAGCTCGGTAGGGTTGAAACCAGCTAGAGCCGGTGCCGCCATGATGTCTCGCGTGAACTTAAGCCCCGCTACCGCCACATCAAGGTCGTGTTGGGTGCTCAGGTAGTTTGGGGCAATGGCCGGTGCGTCGTGGGGGTTCGCAGACTTTAGCTTTACCGTGCCCCGACTGGAAGGCCGTAAATTGCACACGGAAGGCGTTATGGCATTGTAGCGATGCAGGGGTGAACCAAATTTATCCAGTGATAGTGGTTGTACATGCCATTCGATATTTGCCGAGGCTTGGGACGGGTCGCTTTTGGCAAAGGCCCCAAGCTGGGAAGGCGGCATGGTCAGTGGACCGGTTTTGCGCACCATATATTCCAGCCCCATAAGTGCCATGCCCCAAGGCGTGCGCGCCCGCTGATTGAGCGTCACTGTGTTATCGACTTGGTAAATGGTGCGAATTTGTAGGTGGTCCTGCAGGTTTTGCCCGACACCGGCGAGTTGGTGCTGTACCGCTATATCGTGAGCTTGCAGTTCTGCCGAGGCGCCAATACCCGATAGCTGTAACAGCTGTGGTGAAGCGATGGCCCCAGCGGCAAGAATGACTTCGCAGTCTGCTTGAATATGGCGGCGCTGGCGGTTGTGGATGATCTGCACCCCGGTGGCCTGTAGGCCGCCGTCATGCTGGTCTAACTGCAGAGACTCCACGGTGGCCTCAGTCATAATGGTCAGGTTAGGCCGATGACGCACACCGTCGAGAAAGGCACGGGTGGCGCTCCAGCGCTTGCCGGTACGCTGATTCATCTGGAAGTAGGCATTGCCGAAATTGTCGCCGCGGTTGAACTCGTCAATTTTTGGGATACCGCACTGTTCTGCCGCGTCACGCCAAACGTCGAGAATTTCCCAATTGACGCGTCGCTCTTCCACTCGAAGCTCGCCACCGCTGCCGTGAAAGTCATCGGCTCCGTGCTGGTAGTCTTCTGATCGACGGAAGATAGGCAGTACATCGCTCCAGCCCCAGCCACGGTTACCAAGACCGGCCCAATGATCGTAGTCGGATTTTTGGCCGCGCATATAAATCATGGCATTGATGGAGGAGCAGCCACCCAGTACCTTGCCCCGGGCATAGCCAATACTGCGGCCGTTTAAACCCGGCTCAGGCTCGGTTTCAAAGCACCAGTCGGTGCGTGGGTTGCCAATGGTGTAGAGATACCCGACGGGAATATCGATCCAAAAGTAATTGTCTTTTTTCCCTGCTTCCAGCAGCAGTACCCGCTTCGTCGAATCCTTGGACAGGCGATTGGCTAATACGCAGCCTGCGGTACCCGCACCAACAATGATGTAATCAAAGCGTTCCATGGCGAGCCCTCCGGTTTGCTGATCGTCGCGGCGGCGGGTTGCTGGGGCTAAGCTTGGCTTGCCAACTCGAGATGTCGCAGCGCCTGATAGCGCGCAGGCGGACGGATATTCAGCTGTGCTCGGACGCTGCCGATGGGCTGGGTCAACAAAGTTTCCCAGTCTTGGGCGGGCAGCCATGCGGCTTGCTTGCCATCGCGGTAGGCGCGCAGAACGGCCTGCGGCACGCCGAGGCCATATTGCTTAGAAAGCTGAAAGGTGCCGACCAAGGTAATAAAGGCTAAGCCTCGGTTTGCACTCTGCGCACAGGTGAAGGCGAGCAAGCAAACTTCGCCCAGCTCATCGCGGCCGTAGTTGGTGAGGGTATGCCAAAGGTCGTGCATGTCGCGCTGACGATTGGCGAACAGCAGCATATCGCCCCCCAGCGCATTGTGCGCGCGCATGCCCTCGCTGGGTTCAACTAAGCCCTCGGCGCTAATACTTTCTGAGGTGACAAAGTTCAGGTAGTGGCCGGCCAGTGAGTGTTTTGGGTGTGTGGCCAATTGCTCGCGATCTAACAGGGTATCGAGCAGTGAGCGTCGCTCGGCCAAAATTTGGCGGCCCATGTCAGTTGCAGTAAAACGTCGAAAACCTTTTTCCAACGCATTTCCAGCCAGCGCCTCAATAATTGTGAAAACTTCGTCGGTGGCGTCAGGATTGTCGATAAGGCGCCGCATAGCAATGAAGGCTTTGCGCCATTCGATGCGCCGAGTTGTTTCAGACGATACTGCTGCTGAATCCATGGAAGCTGGCTCGAAGAATAAGTGGATTAATATCCTAGGTATTCGTCGGCGTTGGTGCAAGCACCTCGCCTTTGCAACATGGCTTAAATTAGTAAATCTGCTGGACAGCGGCAGCAGCGCGATGCTTGACTAAAGAAAAAATACACAAGGGAAATACCCATGATGAAACTCTATGGAGTGCCCGCAGCACCGAACCCAACCAAGGTCTTTTTGTACTTAGCCGAGCGCGAGGCCTTGGGCGCGCAGATGGATATTGAACACATTCGGGTGAATACCCTGAAGGGCGAACAGAACCAGCCAGAGCATCTGGCGCGCAATCGTTTTGGTGCGCTGCCGACACTGGAATTGGTGGATGGAAGTTTCATCATAGAATCGCTGGCGATTATCTACTTCTTGGAAGACCTATATCCTGAGGGCTGCCTGCAGGCCAGCGACCCGGTGGCCCGGGGCTTGGCGCGTGATATGGAGCGTAACGTGGAGCTTCGCTTTGCGAACAATTTAAGCCGCTATGTGCACGCGGTTAACTCACCCCTCGGCCTGCCCAAGGACCCCAAGGTGGCTGCTGAAATAGAGGCGGCGATGCCGAGGGCCTTGGGTTACCTGGAAGATATTCTGCGCGATGGTCGCCCGCTGCTGGGCGGCGACACAGTTTCCATTGCAGACTGTACTTTGCAGTCTGCGCTGCAATTTGCGCGCTTTGGCAAGGTAGACGCAATCGCCGATTACCCTGGCGTTTGCGCTTGGGACGAGCGTTACCGGCAGCGGCCTGCAGCTCAGGCCGTGCTGAAATTCTAAGACTTAGCCGGGTCTTCTTTTGCCCAGTACTGGTCCTTGAGCAGGCGCTTGTAGAGTTTGCCCGTGGGCAGGCGCGGTAGTGCAT
The DNA here is from genome assembly GCA_002731575.1 of Gammaproteobacteria bacterium. GTDB lineage: Bacteria > Pseudomonadota > Gammaproteobacteria > Pseudomonadales > Azotimanducaceae > UBA4421. The sequence continues at coordinate 11,723 of PCCE01000004.1, read as the reverse complement.
CGCTGAAGTCGATAGAGCGCGGTACCTTGTAGCTTGCTAACTGCTCCTTGGAATAAGCAAGCAGGTCGTCTGCGGTAGCGTCATTCGGCTCATAGCCCTTTGCCAACTCGACCACGGCCTTTACCTCCTCGCCGAAGTCAGCGTTGGGCACGCCAAATACGGCCACATCTTGCACTGCCGGGTGCAGGACTAAGGCGTCTTCTATCTCCTGTGGGTAGATATTCACGCCGCCAGAAATAATCATGTAGGCCTTACGATCGGTAAGGTACAGATAGCCGTCGGCATCGACATAGCCAACATCGCCTAATGAAGTCCAGTTGTCGTGAATCGGATGGGTAGCAGACTGGGTTTTGTCTGGGGCGTTATGGTATTCAAAGCTGCGCTGGGGTTGCTCAAAATAAACCATGCCTTCCTCCCCACTGGGCAGCTCGGTACCGCTCTCATTGCAGATATGCAGTGAGCTATTGATAGCGCGGCCCACAGAGCCAGGATGGTCAAGCCAGTCCTTGGGGCCAATTACGGTCATACCGTTGCGCTCGGTGCCCGCATAGTACTCCCACAGAATTGGCCCCCACCAAGCCATCATTTGTTGCTTGATCTCTTTTGGGCAGGGCGCAGCGGCGTGAATAGCGCATTGGTGACTGCTAAGGTCGTAGCCCTGCTTAACATTGGCCTCTAGCTTTAGCATGCGGATAAACATGGTCGGCACCCACTGGGAATGGGTGGCCTGATATTGCTCAATATATTTTAGTGAAAGCTGCGGATCGAAGCTGCGCATCATGACCACAGTACCGCCCAGCGCCAGTGCCCGTGTACAGAAGCCAAATGGAGCGGCGTGATAGAGGGGTGCCGGAGACAAATAGACGGTATCTGCGTTCATACCATAGGGGTTGTTTACATCTACCCCAGGTAGGCCCGCGCTGACATGCTCGCCGGTTAAGGGCCGCTTAATACCCTTGGGACGACCGGTGGTCCCGGAGCTATAGAGCATGGTATCGCCGGCCAGTTCCTTGGCAATGGGCGCAGTAGATTGGCCGCTCACCGCTTGGCTGAAATCATCGCAGCCGTCGATATTCGTACCTATGACGAAACGGTTTGGACAGCTGGGAATCTGTGCCATCAGTGCTTGGGTTTGCGCCAGCTCGGCAGACGCAAAAATCGCTTTGCTGGTGGAATCTTCGACAATGTAGGCGGCTTCATCAGGAGTCAGGTAGCGATTAATGCAGGTGACATACATGCCAGAGCGCAGAATTCCCCAAGCGATAGGGAAGTACTGCAGATTGTTCTCCATAAAGATGCTGACATGATCGCCGACGCCAAGCCCTAACCGCTGCAGCAGTTGGGCCACCTGATTGGAGGCCTCATCCAGCTGCTGCCAGTTCATTTGTTCGCCGCTAGCGGCGTCGATAACCGCAGGTGTCTGCGGCTTTACTGTTGCCCAATGTCCCGGGTACACCTGTTATTCTCCTGACGTTTGCATGGCCACGCGCTATTCCGATTATTCGGACTATGCCAGCTTGGCATTCATGGTTTCAGTTTCCAGTAAATCGCCGCGTACACTGCGCGCGCCGATAAAGTAATGGACCCCTGCCCAGACGTTGACCAAGACCGCAATGCACAGCGCATAGCGGATAGATTCCACTCCCAAGGTTGGTGCGAACAAGTCGCTGAGAATGCCAACGAAGTAAGGCCCTAAACCCATGCCGATGAGGTTCAATACAAATAGTAATATGGCCGAGGCCACCGCTCGCATGCGCAGCGATACTAGGGCCTGGGTCATGGCGAAAGATGGTCCAAGATAGGCATTACCCATGATGGCCACCATGCATAGGCTGGCGATGGCGGCGGTGGCGCCGTCGTACAGATAGGCGACAAGTTGGAAGGGCACCATAATCACCGTAGCGATCCCAGGTAGCCAAAAGTACCAGCGCTTATCGCCGGTGCGTTCCGATAGTTTGTCGCTCAGATAACCTCCAGCAAAGGTACCAATGGCCCCAATGCCTGCGACCAACGCCAGTGCCGCGCCGAGGTCGGTGGACGACATGCTGTGAATACGGGTAAAGAAGGGGGCGTTCCATGTGCTCGCGCCGTAGCTGACAAAGGCGTGCAGGCCAGCGGCGAAAGACAGGTGCCGAAAGGACATCTTGCCCCAGAGAAAGTTCAATACGTCTTTCACCTTGGGTGCGTCAGGCTTTGGCTGATTTGCATTGGCGACGCCTACTTTGACATCGGACATGCCGCGTGGCGGTTCGCGCAGGGTGAGGGCGACGATCATGGCGACAAAGATGCCGGGGATGCCAACCAAGTAAAAAGTTTGTCGCCAACCGAGTTCGTCCGCTCCCCAGCCGCCGACGTAGTTGCCGATCATGGTGCCGAAGGGAATACCCAGCGCGTAGATCGACAGCGCTGTAGCCCTTGTTTCAATGGGAAAGTAATCTGAAATAAGCGAGTGACTGGGCGGGCTGGCACCGGCTTCGCCAACTCCGACTCCAATACGCGCCATCAGCAGCATCCAGAAGTTTGACGCCAGACCGCATAGGGCGGTCATAGCGCTCCAGATCACCATGGAAACTGCGAGAATTTTTACCCGGCTGCGCCGATCGGCTAAGGCCGCAATCGGAATTCCTAAAAAGGTATAGAACACGGCAAATGCTAGGCCACCCAACAAACCAAGCTGGCTATCGCTGAGGGACAGCTCCAGCTTAATGGGTTCTAGCAATAGGGATAAAATCGACCGGTCAACAAAGTTGACGATATAGCCCACAAACAAAATACCCAGCGCATAGTTGCGATAGGCTGGACTGAACTTTTGTTCGTTCTGTTGCTGGCCTTGCGCTGAATCTGACAAAACGCTCCCCCGTAATGACGATTAAAATACTGTCGCCTAACTGCACGGCTGTTTGCTTGCGCTTGTATTGGCTGTCTTTGTTTATGCGGGGTGGCAGCTGGCGAGCAACCGCCGCGAACATCATGCCAGCGACATCATGCGGCAATGCTGGCGTGGCTGAGTTGGTCTTGGTCTCCCCCGAAACGCCTCAATAGTGACACTTTCTGCGCCCACGCCCAAGTCCTTGTGAAAGCCCCTTCGAGTGGCTAGTACTGTCGTTGGGGGCTGGCGGTTCTCGACTACTTGCGCACCCGGCGCCGCAGTCGGTCCAAGCGCTCTTTCCAGTACTGAAACTGCTCTGGGTCGCCGCCTCTATCTGGGTGCAGTTGCTGGCACATGCGTCGTGCTTCGATGATTTCTTCAATGGGCAGAACCAGATCCAAGCCTAGGGCTTTAATTTCTGCAGGGCTAAGGGTTTTTACCGGGCTGGCGGCCTCCGGCGGTCGATAGAAACCACCCCAGCTGCCACTGTTCTTGCCGCCATAGGACACCGGGCCGGATAAACCGAGTTTCCAAGGGTGATTTTTGGCAGGCTTGCGAGATTTACCGCCGCCTGATTTGCTGTTTGCCATGGGCGCAGTCTAATGAGGGCGCAGGCCACCTCAAGCGATTTCTGCTCTGAGGGTGCAAGTTGTAGCTTGGCTGACAAATGCGATTCCAGCAGAGTTTTTGGCTTGGTGGCCTGTGGCTTTGTCGCGCAGAACTAGTTAGATGCGCCTTGGGGCATTACACTGACTTTCACAGTTCCAGTCAGACCAAGGAATCGCATGTCCAGTCAGGTATCGAGTTTTGAGCATGAAGGCGAAGCAGTAGAGCATGACGAGCTGTACAAAATTCGCCACAGCCTTGCCCACGTAATGGCACAAGCGGTGCTGGAAATGCGTCCCGGTAGCACGCTGGGCTTCGGACCGCCAATTCGCGACGGTTTTTACTACGACTTTATTTTAGCCGAGCCGCTGACCGAGGAAGACTTTCCTGATCTGACTCGACGCATGAAAAAAATCATTAAGAAAGGCCAACGCTTCGACCGCGAGGAGTTAAGCGCCGCAGACGCGCTGGCCCGCATTGCCGAAATGGGCGAACCCTACAAGCAGGAATACGGTAGCGAGTTGATCGACAAAAACGGCTTAGATGGCCTCACCTTCTATCGTAATGGGCCGTTTCTGGATATGTGCGAAGGGCCACATGTGCATACCACAAAGGATATTCCCCGCGACGGCTTTAAAATTCGCAGCGTGGCTGGCGCTTACTGGCGCGGTAATTCAGACAACGTGATGATGACGCGTATTTACGTGTGGGCTTTCTTGGATAAAGAAACCCTAGACAGTCATGTCGAGGCATACGAGTTGGCCTTGGCCCGCGACCACAAAAGGCTCGGCCGCGAGCTGGGTATTTACGCCATTGATAACGATATTGGTAAGGGCCTGCCGCTGTGGCTGCCAAACGGCACCATTGTCCGTGACGAGCTAGAAAATCTCGCTAAAGAACTGGAATTCAAGGCGGGCTATGTACGTGTGGCAACCCCGCACTTGGCCAAGGAATCTCTCTACCACACCACGGGCCATTTGCCCTATTACGCGGAAGATATGTATCCGGCCATGGAGCTGATGGAAGAAGCGGATGTTGAGGGCGAGCAAGCTGAAGGCGCTGACGGTCCGCGCGTGAAAGAGGCCTATCGGCTGCGCCCGATGAACTGTCCGCATCACCACAAGGTGTTCGACGCAGAACCGCGAAGCTACCGCGATCTACCGCTGCGCTTGGCCGAGTACGGACAGGTTTATCGATTCGAGGATTCTGGGGCAGTCAGTGGTTTGGTGCGGGTACGCGGTATGTGCATGAATGACGCGCACATTTACTGCACGGCGGAACAAATCAAGGACGAGTTCAAAGCCATTATGGGCATGTACCAAGAGGCCTATGACATTCTTGGGCTCGACACGTTCCACGTGCGCCTATCTAAGTGGGATCCGCAAGACCCGAAGGGCAAAGAAAAGTATGTAGACAATCCCGAGGCTTGGCAGGAATCCGAGCAAATTTTGGAAGAGGTGCTGGTGGAGCTTGGTATCGACTTCAAAGTGGGTATCGGCGAAGGCGCGTTTTACGGACCGAAGATTGATATTCAGTTCAACACGGTAACCGGGCGAGAGGAGTCGGTGTCCACCGTGCAGTTAGACTTTGCAGTGCCCGGTCGTATGAATCTTAAGTATGTCGGCTCCGACGGTGAGGAACATACCCCGTATTGCATTCACCGCGCACCGTTTAGCACCCATGAGCGCATGGTCGCTTTTCTGATAGAGCACTACGGTGGCGCATTTCCCACTTGGCTGGCGCCGATTCAAGTACAAATGCTAACCGTGTCAGAGCAGTACGACGACTACGCTAACGACATTGTTCGGCGACTGCGTGGCCAAATGGTAAGGGCCGAACTGGCACCTTCGAACGACACTCTGCCAAAGAAAATCCGGCAGGGTGCCACGCGTAAAATCCCAAATTTGCTGATTATAGGTGAGCGTGAAGTGGCGGACGGTTCGGTGACGCTGCGCCGCTACGGCCAGCGTGACCAACATACGATGAGTGTTGAGGCGTTTGAGTCAGCCCTAATGCATGCGATAAAGCGGCGATTGCCCGAGGTGGCAGTTGCCGACGAGGGTTAGCAGTAGCTAGCCCGCAGGGGCCGCTCGCTTAGGTAGCGCCTCAGCGGTCAGAGTCTGTTCTGGCAGAGGGCCGCGCATTAAGCCGATCAGATCATTTAGTACCCGACCTGCCTCGCGCAGCATTGGGTCGTCGCCGATTTCCTCGATAACGTCGCTGGCGTCCGCAGTCTCGGGACTGTTTAGGTCTTCAGGTGTTACATCCAACTGACCCGCACCGGTGATCGGGTCGTCAGAGGTAGAACTAGTGGCTAAGGTGTCTTCGTTGGTCTTATCGCGCAGTTCCTCGGCTTCTTGCATTTCTTCTAGCTCATCGAGCGTTGCGGCTACTGGCTTGCCGGTAGCCGTGCGCAGGGTGTTTTCAACTGCCAGTCGCCAAGCATCGTCCTGCATTTTTTCATCGCGGCGCGCCGCCTCGTTCAACGATAAGTGGGTTCGACCAGACTTTTCTTCAGCCCTGGTCATTAGAGCGCGATAGTACTTGAAATGCGGGTCGTCCCCGGCTCGTTCTACATGACGCTGCTGCAATGTGGCTAGATAGGGAGTCAGTTCGCTGTAGGGTGCGTAGCCCACGGCGTCGATCACATCCCAAGGCATTGCACCGTCGAGGGTGCTTTCGCCAATGGCCTCTTTGTCGAACAGCGAGGGGAAGTCGATATCCGGAATAACACCTTGATGCTGAGTGCTCTGGCCCGAGACGCGATAAAATTTCGCCGCGGTGAGTTTCAGCTGGCCGCGATTCAGCGGAATCATAGTCTGCACCGTACCCTTGCCGAAGGTCTGTCCACCAAGCACCAAGGCCCGGCCATAGTCCTGCATAGCACCGGCAAAAATTTCTGATGCCGATGCAGAAAGGCGATTGACCAGCACTGCCATTGGGCCGCCGTAAATCACTGTGTTGTCATCGTTGCGGTAGATGGTCGGATCACTGCGGCTGGACTTAACCTGCACCGTGGGCCCTGACGGTATAAACACCGACGTGAGCGTATCAGCTTCCTGTAGCGAACCGCCGCCATTGTTCCGCAGATCTATTACTAAGCCGTCGATACCCNGCTCGANAAGCCGCTCGACCAGTTTTCTCACNTCCTTAGTAGTGCTGCGGTAGTCCGGGTCGCGCTCCTGTTGGCCCTTAAAATCNAGATAAAACGTGGNAATGTCGATCACNCCAATNCGNCGAGTTTTGCCTGCTTCCTCGATNCTTATGATGTTGGCTTGGGCAGCCTGTTCCTCAAGCTTTATCGTATTACGTACGATGGTGACGATGCGGCTCTCGGCATTTTCTGCATCGGCGTCGTTAACCGCCAAGCGCACGGTAGAGTCTTTAGGTCCACGAATCAGTTCGACAACATCGTCCAAGCGCCAGCCAACCACGTCTATCATCGGCCCGCTGTTACCCTGACCAACGGCACGGATGACATCAGCGGGCTTCAGCGCCCCTGACTTATCCGCTGGTCCTGCCGGCACCAAGCGCACGATTTTTGTCGCGTCTTCATCGGTTTGCAGTACCGCGCCTATACCCTCTAACGACAGCGACATATTGATGTTGAAGTTGGTCGAAGTGCGCGGTGAAAAATACTGGGTGTGCGGGTCGAAGGTTGTTGCGAAAGCATTGATGAAGGTTTGGAAAGCGTCTTCGCTGCGGTTGCGCAAGGCGACCTTGCGCTGATTGCGATAACGCTTACTCAGCGTTTCAGCAATATCGCTAAGCTCTTTGTCGCCGAGCTTCATGCTCAGAACCTGAGACTTCAAACGCCGATCCCAGAGATCGTCGTGAGCGGCTAGGCTGCTCGACCAAGGTGCTTCTTCGCGTTTGATCATGATCGTTTGGTCAGTATCAAAAGTGAGCTTGTCCAAGCCCGCCGAAATTTGTGCCTGTAGGTAGTCGGTGCGCTCAATCAGGCGCTGCTGTAAGCGGTTAAACATTCGATAGGCGGGGAGCAAATCGCCGCGTCGCAGCGCATTGTCCAATTCAAAGCGATAGGCCTCAAACTCGGCGATATCGCTGGCTAAGAAGTAATAGCGGCCGGGGTCGAGGGCTTCGAGATAATTGTCGAACATGTCGCTGGAGAGCGAGTCATTGACCTGCATATCGACATAGTGGTTGCGTCGCAGCTGCTCCACAACAATTCGCGCCGTGCGCGGGTGGGTGGCCAATGGTGCAAGCATTGGTGCCTGTACTGCCGACTCATCAGCCTGCGTTACTTGTGATGCCCAAAGTGAGGTAAGGCCCGCTAGCGTCGCCAAGAGCAAAGGCATGAGGGCGCCAGAGGTCGAGCGTGGTCGATTCGGTTGCATAGTAGTCTGGTATCGCCGTGTAATTTTGAGTCTGCTCACGTATCCTCTCGGCGCGGCAGTTATACACCGTGCAAAAAAGACTCTTTAACTAGAAAAGCAGTCTATCCATCGCAGGGCACCACGTGAAGTGCCGTTAAGTGCCCCAAATCTTAAACATCTCAATTGGAGACTTGGATGAAAATCAACCTCAAAGCGCCCTCGGTATTGACTGCATTACTCACTGCCAGTGTTACGCTAGCAAGCTGTCAGCAACCGGAGAACAATATGTCGGAGCCTACTTTTGATGCATCGTCCGAAGTCGCGAGCGCCAGCTACCTGATTGGCTTTCGCCAAGCAGAATCAATAGCCACCCAAGGCGGGGATATTATCGATATGCAGGCCTATGCCTTGGGAGCAAAGGACGCAATAGCCGGAGTGGAGTCCCAAGTTCCCGTTGAGCAAGAAGAAATGCTGATGAGCGTGCTTAGTGATGCATTAGTGCAGCAAAAGGCAACCTCTGGAGAGGCCTACATGGCGGAAAACGCCGCGCGGCCAGAAGTCACGACGACCGAGTCAGGACTGCAGTATGAGGTGTTGGCAGAAGGCTCTGGGCCAAAGCCTTCCGCAACCGATACGGTGGTTACGCATTATCACGGCACCCTGCTGGACGGCACGATATTCGACAGTTCGGTAGATCGTGGCAGCCCGGCTTCATTTCCGGTGAATCGCGTCATCGCAGGCTGGACCGAAGCACTGCAAATGATGGGTGTGGGTTCCAAGTGGCGTTTGGTAATTCCGCCTGAGCTAGCTTATGGAGAACGCGGCGCCGGTGGGGCCATTCCTCCCAACGCGACCTTAGTATTCGAGGTGGAGTTGCTGGAGATACAGTAGCGGTAGTTTGCGAGCGATTTGAAAGCCGGGCAGGGTCCCGGCTTTTTTTTGCCTTGCAAAACAGCCTCTGAGTGATTCCTCTGCATGCGCGCTGCGCCACGCAAGCCTTGCGTTGGTAGTGTATGGGGGACATGCTCAAGGTGGGGGAGAGTAATGACAACACAGAATTCTGACGTGTCTATATGGCGCAACTCGGCATTTCGCGCCTACCTAGGCTCAACGGGTTTTTCAGGTATGGCAATGGCCATGCAACAGCTGCTGCTGAGCTGGATTCTTATTGGTATTTTATTTTTGCCCGCCGGCCAAGTGGGCCTGATTCAGGCCGTTATTGGCCTGCCCGGAGTTCTGCTGATGTTGGCGGGTGGTGCCAGTGCAGACCGTCAGGACGCACGCCGTTTACTCATCCGAATTTATTTGCTCGCACCAGTATTCCCGTTGTTTTTGGTGCTTATGGAGCAGTGGCAGTGGTTGGGTGTGGCCAGCGTGATTTTTTGGGGTCTCGGGATGACTGTTGTTACCTCATACTCCATGCCCGGTCAGCAGGCGCTACTCAACCGCATCGCGGGCAACAACATTCAGCAGGGGGTTACTGCGGCTACGGCCATCGGCTTTGTGGTGCAGGTGGTTGGTCTTATTTTGGCAGGCCAAATAGATACCGTTGGGGTTGCCCCAGTGCTGTTGTCTCAGGCTGTGGGCTTTTGTTTGGCTGGCGTGATGATGATCCGAGTGCCTATTGCGCCACCTGCTGCTACAGCGGACCAGGCCGCTGAGAGTTCCAGTGCCATAGAGGGTATTCGTAAGGGTCTGCGGGCGACATTTGAACATCCGGTGATTTTTCATGTTCTCACCATTACATTTTCTTCCAGCATTTTTAATGCGGGCGCCTTTATTACCGTGTTCCCCTTTATCGTCGCCCGCATCTACGACGGCACGGCCTGGCTGCTTGCGCTGTTGATGGCGGTTTTCTACGCCGGCGCCACATTGTCCAACATTCTGCTGCTGCGTTATCAGCCCTTGTTGCGGCCGGGTCGGCTGTTCCTAGTGATGCAGTTGTCGCGCATCGTGGTTATATTCTTGATGTGGATTGAGCCACCGTTTTGGTTGCTGGTAGTGGCTACCATCGGCTGGGGGTTGAACATGGGTATTACGACCAACTTGGCTCGCAGCATCGTGCAAGAGTCTGCACCGAAGCCCTATTTGGGGCGTATTTTGGCCGTGTTCAGCATTGGCTTAGTGGGTAGCGCGCCGCTGGGAGCCATTGCGCTGGGCTGGCTTATTGAGGCAACGGGTACCCTAAACGCGCTGATACCTGCCATGTTGTTATCAGCCATTTTATTTGTCTATGGCGCCATGTTCTCACCGGTTTGGGCCTATCGCAGTCCAGCTGCAGAGTAAGGCCACTGGTCCTTTGGGCACGAAGCGCCTAACCTTAAACCTTGCTTGAAGTTTGATGAGTAAGAGGACGCTATGCCTGTGCCGCAATCACCTGCCGACGAATCTGCTGTTGCCGAGTTACGCCGCGAGTATCGCTACGGTGCTCTGGACGAGGGCGATGTCAGTCCCGACCCACTACACCAGTTTGAGCAGTGGTTTGCCGAGGCAAAGCAGGCCCAAGTATTAGACTACAGCGCTATGGCGGTAGCGACTTCGGTAGATGGCATGCCGTCGGTGCGTACCGTGCTGCTGAAGGGTCTTGATACGCTTGGCTTTCGCTGGTTTACCGATAAGAGCAGCGAAAAAGGTAGCGCTCTTGCGGGCAATCCACGGGCCGAGCTGCTATTCCACTGGCGTGAACTTGATCGACAGGTACGGGTGCGGGGCTCTGTGACCGAGCTGTCCGAGGCTGAAACAGACGCCTACTTTTATTCACGTCCGCTGGGTAGCCAGCTTGCAGCGGCTACTTCCGCCCAGAGTCAGCCGGTGGCTAGCCGCGGGCTTTTGGAGCAGCGTTATTTGCAGTTGCGTGAGGCGCACCCGGAGCGCGTGCCACGACCACAGAGCTGGGGCGGCTACTGTCTGCAGCCAGATCAGTACGAGTTCTGGCAGGGTAGAGAGAACCGGCTGCATGATCGCCTGCAGTATCGCCCGGAGGCGGACGGCTGGCTGATTGAACGCCTACAGCCCTAACGACTAAAATCTAGGGCAGGCTTAAAGCCAATAACCAGCTCAGCGAAAAGATCCGGGCGGTAAAAGATCGAACCGTGGCCGGTCATCTCCATTGCCTCAAACTGCGCGCCGCTAATCAGCCCGGCAATTTCTTTCGCAGCGGCTAAATTCATATCCTGCCGCCCGCAGGCAACCAACGTGGGGGTGGTGATCTGGTGCAGGAGGGCGTTGGTATCGCCCTCGCGCAGATGGGCAGTATGGCAGTTAAGCGCCGCGTCGCGATTTTCGTAAAAGCGCCAGTATTTTTGCCGCTCTGGCGGTTCGAAGCCGGCTGCCTTGAGCATCTGCATGGCCTCGGCCCCCAAGGCACCTTGATCGCCTTGGTTAACGGGCGGCGTCAGCGCCACATCAAACAAACCTAGTCCGCTAACCTTATAAGGATGTCGCAGCGCAAATTGCGCCGCGCTGCGCGCGCCATAGGCGACACCTACCACGAAGGCCGCAGATATATGCAAATGTGCCAATAAGGCGGCCAAGTCGTCAGTGTATTGTGCAAAATTGAACTCATCTTCTGCACCCCAGCCAGATTTTCCGGTGCCGCGCAGGTCGAAGCGCAGTACCTGAAAATGGCTTAGCAAGGGTTCTAGAACAACCTCCCAGCAAGTGAGGTTATGACTGGCCATGTTGACCAGCACCAAGGTCGGGTTTGCGGGGTCGCCTTGCAGCAGATAATGCAGCGCAATACCGTTCACCGAGGCGAAATTATGGGTCTGGTCATAGGCTGTGTTAGTTGGCGCACTCATGCGTCGGGCAGTCCAAGCACGCGTTTGGCAATAATGTTCATTTGTACCTCCTTGGTGCCACCGGCAATGGTCAGAGACTTTTGTTTCAGCCAGTCACGGGTGGCTGCTAAT
>PCCE01000003.1 GCA_002731575.1 Gammaproteobacteria bacterium | reverse complement strand
GCATTGCCAAGCATGCTGCGCTGCAGTTGGGCATGCACGTGGTACTCGTCGACCTGCATCAAGCTACAATAGAGCAGGCAAGCCAGCAGTTACAGGCGTTGGTCGGTGACCGCTGCGTCCTTGGGCTTGCCTGTGATGTTACCCAGAGCACTGACTTGGAAGCCGCTGCGCTAACCATCGACCAGCATTTTCCTGACACAAGTATCGGCGCGGTTTTTGCTAACGCTGGCGTCATTTTTAACAACACCATCCTGCGCAGTGATATCGACGATTGGCAGACCACGTTGAACGTCAACATCCTCGGTGTGGTTAGAACCATGCAGGCACTTGTGCCCAAGCTGCAAGCTCAAAGTCAGCGGTCGATTTTCTGCAGTACCGCATCCGTTGGCGGCCTCGTCCGTGGTGACGGTGGGGCAGCTGCGTACCAGGCCAGCAAGCATGCGGTAGTTGCGTTAAGCGAATCCCTCTCCTTTGAGCTGGCGGCCAAGTCACCACAAATTCATGTCAACGTACTTTGCCCGTGCATTGTCAGTTCTTCCCTGCTGCAGTCGAGCCAAACCAACAAGCGTCTTAGAAATGACCCTTCCGCCACCGCAGTCACCGCAACCCAGCCCAGGGACATACCCCTAGGTATGACGCCAGAGCGGCATGCTGAACAGGTATTTGATCTGATCGCCGCGGGCAAGTTTTATCTGGTTACCGACAATACTCGGCCCTATGTAGACCATGACTTCCCCTTTGCGGCTGCGCAGATTATCGGCGAGCGTTTCCACAACCTAAGCAGCCTAGAGCTGGATAATTCCGATGCCTTTGCGGCAGAGCAATCGGCTTACCCATCGTCCATTCTCAAGGGTCCCATGTTTGCTGAGCTAGCACGGCGGGCTCAGGAGGACTGATCTATCAACGCCATGCACCTACCACTGCAATGCTGTATGCGGGCGAGCAAACAATCGAGATAAATACTCATGCAGTTCGGGGCGCGCTTCCAGCAGGCCCGCTTTACGACCCCAATTCACAGTCCAACCAACGATAATATCGGCAAGGCTAAACGAGTCACCAAGCAGGAATGGCTGGGCGCTCAGATGCTGCTCTAGCACTTGCAGGCCGGCTTCGGCCAACTGCAAATTTGCTTCACGTACCTTCTGCGAGTGTTCGTTATCTGGGTCCATGCGTCCCAGCTGAAAGTTGTGCCACAGATACGCCTCGATCTCTGACTGGGCAAATAAGACCCATTGGGCATGCAGACTACGGGCGTTGGTGCCAGATGCCGCCAGCAGCGTGTTGCCCGGGGTGATATCGCACAGATGCTGACAAATTGCCGCCGATTCGAACAGCGCCAAGCCGTGTATTTGGGCTGCTGGCACCTTGGCCTGAGGATGGAACTGACGCAGTTCATCGCTACCAATCATGCCGTCATAGTGCCGATAGGTCACATCCAGCCCGAGTTCGTTGACTGTCCAAACGACTCGCGCAGCGCGATTACCACCTGAACCATAAATCGTAATATCTGAATTCACCCAAATTCTCCTCAGCAATTGTTGCGTGCAAATTCCTTTTTACTCTCTCCATCGTTGTCATAGCGTTAATTTCGGCGCAGCAACCAGTCTTATTTCCGCAACTGCCGAAGGATTTCCACGAGTCAACCCTTGGCATTTCAGTCTCCTTTTTAAATGACAACTTTTGATAAACAATTTCATGCTTGTCGAGTCTCAGGCTGAGCCTGGCTCCAGCATGAGAAAACCGTATCTGTATTTCGTAAATTAGGAGGATCTATGAAAAACGTATTACTCGTTTTAGCTACGCTATTTTTTACCGGCACAGCTGTTGCCGACCATCACGCGACCGCAGAATCAACAGCCATCAGTACTGTTGTTTCGTTTTCGACCACAGACCCAGCCAGCGCTGTTGCCGCCATGACGGAATTCGCGGCCAGCGATTGCCGCAAAAATGCGCCTGCAACCATGCGTCTTACCGCAGACAACTGGAATGGCACCGAAACCAACAGCCACAGTTTGTTGATGTCTTTCGCTGACGCCAACGCCATGCTGCAAACCTATGGTGCTTTCCAGCAGTGCGAAGCTTGGCAAAAGCTGATGGCTTCCGCCGCCGCGAACTCCAAACCGCACAGCCAATATCTGATGCGCTCGCTACTTGCAGAGGGCGATTCGTCAAAGGATGCGATGTATACCATTTGGCAAATGCGCGTCACTGATGAGGCGGCTTATCTGAAGGCGTTCGGCAAGCTGATGAAGGCTCAAACCGCTAGCGGCGCAGTGACAGGTGCCTATGGTGTATGGCGTGTTGTTGGTGGTGCTGATGCAGAAATCACTCATGTATCCTATGTGGGCGCACCGAATCCCGCGGACATGCTCGGTGGCAGTCTGCAACCTAACGACGACGTTGTGGAGTTTTATCAAACTGTTGGCGATAGCCGCTCTATAACCCGGCAGATTGTGAATTCTGTGGTCGCTGACTTCTAAACCAGGCTAAACGGCGTTTGCAAAAGCGTCTAACCCCTTAGGCCTCGCCTAAGGGGTTTTTCACTAACACAGCCTAGGAGCACAGTACCTACTTCAGTTGCTCTACTAAAAAACCAACGCAATCTTGCACTGCCTTGTTGGCCGCAGGCACCGCTGCAGTTTGGGTAACGAAGTTGTGCATCAACCCCGGATAACAATGGTAGGAGGCACCCACCCCAGCTGTGGCAAGCAGCTGGCTGTATTCCTCACCCTCATCGCGCAGCGGGTCGTACTGAGCGGTAATCACATGGGCTGGCGGCACACCCTGCAAACTATCGCTCAACGCCGGAGACAACCGCGCATCAGCGGTATCTAGCGCAACACCACCAAAGTACATCTCGTTAAAGAAGTCGATCATACGCTTATCGAGAGTCACACCCTCGGCCAGTTCACGCCGGGACGGAGTCTCAAAATCAACGGTTCGAGTCGCTGGGTAAATCAGCAACTGACACGTTGGCATCGTATCACCACTACGGTTGAGTTCGTTGCAAACCGTCGCAGACAAGGTTCCACCTGCGCTATCTCCTGCAATACCAATTTTATCGGCCTGCATGCCAAGACTTTGCGCATTCGCCAAGATCCAGCGTGTAGCCGCAATGCAATCGTCCACTGCCGCCGGAAACTTATGCTCTGGGGCAAGCCGATAATCTAGGGATACAACAGTAAGTCCCGCTTCGATGGCAAATTGACGACACAGGCTGTCATGGGTGTCTAAGCCGCCAATGGTGAAACCGCCGCCGTGAATATAAATCAGTCCAGACTGCAGCGCAGGTGCCTGCTGTGCCCGATAAACCCGCGCCGGTACCGTGCAGCCATCCTGGATAATCGTGGTGTCGTATACCTGCTCACATTCGAGTCCTTGGAGTGCCTGCATTTGGGCCTGCATTACATAGCCTGCCCGCAGCATTTCCAGCGGCACATCAGCGAGGTGCGGCGGATTCGAGTTCGCCAGCTTTGCCTGCTGTACGAGGGCTTCTAGGTCCGGGTCGAGGATAATTTCCATAGTCTTCTCCTATTGGCACTGGGCGTGCGGGAACGATGATTTGTGTCATTCCTGCCTACCTTCTGAGCGGCCTAGGAGTCTAAGGGCGAGGAGCAATCATGCCAACCAGCACAGATGGTAAGGCGCTGGGGCGTGGTGATTGGTTCAGCATTACATCCTAACCCGAAAAGCTAGGTTCACTGGTCAGCGACAGGGGAGGCGGGACTCAGACTTTGGGCAGCGGGGTGCATTCCAAGGGCAGCAAAGCAGGCCGAAATTTCTTGGTGGTCGAGGTCTTGGGCGATAACCACCAAGCGAGTACGGTGATCGTCACTCGGCCACTCGGGCAGTAGTTCCGGCGGGTTAAAAACATGTTGGACGCCATGAATTACCATGGGTCGATCCATATTCTGCACGTTGATAATGCCTTTTACCCTAAGCAGGTCGGCACCGCGAAACTGCATCAGCATCTGCAAACAAGATTCGAATAACGATGCATCTACGGGCTGGTCAAATGTCAGGCAACTGGCTTCGATTCGCCCATGGCGGTTTTTGTCATGTACGTGTTCGTGGGCGTGCAAGCCATCGCTGGACCGTGGATGCGCTGCCTCTGCTTCGCCTTGCAGCCAAAGCTGAACATCAGCGCTCTTGCCTTCCAAAGAGTAAAGACCTGTGCCGAAAAACCAGTCTGCCTGCGCCGCCCCGCTCACTACCGTACTGATCGGCGCAGTAGGTGCCAGTTGCCCTAGCGTGCTCTGTAATGAAGCAAGCTGAAACCGGTCACTGGCGTCGAGCAAGTCCGTTTTGGTCAGCAAAATCCGGTCTGCTACCGCCACTTGTCTAACCGCTTCTGGATGCTGGGCCAGGGTTTGTGGCGCATTCATCGCGTCCACTACCGTGAGCACAGAAGCCAACGCATATTTTTCAGCCACTCGCTCATCGCCAATAATGGTTTGCAAAATTGGCGCTGGATCAGCAATGCCGGTGGTTTCAATAATGACTTGATCAAACCAACGCTGACCATTGCGCGCATAGCGCCAAGGCGCCTCGGTAAGCGCCTGCACAAGGTCAGCCCTGATGGTGCAACAAATGCAGCCACTGTCGACGGCCACCAAGGTGTCGTCGTCAATCGGCGACAACAGGTCATGATCTAAACCGACCTCTCCGAATTCGTTGACCAACACTAAGGTTCGGTTCAGCACCCCACCCTGCCCGAGATGCCGTAGCACGGTAGTCTTGCCGCTCCCCAAAAAACCGGTGAGAACAGTGATCGGAATGCTCTGGGATCGCTCGGCGGTCATGGTCTGGGCGGTCTCTTTATTGCTCTGGGTTGCTCTGCGGCCTGCTTCTGTCTTGCAGAGGGGCACTCTGTTTCGCTAAGGCATGACGTCTTGGCCTAACTTAGGCCCTCGACCGCCCATGGGCTTTCTATGTTATGCGCATTTCTGTGAGCAGAAAATGCAACAACAACGTATTCTGGTGTAAACATCAACTGCGAACGACACGGGAGCTAGTATGGCCACACTGACTTTTATGAATCACACCATTTTCGATCATGGCGCTAGCGCCCAGCTTGGTCAGGTACTGGCCATGCAGGGTATTCGTCGCCCGCTGCTGTGCACCGACAAGGGCTTGGTTAATCTGGGCATGGTGACCGATGTGGTTGCCCACTTGGGCAACGATGCTGCGCTGACGATCTTTGACGGCACGCCAGAAAATCCCACGCAAATGGCGGTTGAAGAAGCCGTTGAACAATACAAAGAAGCTGGCTGTGACGGCGTCGTGGCATTGGGTGGCGGGTCGTCTATGGATTTAGCCAAGGCCGTTGCCTTAGCGGTTACCCACGAGGGCGACCTAATCGACTACACCGCTGGACTCGGCGGCGCAGGCAAAATTGGCCAAGTGGCGCCCTTAATCGCCATTCCCACCACATCGGGCACCGGCAGTGAAGTGTCCAGTGGCGCGGTCATTATTATGAATAACGGCGAAAAGCTGATTCTTGCCAGCCGTGAGTTGGTGCCGCGCATAGCGATTTGCGACCCTGACCTCACCTTGGGCCTGCCGCCGCGTTTGACCGCGGCAACGGGTATGGACGCCATGACGCACTGTATCGAAGCGCTGCTGTCGCCAGAGATCAATCCTCCCGCTGAGGCCGTGGCCTGCGACGGTATTGAACGCGGTATCCGCGAAGGCCACCTGATCAAAGCGGTAGCAGATGGCAGTAATAGCGATGCGCGCTGGCATATGATGATGGCCGCAGCCGAAGGCGCCATGGCGTTTAGCAAGGGCCTTGGGGCGGTGCATTCAATGAGCCACGCCTGTGGTGCAGATCAGAGCCTGCGCTTACACCACGGCACACTTAACGCCGTGATCTTGCCAACCATTTTGGATTTCAATCGCGATCATGTAGGCGATAAGTACACGCGCCTTAATACAGCGATGGGATTGGCTGCAGATGCTGAGCCCGCAGACTTCATCCGTGACTTGAATGGCAAGATCGGCCTGCCGGCGAATCTGTCTGAAATGGGCGTGACAGCAGCGGCGATCGGCGATCTTGCCGCCCACGCGGCCAAGGATGTATGCAACTTTACCAATCCACGGCCTTGCTCTGCGGAGGAATACGAAAGTCTTTTCGACACGGCACTCGCCTAAGCGCTAGCCCAGCCTGTTTGTGCAAAGAGTTATTCCTACTTCATGAAAGAGTCATAGAATGACGCTAGCTTTACGCTAATGATAGGAGTCGACGTTATGCGCTTATTTTGTCTCGCCACCCTAGCCCTGCTGCTGCCGCAGTTTGTGTACGCGGACACAGCTACCGGACGGGTGTTTCTCGATCAAAATCAAAACGGTGTGCTCGACCCCGCAGAACAAGGCATCGCCGATGTACGCGTAAGTAACGGCCTAAATGTGGTCACAACAGACACCCAAGGTCGTTACGAGATCAGCGTTAAAGACCCAGCCATTGTCTTTATTACCAAGCCTAGCGGCTACGCGACCCCGGTAAACCAGCATATGCTGCCTCAGTTCTACTATATCCACCAACCAGATGGCTCCCCTGCAGGCCTACGCTATGACGGCATAGCACCTACTGGCCCGCTGCCAGAGCAAATTAACTTCCCACTTATCGAGCGGCCAGAAGATCCACGCTTCGAGGCGATATTACTGGCAGATACCCAGCCCCAAACAGACCGAGAAATAGACTTCATTCGCGATGATGTTATCGCCGAGCTAATCGGCAGCAAGGCTGCCTTTGGCATGACGCTGGGCGATATCTTGTATGACGATATGTCGCTATTCCCAAGGTATAACGCCCTAATCGCGCAAATTGGTATTCCTTGGTACAACGTACCCGGCAACCACGAAATTAACTTCCAAGCGAAGAATGACCAGTACTCGTTGGAAACCTTCAAAAAATTCTTTGGCCCGCCCTACTACGCGTTTGAATACGCCGACGCCCTGTTTGTCGTGCTGGACAACATTGACTACAAGGGCAGCGGCGAGGCGGACCCCGGCGATATTCGTGGTAACGGCGGCTACGACACCGGCATCAGCCGCGAACAACTGCGTTGGCTGGCCAAGGAACTGACTCATGTAGATAAAGACCGACTGGTCTTTGTTGCCACCCACGCCCCCTTGGGCAGTGAGAACGGTATATATGCAACCAAGAACCGCGAGGATCTGTTTCGACTGCTGGCGGGTCGAGCCAATCTCTACTCGGTGGCAGGCCACACCCACACCACAGATCATATGTACTTTGATAAAGACGACGGTTTCGCTGGCCCGGGCACCTTCCACCACCATGTGCTGGCGGCGGTGTCTGGCTCATGGTGGAGTGGTCCCTTCGACGAACGCGGCATTCCAACCAGCGATCAGCGCGACGGCACACCCAGCGGTTACCATATTCTTGAGGTGGACTCCAAGGACCTGAGCCTGCGCTTTAAGGCGGCAGGTGAACCTGCGGATTATCAAATGCGCATCGTCTTCGACGTGGCCCATCATCAGTTGCGGCCAGAGGGCATACGAGACTACAAGGCCGGTCAGCTGTTAGATGGGCGCATGTCACAAGACGAAGTTAGCGCGGCGTCGATTTTGGTAAATCTATTCGATGGTGGCCCGAAATCCGAGGTGAGCTACCGTATCGGCGACGGTAAATACCAGACTATGCAGCGTACGCTGCGCAAAGATCCCTACATCTTGGAGCAGTTCGAACGGCACCGCGAAACTCGCAAAACTTGGGTGCAAGCGAGCCTATCGACCCATATCTTTAGTGCCGATCTTGACGCTAGCCTGCCTCCTGGGATCCACACCGTTACCGTGCAGGCCAAGGATGAGTTTGGCCGCCTGCATCATGGCCACGCCATTTTAGAAATTACTGCTGGCTTTGCGGGCAGCGAAGTGGGCAACCGCTATCCAACTCAGTAGCGCCGCTGCAAAGGGCCTACAAACTGCTGACAAATTATAGAAAGATAAAGGCACCGGAAACGAAAGAGGGAGAGAGAAATGAAGATAGGCATCATACCCATCAACATTGGGGTTCAGTCCGCTGATCAGGTGGTAAAAATGGCTCAGCTGGCTGAGTCATTGGGCTATGAATCGGTTTGGACTTTCGAGCATGTCATTGTGCCCGTGAACTACGACTCCAAGTACCCTTACAACAAATCTGGGAATATGGGCGCTGCCCCTGAAACCAACTTTGTTGATCCGCTAATTGCGCTAGCGGCAGTGGCTGCATCCACAACCACGCTGCGTTTGGCCACTGGGGTCAACATTCTGTCTCAAGTGAACCCAATTTATATGGCTAAGCAGGCAGCAAGCCTCGACTTTATGTCTGGCGGCCGGTTTATGTTGGGTGTGGGCATAGGCTGGCTGCGGGAAGAATTCGAAGCGTTAGGCGTTCCTTTCGAGCGACGCGGAGCGCGCTTCGACGACTATGTCTCCGGTATGCGCAAGATCTGGTCTGGCGATGTGGTTGAGCACGAAAGTGATTTCATTTCATGGCAGGGCTTTAAAAGCTATCCACTGCCGATTCAAACTCCGTTTCCTGTGGTTATGGGTGGCGTTGCGGGCAAAATTTTTCAGCGCACGGCCCAGCTAGGTAACGGCTGGTTTGCTCCCACCGGCGACCCAACCGAACTTAAGGGACATATTGAAAGCCTGCGCAAAGAGTGTGATGCCATTGGCCGAGATCTGTCTGAAATAGAAATAACCTGCATGTGGCCGGGTATGGGCGGCAAAGACTTTCTTCAGGAGCTAGCGGCCATTGGGGTTGGCCGTGTGGTCATGCCCATGATGGGTGATGGCGACCCGGTGGAAAGAATGAGCCAAATTGCAGAGCAGGTGATTGCCTAAAAGGGCTTAACGCTTATCGACTTGTCTGAGCGAGTTACTTCACTCAGAGGCGAACTTGGGCAGAGCGCTTAGGTTTCGCAGTCGCAGCGCCGACACAGCCGGAAGTTTTGCACATGGGCTACGACTACTAATACCGCGCCAACCATTGTCAGCAGCTTTTCGCCAGCCTCGCTAAGCAGGGCACTGCCTAGCACCACGGCGAGGGTCAGGGCTAGCAGCCCGCTGGCTCCCCATGCGATAACCGCAAACGTCCGGTGGCGCTTACAGCCAAGGCCTATTGCGACAATACTGGTGGGTAGAACGACATAAACTAGCATGGTGTGGAAGCTTTCATCGGCGAACCAATAAGCCGCCAAGGCAGGCGACATGGTCAAAGCAACCGGTAGCGCAAAACAATGCACCAAACACACCACGGAGAGGCCTATGGCCGATCTGTCCATAGCTGCGGNCACCCTCATGCCAAGGTCTCCTCAGACTGCTCGCAGTCCAGNCAGTAGCACTCGATCTCAAGCTGCTTGTTGGCGAGCCGAAAACCGGCGTCTTCAGTNGCCCGAGCGACTGTTTTGATTACCTTTTCAGGAATGCTCACTTCTTCTACTTTGAAGCATGTTTTGCAGATCAAGAATTGCGGTGGCTGATGCCCGTGTTCACAGACGATATGCGAGCAGGCAATGTACTTATTTGGCGTATTCAGCCGGTGTACTAGCTCCTTGTCCTCAAGAAAGTCGAGTATTCGGTAAACCGACATTGGCAGCAATTCGTAGCCAAGCTGCTCACGGCAAAAATCGGCTAGCTCATAGGCTGAAAGAGCTTTTTGCGATTGCACCAAACCTTCAAGCACCTGGGATCGCTTCACCGTTAACTTGCTGTTCACCTCGAGGCAGCGCTGCTGCGCGCGCGCGAGTACGGCTTCTGTTAATGAGTTTTCGATTGGATCCGCCCGCCTATATTAATGTTACAACATAACATTTTAAAAAATTCAGAGTCAATCAGCAGACACGTTGCCGCCAACACCTTTCGACACACCATAGGCCTGGAGCGCTGGCACCACAGTAACCAGCAAAGTGGTGGCGTAAATCAGTGCCAGCGCCAACACGTTTGATTCGTTGAAAATTTGCGAGGAAATCATCAGGCCCAGTTCCTCGGCCAGTAAACCGTTGGCAACCGCAATGGCTAGGAGCAGCGCCACAATTGCCAGCACTACGCCAATGGTAACGATGAGTAGAGACTCAATTAGCAACAAACCCAAAATGAATATCGACGGCGCACCAATGCTGCGCAGCACCTGAATTTCCCCTCGCCGTTCGCGCATGGAAGCCAGCAACATGGCATTCAAGCCCAGCAGCGCGGACAGGAAAACCAGCACTGAGATACCCAGCAGAATTGCTTCGACGTTGCCCAGCAACTCCCACAGCTGAGTCAGCGCGACACCGGGTAATATGGCCAGCAAGGCTTCGCCAGTGTACTCATCAATCCAGCGTTTGACCTGCAGGGTAGAGACAGCTGAATTAAGACCAACGAGTACCGCAGTCACCGTGCCAATGGGTGGATGGTCGTGGTGCTCGTCTTCGTGATCGTGCTCGTCTTCATGACCATGCTCGTCCTCGTGGTCGTGCTCGTCTTCGTGGCCATGTTCGTCTTCGTGACCATGTTCGTCTTCGTGGCCATGTTCGTCTTCGTGGCCATGTTCGTCTTCGTGGCCATGTTCGTCCTCATGGCCATGTTCGTCCTCATGGCCATGCTCGTCTTCATGATGATCCTCATGCGCACCGTCTGCGGCGCCTTGTGTCTGGCTTGCATGATCCGCCTCATCGGCATGCATGGCTTCTATGGAGTCGAGGCCGACAAACAAGGCGTTGTCGATAGGCGTACCGGTCGCGATCAAAATGCCGCTCACGGTGAAGGGCAAATTATCGTGGTGAGTAAAGCTAACATCGGCCATGCCATGACTGAGTACGATGGAATCGCCAACCTGATACGACAGATCCGCCGCCACCCGGGCGCCCAGCACTACATCTGCCAACGCTTGAAATGGTTTGCCGTCGGCTAGTGCAAGCGACTGTTTCGACCCGTATTTGTAGCGCTGAAAAAATTCTGGCGTGGTACCAAGGACGCGGAAGTTCCTGTGGGAGTCACCAAGCGAGATGGGGACGGTCCAAGCGACATTGGCCTGCTCGCGGATTTCTTCCACCGACTCCCGCGACACGTTAGCCGTTGCACTGCCAATGCGAAAAACCGACAGCAGCAACAGATTAATTTCACCGGTTCGTGCGCCAACAATGAGGTCTACCCCAGAAATCGTACTGGCGAAACTACTGCGCGCCTCCTGGCGAACATGCTCAACGCCCAACAGCACAAAAACACTGAGGGCCACAGACGCAACCGTGAGAGCGACGCCGCTTAAGCGATAGCGCAAACTTTGGGAGGCAACGCTGAGCAAGGCTGTTAAATGTTGCATTAGCCCTCTCCCTCCGCGCGATTAATATCACTTACCCGCACCTTGCTATCAAAGTACTGGCCAATGGCAGGGTCATGGCTGACAAAAACCATGGCGCAGTCGCGCTCAGCGAGCACATCGAACAATAAGGTAAGGAAGGCGTCACGGTTGGCATGATCCAGCGCCGAGGTAGGCTCATCCACCAACAGCAGCGATGGCGAATTGATCAGCGCGCGCACAATGGCAACTCGCTGCTGCTGACCAATACTCAGCTGGGCGGCCTTACGTTGATGCAAGTCAGACGACAGGTTCACGCGCTGCAGCAGGTCAGCAGCCCGTTGTTTTGACGCCGCCGCGTCTGTCTCGCCGAACCTTGCCGCAAGGAGCACATTATCAAGCACCGAAAGATAGGGAATCAGGTTGAATTGTTGGAATACCACGCCTAAATTTTGCGCACGGAAACGATCACGCTTGCGAGCGCTAAGAGCTGACAAAGCCGTGCCGAGCACTGTCACTTCTCCGGTGCCGGGTGTTTGCAGGCCTGCTAGCAGTGCTAACAGTGTAGACTTACCGCTGCCGGATTCGCCCTGTAGAAAAATTTTTTCGCGGCGCTGTACTTCCCAAGCAGGTACGCTGAGAACCACTGGAGCATCAGCGCTGAAGCGGTATGTCACGTTTTCTAGCAGTATGGCGGAATTGTCAGTCTGAGATTGGGTCACTGCGCTGATCCGAATTTAGCGAGGCTTAATGTTACAACGTAACCTAAACGGACTCAAAAGATGAAACGAATTTACCGCAACGTGTCGACTTGGATCGTAGCCCTGAGTTTCACGCTATCTGCCGCTGTGGCCAGCGCTGCGGAAGCCATCAGTTGGCGCGATTTGGTACCGCCATTTGATGACACCCTAATGCTCGAAGGCGAGTTGTCGTTAGGCGAGCGTGTACGCTTTGAAATGAACAATAAAGAGATCCGCATTCCCGGTTTCATCGTGCCTGTGGATTTTGAAAACCGACAAATTGTGACGCGCTTTCTTATCGTGCCCTACTTCGGCGCCTGTATACACGAGCCTGCACCGCCGCCCAACCAAACTATCTACGCGGAATTCGAACCCGGCTACAAACTCGAAAGTCTGTGGGACCCGTTTTGGATCGAAGGCACGCTCTCTACAACGAAGGTAGTCGAAGACTTAGCCACAGCCTCTTATACACTGCGCGCCAACAAAATAGAGCCCTTCGTTTACTAAACAGCTTAGGCAACCACTACCGGCAGCACTTTCGGCCCGCCCAGCTCACCCACGGTGGCGGTCTGTGGGTTTGCCAAGGTAACGCTACTGTAGCGCTCGGCCATTTGCTCGGCGACGATCTTGCCTTCGAGTCGCGCCAAATGTGCGCCTAGGCAAACGTGAATACCAAAGCCTAGCCCCAAGTGCGGATTCGGCGAGCGGTCGAGTTTGAACTTGTCCGGCTCATCAAAGACGCGTTCATCACGATTCGCAGAGGCGAGCAGCGGCACCACAAGTTCGCCTGCAGCAATGCTCTGGCCCGCAATCTCTACCGCGTGGGTCGTGCGCCGCACGGTGGCTGAAAACGGTGAGTAAAAACGCAGTGCCTCCTCAACAAAGCTGGCACTCAATTCGGGCTGCTGTTTGAGCTGCGCAAAGGTCTGCGGCTGTTCCTGGAAGATTCGTGCCGAGGCGGTAATCAGCCCCGTGGTGGTTTCGTTACCTGCGATGGGCAGCAAACGACAAAAACTCAGGAGTTCTTCGTCATCGAGCATTCCGTCTTCGGTTTCCGTTGCCACCGATTGGCCCAGCAGGTGGTCCTTAGGGTTGGCGCGAATGTCGTTAATCTGCTGTAAAAAGTATGCGTTCATCTCCGCCGCCGCCTGTTCCGAAGCAGCGCTTGGGGTACCGAACAAAATTTCGCCAATGTTGCTGAATATCTCGTCCGACCATGCCTTAAATGCAGCCATATCGCCGTCTTCAACACCGAGCATTTCTGCAATAACCATTACTGGCAGCGGTGCAGCTAGGGCTTGCACCAAGTCCACTTCGGTATGCAGGGGTATGGCGTCAAGAAATTCTTTACAGCGGGCACGAATCTGCTGCTCTTGGCGCTGTATTTGACTGGGCTTGAAAGCCACGCTGACCAGCTTGCGCAGACGGTTGTGAATTGGCGGATCACTGAACAACATTGACGGTGCACCGCGTTCTTCCGGTGGCCGCACGGACACCGCGGACGAAAAGGTCGCATGGTCTCGCAGGATGGCATGCACATCGGCATGTCTGGCCACCTGCCAGGGGCCGTCGGCCTCCAATTGCGTGACTGGGGCATGATCGCGCATCAGCTTGAACCCTTCGTAAAGGTTTAGCGTTTCCTGTGTCTCACTCATAGGTGTATTTACCCTTCGTTTCTGCGTGCAAGCTTACTAACCTCTATCTGCTAACATCAGCCTCGCGCCAAAAAGCATGCTCAATTTATTCTGTAAGGGGATGGCATTGAAACTCATCAGCGACGAAATTTTAATCGACTCCGGCCAGCATATGCCGACGCACCAAGCCGTGTACCCAACACTGACCGGCTTCAACTTCGGTGATCCAGCCGCATGGACCAAGGGGCATCCGTTCGATTTCTACAAGAACATGCGCGAGCAAGCGCCTGTTATGTGGTCGCCGGGCGAAAAAAATCTGTCTGGCATTTGGTCCCTAACCCGCTACGAGGACATTAAGCAGGCTGAACTGGCCCACGACGTTTTTTCCTCCCAGCGCGGCGGCATCAATATGGCGGTTCCAAACCGCGATCAGTGGCGTCCCGACAAGCTCATGCCTGCGGCATTGAATTCCTTGATCAACATGGACGAGCCGCTGCATCGGGAAATGCGCATGCAGCAGAGCGATTTCTTTTTTCCGGCCTATGTCGCAAAAATTCGTGATCGCGTCGCCGATCATATCGACACACTGCTGGACGACATGGAACGCAAGGGCCCGGTAGTCGACTTCGCAAAAATGTTCTCCGAAGAG
>PCCE01000002.1 GCA_002731575.1 Gammaproteobacteria bacterium | reverse complement strand
CAGATTGTTTACCAATCAAGAACCCCGGACAGTCTTCTAAATGAATAACCGGAAGGTGAAAGGTGGAGGCTAAATCCATTAGGCGGATCAACTTATTTGCTGCATCTGCGGTCCAAGCGCCGCCATAAACTCTGGGGTTCTCGGCGAAAATGGCCACGGGGATACCGTCGAGGCGGGCCAAACCAGTAATGATGGAACGCCCCCATTTTTTGCCGATTTCAAAGAACGAATCCGCGTCGCAAACACTCTCCAGCACGGTATGCATTTTGTACACCTGCCGAGGGTCCCGGGGCACGATGGACAGCAGCGCCTCGTCCTCGCGCTCTGGGTCATCGGCGCACTCGCTCAGCGGCGGCAGTTCGTCCGCGCTACTGGGCAGGTAGGATAAAAACCGGCGTGCCATTTCAAAGGCTCCTTGTTCGCTATCGGCCTCGTCGTCTATGGCACCGTTTCTGGTGTGGATCTTATAGGAGCCAAGCTCTTCCTTGCTGACATCCCCCAAGCTCGCCCAGTCCACAAGAGCGGGACCGGCAATCATCATTTGGGCGCTGTTTTTGACAATTACCGAGTAGTGGGAGGTAGCTACTCTGGCGGCGCCGATGCCCGCTACCGAACCTAGCGCCAGCGATACCGATGGCGCGATGCTTAGGTGCGAGACAATGGTTTCCCAGCCGCGCAGCTCTGGAATGTAGGTGCGCCCTGCGGTTTCGATGGTTTTTACCGAGCCGCCGCCGCCCATGCCATCGACTAAGCGAATATGCGGCAGTCGTAGCTCAGCGGCCAAGCCTTCGGCCTGTACTCGTTTGCCTGCGATAGAGGCGTCGGCTGAACCGCCGCGCACAGTAAAGTCATCACCGGATAAAATAACCGGTCGCTGGTCAATCTCGGCAGTACCGAAGACAAAATTCGAGGGAGTAAAGTGGGTTAGGTTGCCGTCGTCATCGTATTCGCCGACGCCGGCCAGCTTGCCCAACTCGTGAAATGAGTAGCCGTCGGCGATATGGCCGATGCGCTCACGAATGGTCAGTTTGTTGAATTCATGCTGACGGGCGACTTTTTCTTCGCCGCCCATGGCTTCGGCCAAACCCGACCGGTGGGCCATTTCCTTAAGCTCTTCTTCCCAGCTCATTTCTCTCCCTTATTCGCTGTTCACAGGTCTGCGTGACCCTTGGTTACCAGAGTGCCAGTAAAATTGATGTCGCCAAAAGCTGCAACCGTTGCCACGCCCTTCATTGTGTCGCCATTCACGCGGGCATGGCAGGCGATGGTCATGGCAATAGGCTGAGCAAGCCGCACCTCCCAGCTCAGGCCGTCGTCATCCACGCTGGCATTTTCGATCGCCAACTCACCGCTGTCATTGAACAGGCGGCCTTGGCAGCCGTCGTTGCTCAGGTGCAGTTCGAGTGACCCCTGCTGTTGGCCCGTGGGCGTGTCTACAGTTATCAGCCATAGGTAATGTTCTTGCACAGTAAGCCTCATTTCTGGCGCAACCCTAGCGCCCAAGTTGGGGCAGCGGTTACTCTGGGGTATGGCAGATATTGGCATACTCAACGAAGGCGCGCTGCACGCCGCGCTGAAGCAAGACTACCTCGGCGACAATGGTCGCGCAGAAGTGCCTTTTGGTGGCTTCGTTGCCGATGTGGTGCGCGATGGTGTGATCTACGAAGTGCAAACTTCAAGCTTTAGCGGCTTGGGTCGCAAGATGCAAAGCTTGGCAGATCTCGGTCCGGTAGTGCTGATTCATCCCATTGCCAAGGCCAAGTACTTGTTGCGTATTCAGGACGTTGATACCGGCGAGTTCACCCGTCGGCGTTCGCCCAAGCATGGCGCGCTTGTGCATATTTTACGCGAATTGGTGTATCTCCCGAGCCTGCTCAGTCATCCGAATTTTGCCGTAGAAGTGGTGCTCACAGAGGAGGAAGAGGTGCAAACCTATGACCCCAAGGCACGGCGCGGGCGCGGCGGCTGGCGGCGCAAGGGCAGGCATTTGCTGAGTATTGTGGAGCGGTATCGGCTGCACTGCGCTGATGAGTTGTGGGCTTTCGCAGAGCAGGAACTGCCGGAAGAATTTACTACTAATGATTTGGCTTTAAGTATGGGGCAGCCCAAGGCGCTGGCGCAGCAGTTGGCCTATTGCCTGCGGCATATGCAGGCCATTGAGGTATGCGGCAAGACCGGCAACGCATTGAACTATCGGCGTGTTGCTAGCTCTGCGTAGTCGCCTGTTTAACTTGGGCGGTACGCAGATAGTCTGCCAGTACGTCTATCTGTTCAGGCTGCATGCGCAAGCCTAGCTTGGTTCGCCGAAAGACGATGTCTTCGGCCTGCTGCGCCCATTCTTCCGCTACCAGATAGTCCACCTCTACCTGATACAGCCCGGCACCAAAGTGTTGGCCCAAGTCCGCAGCACAGTTGCAGTCAGCGAGCAGTAGCCAAAGTCTGGTGCCGTACAGACGGGCCAATCGTCCTGTTAACGCTTTCTCAACAAAGGGGAAATCCTGGGCAGCTCGTTCAATAAGGCTGTCAAAATCGTTGGCAGGAAAGTCGCCGCCGGGCAGTGCAGCAGTGGCGGTCCATTTTCGAGTTTTGCGCTTGGCCGTTTTGTCGATTAACGCCAGCACCTCTTCCGCTAATTTTCGGTAGGTGGTGATTTTCCCGCCGAAGATATTGATCAGCCTGCCGTGGGTTTCCTGATCCTGCACAATAACGTAGTCGCGGGTGGCTTCCGTGGCGGCACTG
Organism: Gammaproteobacteria bacterium; assembly: GCA_002731575.1. Lineage (GTDB taxonomy): Bacteria > Pseudomonadota > Gammaproteobacteria > Pseudomonadales > Azotimanducaceae > UBA4421. Next base: position 12,621 of record PCCE01000002.1, on the reverse strand, counting down.
GCGCCATCATCAAAGAGCGGCCGCACACCGGAAAAATGCCAGACCACGTCTTGGGGTGTTACCGTCTCGCGCAGATACTGAGATGCAACATCACAAAGATACTGAATCTCGGCCTGAGTAATTTCTGCTGGCTGATGCAGGCTCACGTCGTCATTGTCAGTAGTACCAATTAGCAAATAGTCGGTTTCGTAGGGGATGGTGAAGATCACACGCCCATCGTCGGTTTGGAACAAATAGGCTCGGGGGTCCGGTAGCTTGCGCTTAATAACGATATGGCTGCCGCCAACCAAGCGGATGTTGTCGCTGTCGTTGCGACCCAAGGCTTGGCGCAGTACTTGATCCACCCAAGGTCCCGCAGCGTTAACCAGTTGATCTGCGCTGGCGTAGCGCAGCTGGCCGTTAGACTCCTCAATGCTGAGCTGCCACTTGTCTTGGGTAAATTCTGCGTTCACTAACTTACTGCGCGGCATGATGCTGGCGCCATTCATCCACGCGTCACGAAGATTCAAAATGACCAAACGCGAATCTTCGACCCAGCAGTCTGAGTACTCAAAGGCAGTAACAAATGCAGACTGCAGAACATTCCCTGCCGCGTCTTTGCCCAGTTCGATGCGGCTCGCTGGCGGTAATAGTTTGCGGCCACCCAAGTGATCGTAGATAAATAGGCCCAATCTCAGCAGCCACTGGGGTCGCAGACCTCGGTGGTGGGGTAGGACGAAGCGCATGGGCCAAATGATATGCGGGGCTAAATGCCAAAGTCGCTCGCGTTCGCGTAGCGCTTCGCGAACCAAGCGAAACTTGTAGAGCTCCAAATAGCGCAGGCCACCATGAATGAGCTTTGTCGAAGCAGAAGAAGTGCCGGAGCCAAAATCCCCAGAATCACATAGTGCGACTCGATAGCCGCGCCCGGCGGCGTCCCGTGCCACACCTGCACCGTTAATGCCGCCACCGATAATGAAGACATCGTAGTGTTCGCGAGGCGGGGCAGTAGCGGGTAAAGCAGTGCTAACGGGGGGCATGTGGTGTTGTCTTAAATATGAGCGATCATTTTAGCACGGCTGTTAGCGAGCGCCGTGGCGAAGCCATGACTTAGTCATATTTTAGCTATGACGGAGCTACGACTGAGCTATGACTTGGCCCTAGACAGCGGCACTGCGCTGAGCCAAGGCGACACCTCCGATCATGCAAAGCACTGCTACAAGGTCCAAGACGCCGCGCGCTTCTGCGTAAAACAGTGCGCCAACCGCCATGGCTCCGACACCCTCAAGGCACAGAATGACCGCGGCCAAACTAGCACTGAGGCTGCCCACACCGAAGGCCACCAGGCCTTGCCCAATGAGGTGAGCAAACAGACCAAGCGCGATAACGCTAAGCCAACCTGCGAGTGAGGTTGGCAGTACCGCCTCGCCAGCCACTTGCTGAGCTACAACCGCCAGCGGTAGCAATAATGCTGCGCAAGCTGCGGAGGAATAGAACAGGGTATCCGTTGTCGACAGGGTGTCGCGACAGCGGTCTACGCTAAGGATGTAGCCGGTAAAGAAAAACCCCGTCAGCAAGCCGTATAGGTCACCGAGCCAGTCGCCAGAGCCAACATTCGCGCTAACCAAAATACCGGAGCCGAGCAGCGCCGCAGCTGTGCCAGCAACAAAGCTGCGCGACAGATGCTGGCGCAAAAACAGGAAGGCGGTGAGCGGCACCCAAAGGCTGGAAAGCGTTGCCAGAAATGTCGCGTTGCCAAGCGAGGTATGGATCAGAGACAAGTGCCAGAACAGTAAATCGCCAGCGAAACAGGCGCCGGCGAGTAGCAGTAGCTTGGCTTGGTGTCGATTTGGATGCTGAATGCGGCTACCGTTGCGTTGGGCAGATATAAAGATCATAAGCGCCAGCACTGGTAGCGCTAGTGCCACACGCCAAAAGCCCGCCGCAGTACTGCCGATATCAATTTCGCGCAACGCGGCAGTGGTCGCACCCAAAATCAGCGCGCCCGCTGTTACTGCCATAACGGCAGCAACAGCCGATGGTTGCTTGCGTTCAGTCAAACGGTTAGCCGAGCGGGTTCCGCAACGCGCTATTAATCCTTGACCAGTCCTTGCAGTACTGCCGCTTCCTGACGAATAAATTCTGGCGCGCCAAGCCATTGCCGATTGGCTCCGCAGCGTTTAAACCAATAGTGCAGGCCTACCAAGTCGGTGAAGCCCATGCCGCCATGCACTTCGGTGGAGGTTTTGGCGATAAATTGCGCCACTTCGGCAAGGTGTGCCTTGGTATGGCATGCCGTTACCCGAGCTTCCTCAGGCAGTTCAGCCAGTGCATGACCGGCAAACCAAACCATGGATCGACAGGGTTCCAACTGGGCGGCCATTTCTGCGCACATATGTTTTACCGCCTGAAAGCTGCCGATAGGCCGGTTGAACTGCTCACGCTGCTTGGCGTACTCAACCGCTTGGTCGAGCATGTTCTGGGCTGCGCCAAGCGTATCTGCCGCGATGGCCACCCGGCCAATATCCAATACCGCTTCGAAGACTTTAACGTCTCGGCTAATGCACTGGGCTGCAACGCTGTCATAGGTCAGCTCAACCGTGCGGCGTGTCTTGTCTACGGTAGTCAGGTGGGTGCGCTGCAACCCCGGGTCGCTGGCGGCAATCAGATACAGGTGCTTGTTCTGATCCGCTACCAAATAGGAGTCAGCGTTAGCATCGAATGCAAACAGTGATTTGCCGAACATATGCTCACCGCGAACTTCCACATGGGCATCGTTGCGGCGTTTTACCGCTTCGCCGAAGGCTACGCCCACTCGATGTGTGCCTGCGGCAATCTCCGCGAGCAACGTATCGTGGTCGCCGTCACTGGCTGCCAAGGCGGTCGGGGCCATAACCGCAGTGCCAAGAAAGGGTGTTGGGGCAATATGCGCGCCCAAACATTCGGCAACAATGGCGGCGTCCAGTGGGGTGAGCCCAATGCCGCCTTGTTCTTCAGGTACCAGCAGTGCTGGTACCCCTAGCTCTGCTAGACCTGCCCAAATATCTGCATCGTCGCCGCCATCTGCGAAGGCGCGAACGCGATCTAGTGATGAATTGTCATCCAAGAAGCGGTTGATGTTGTCGCGCAGCATTATCTGCTCTTCTGATAGTCCAAATTGCATGATTAGCTCGCCTTCTCGAATTTAGGTTCCCGTGGCATGCCGAGGCCACGTTCGCTGATAATGTTCTTCTGAATCTGCGAGGTGCCGCCGCCGATGATGAGGCCCAAGTAATACATGTATTCGCGCTGCCAACTGCCGGACCCGCGCAGGTGCGGGTTATCCTCGTAGGCCAGCCCGATCTCGCCCATAACGTCGATGGCCAAGCCTTCAATGTCGTGGCGCAGCTCGGTACCTTCCAGCTTGCTGATCATGCGCGCCAAGCCCGGATCTTGCCCGGGGTTAAGTCGCGCCGACAGCACTCGTAGTTCGTTAAAACGCATGGCCATTACCTTGCCCTGAAGCTTCATTAGGCGATCGCGGTAAACCGGATTATCGACCAAGCGGGCACCATCGGCGGTTTCGTTTTTCATCAAATCCACTAATGCGTTGACCCGAGTTTGGGCGGTATTGGCTGGGGCGAGGGTTTCTCGCTCATGGCCGAGAATGGCGTTCGCCACCTGCCAACCTTGGCCGCGTTCACCAACGATTTGATGCTTGGGTACGCGCACGTCGGTAAAAAAGGTTTCATTGAAATTCGCATGGCCGGTCATATCCACCAGCGGGCGCACTTCAATGCCCGGAGTTTTCATGTCGAACAGTAAAAAGGAGATGCCCTTATGCTTGGGGGCATCGGGTTCGCTGCGCACCAAGCAGAAAATCCAGTCCGCGATTTGTGCCGTACTGGTCCAGATTTTTTGGCCATTAATGACCCACTCATCGCCGTCCAATACTGCGGCCGTAGAAAGGGCGGCCAGGTCACTGCCCGCACCGGGTTCTGAGTAACCCTGACACCAAAGCATTTCGCCCATAATGGTTGGCTGGATGAACTGTTCTTTTTGTTCCTGGGTGCCCATTTCCAGCAGAGTGGGCACCAACATGGAAATGCCCTGACCACCAAGCCCGGCATTAACCCGTGCTTTCGAAAATTCCTCGGCAATGATGCGCGACTTGATGATGTCGGGTTCTGCACCGTAGCCACCAAATTCCTTCGGGATGGTGCGGCAAGTATAGCCGTTCTCAATGAGCAGCTTTTGCCAGCCTTTAGCGGCATCCCCGCGCAAATCGTTGCCCTTCGGGGCTTTATCGGCGTTGCTAGCGAGAAAGCTCACAACCTCGCTACGGAACGTTTCGTACTCCGGGTCAAATGACAAATCCATTATTGCTCCTAAGCTTGTGGATAAAATTCCAAGATAAATTCGGTTTGCAGATAAAAACTAGTGGAACCTAGGCTAACGGCACAGTCACCACCGAGCAACATATTGCATAGAGCGGATCTGGCCCAGTTTAGGTAGGCTTTAAGGCTCGAAGTTACTGCAATTAAGTGATGCGACATGACCACCACCGATAGCCCAAGCAACCCCAGCGTTGAGCGTTACGCCATGCTGCAAGCCATGGCGGCTATGCAAGACTCGCATAACACGTTAGTTCACCCCCATTGGCGCACTCAGGGTTATGAGTACTATCGTGCCATGTGGGTAGAGTGCGCTGAAATGCTCGATCACTTTGGCTGGAAGTGGTGGAAAAAGCAGGACGGTGATTTAGACCAAGTAAAACTCGAACTGGTGGATATATGGCACTTTGCCCTCAGCGAGATCTTGCGCAAGGGCTCAGTGCAGGATCATGTGGCCGACACGCTTGCGTCCATAAAACCCGCGGCGGCAGAAAACACGCAAGCTCAGGCAGAAGCCTTTCGTTTGGCCATTGAGCAGCTTGCCGCCTCTTGTCTGGCCAGTCGGTCCTTTGAACTGCAGCCCTTTGTGGCCGCTATGGCAGCACTACCCATGAGCTATGACGAGCTGTTTGCCCTCTACATTGGTAAAAATGTACTGAATCGGTTTCGCCAGAATAACGGCTACAAAACCGGCGAGTACCGCAAGCTATGGCAGGGGCGGGAGGATAATGAACACCTGATTGAACTGCTCGATACGTTTGCCGTGCCAGCCGCTGACCTACCGGATGCTCTGTATGCGGCGCTGCAGGAACGCTACAGCAAAGACTAGCGTGCGGCCTGTACTCGAAACCCAGTGGCAATCGGCGTGGCAGCCCCAGCTCATCGGCACACTACTGTTTTTGGCCGCAAGCCAGCGACTACTGCTGATCGAAAAAAAGACCGGACACGGTCAGGGTAAGGTAAATGCCCCCGGAGGTAAGTGGGAGCTTGGCGAGACGCTGGGCCAATGCGCCCAACGAGAGATGCGCGAAGAGACAGGTATCGATGCCTTGCCGCTAGGTTGCGTTGCAGAGTTACGCTTTGTTGAACGCAATGGGCCGCAGTGGTTGGGCTATGTTTTTGTGGCTCAAGAATTTTCGGGTGTGCCTACGGAGACCGCGGAAGCTAAGCCATTTTGGTGCCCGATTGATGCCATACCGTATCAGCGCATGTGGGCCGACGACGCCATCTGGTTACCGCAGGTGCTAAGTCATGGCCTACTAAGCGGCGACACGGCGGCGCCACCGTTGGTTTTTGATTTGCTGTTTGCCGCAGGAGAATTGTTAGATCATCGTCAGCAACAGGGTGCAAACTTTAGTTTGGCAATGCACACACCGCGACGAGACCTGCTTTAGGCTGCCGGTTGAAAGATGTGAAACCGCCAATTAGCAAGCGAGTAACAAGGTGAGAAACATGACGAGAAGCATGACCAGAAGCATGGCGAGAAACGAGGCGAGATAAGACGGCTCAAGGGCATCAGCAAAGGAAGCGCCATGCGCATTGGTATTTCAATTCAATCGGCTTACCGGTTAAGCGACCCAGCACTCGCTGTGCGCTATATGGTTGAGCGCGCGGAGGCTGCGCGGCAGGCAGATTTAGACAGCCTATTCGTAGGCGACCACCACATCACCGATCACGCCTACCTGCAAAACTCTCCCATACTGGGTCGGCTGCTGGCGCACTGGCATAACAAACCTGCAGGCGCTCTGTATCTGCTGCCCTTGTGGCATCCGGTACTGCTGGCGGAGCAAATTTCGACTCTGGCGGCCATTGCCCCGGGACGCCTCATTTTGCAGTGTGGTCTTGGCGGTCTGTCGCATCAAAGCGCAGGCATGGGCGTAGACATGCGCCAGCGCGTGGCGATGTTCGAGGATTCGTTGGCCATTATGCGGCGTCTTTGGGCTGGCGAAACCGTCAGCCACGAGCGCTTTTGGTCCATTGAAAACGCCCACATCGGTCCGCTGCCCGCGCAGTCAATTGACGTCTGGGTCGGCGCATCTGCACCGGCGGCGATCAATCGTTCAGCGCGTTTGGCCGAGGGCTGGCTTGGTACCCCGGCAACATCGCCGCTGCAGGCTAAGGAGCAGTTAAACCAATACCGGCAGGCCTGCGCAGAGCATGATCGTCAGCCCAGTGCGGTAGCCCTACGCCGCGACATATTCATTGCCGGCAGCGCCAAGGCCGCGGCAGACTTTAGATCCACGGCAGTTGCCAAGGGGTATCGGGGCTTTCCCGAAGAGGCCTTAGTTTGCGGTGAGGCAGGTGCGGTGGCCGAGCAGTTTGCCGATTTTGCCGAGGCAGGCTTTACGGACATCATCGTGCGCAACATGTCGTCAGATCAGAGCCAAGCCTTGGCCACCATCGAGGCCTTAAGCGAGGTGCGACGCCAGTTAGGTTGGTAGCACGCTACCGCTACCTGATACGGCTAACCCTCCAGTACGTCAAAGGTGACTCCGGCGCTTTGCGGTAAACGGCGCAACAGCGCGTCGCCAAGGGCCGAAGCCGGTGTCCAAAAGCCACCGCCAATCGTAAGCTCGTCTTGGGCTAACGCCAGCGCCGACTCGGCGATCATCTTCGCCGTTGAACCGTAGCCGGGGTCTTTGTCGCCTTTCACTTCGACGCGCATATTTTTGCTTGGATCGCCGGGATGTTTGCCCAGCATTTCGATATGAAAGTAGCCATTGTTGATGGCATCTTCGCTGGGGCCTTCACCGGGTTTCGGCAGCACTTTCTGCAACAGTGAGCGGGTTGGGCCGAGGCTCACTAGCGCGGCAACTGCTCCCGAACCGACGCCAAGGCCTGTTGCGCCGAGAAAACCGCCAGCGCCTCGCCGCGTTAGGGTGCCCTCGCTGTACTGAAAGTCAGTGCCGTATTGGTGGGCTAACAGTTCGTTGCTGCGGCGCACAACCTTGGTGTTGACTCCGGCCATGACGAATGGCCCAACCCAAGCGTCGAAGTCATCATCAAAAAAGGCGCTCATGCGCTCTGGTCCGTCAGTGCCGCGACTNCTGTCGTTGAGCACATAGGGGTCTGCCAACTGCTTGAGTATGGTTTTGTCNTCGCGGGCTTNTTCTACCATGGCCATCATGCTGTCTATGGNGCCACCGCTTACTCCGCCGCTGGTGCCGCGTAGGCGAAATTTAATCTGCTGGGCAGGCACGCCATGCTTGGCCAGCATCTGCTGCTGCAGAAAATACACGCCCATGTCGGAAGGAATGCTGTCAAACCCACAGGTGTGAACTAGCCTCGCGCCGCTGGCTACGGCGCTGGCTTGGTGTGCCGAGATCATCTCGCGCATCCAATGTACTTCACCGGTGAGGTCGCAATAGTGGGTGCCGTGAGCTGCGCAGGCGGCAACAAGGCCGGACCCGTAGCGGGCATAAGGGCCAACGGTGGTAAGAATGACTCGTGTTTGTTGCACCAAGGCTTCGATCGACGCTTGGTCTTCGCTGTCGGCATGAATAATGGGTATGTCGTATTCGCCTAGTGTTTGCCGCACTTTTTCAACGTTGCGACCTGCCACAGCCCATTTGAGGTTGCTCGCCGCTTGTTCGGTCGCAAGATATGCGGTCACCAACTTGCCGGTGAATCCACTGGCTCCCCAAACAATAATGTCGTAATCGCGTGTCATAGGAGGCCCCAGTCTCTTTTGCTTAGGTAAAGGCTGACATGGCAGATGTCAGTAACGGGTGAAAACGCGACTTATCTTTTTTGTCTTAGTGACGTGCAGCAATACTGGGCAATGTTAGCCGCCGCCAGCGTCGCTGTCTTTGGCCCGCTGGCTTAGGCGGTAAAGCTCTTGGATATCGAGTCCGCCATCGGCGTTACTGTCGACCATGCGAAAACCCTGCACCAAGCGTCGTTTGATGGTTCTTGGTAGCTCTTGCCAACTCAGTTTGCCGTCCATGTTTTCGTCCATGAAGCCCACCATGCGCGTGGTTTGCACCAGTGTTTTATCCAAAATCGGCGCGTCGGATGTTTCGCCAATCAGCGTATAGCTGAATGCCCCATACAACATTTCGTCCCAGCTCTGCAGGCCCCAAGGCACTGCTCGTTCTGGGTTCGGGTTGCCGGGATTGGCGGCGGAGTTGTCGTACCAAGTGGTGTGAATGAGCTTGCTGCCCGGCGCAATGGCCACCGGTTCGTCGAAGGTATAAGTGCGCTGCCAGTTAAAGTCGTAGTTGGGTACCGACAGCAGCACTGTGCTCCGGCCGGCTGCATCCTGCAGCTCGAATTGAGAGGCCACTCCACGGTAATGGGCGTGGGGTATTAGGTCGTGCAGCAGGGCGGGTTGGTCGAAGGTGAAATAGGCCCTTTCCGCATGCCTTGGGGAGTTGGGTGGAATCTCAATGGTTGGGTCGATTACAACACTTTGGCGATAAAAGTTGCTTGGCGAGGAATCGTGGAAATACAGGCCAATACGCGATGCATCAACAATCTCTCGGCCAATAGGCGTGTAATGCAATTGAAATGCGAATTCGCCGCCCGGGGCAATATAAACGCCGGTATCGTCAGGAAACAGATTCGACTCGCTACCCGGCGCATAGCCAATCAAGTAGTTATCAAAAACCCCAGAGTCGCGCTCGGCTTGGCCCGAATCGGCGTCGACGGAGCCAGCCAAAATATGGTGCACTACCTCGCGGTTGCCTGGGATTACTGTTGCCGCTTTTACCCAAGCGCCTTGCTGCAGTGGATTGGCTACGCGGGGGAATTTGTACTCCACAGCGCCGCTGGCCGGGATTGTATAGGCGGGAATGTCGACAATCAGATCTGGCTCCCCAAGCGGCCACTCAACCTGAGTCACCGCCACATTCTCTAGCGGGTCTGCGCCGCTGCCGCGCGGCGCGCCGGCCTCGATCCAATGCACGAGTGCTTGGGTCTGCTCGATGCTCAGTGATTTGTCGTTGCGCCACTTGCCAATGTGTGGGTCTGCGTGCCAAGGCGGCATGCGCTTGGTGCGAATGACTTCACGCATCATGGGAGCAAAGCCGCGCACCATGGCATAGCTGGACATAGCCCATGGGCCGAGACCGCCCTCGGTATGACAGACCACACATTTTTCTGACAGAATCGGCGCAATAGTGTCGGCATAGCTGATCTGGCTGTGATCTGCATTGCTCTGGGCGATATTGATCAAACAGCCTAGGGTGTCGCGCTTGGGCACAGAAACTTGCTCGCCGGCCAACACGCTGGCTATGGCATCGGCCACGTAATGATCGGCTGCTTGGCTTTTTTGCCGTTCGTAAACTTGGCGGTCGTTGATGGGACCACGGTATGCGATGGTCCAAGTGTTTGGGTCGATGACCAGTACCTCTGCGGTGCGCATAAGCCCCAAGGCCTCGCCGACCAGTTGAGTCTCGTCATGCAAAATAGGTATGTCGATGGCGAAGCGTTGGGCCTCGGCGAGAATACTCTTGCGCTGATCTTGCAGGTTGGAGTTCAGCATCAAAAAGTGCACGTTGTCATCGGCGTGGCTGTCGCGCAGCGCTTTGTAGTCGGTTAACGCGTTGCGGACGATAGGGCAGCCGTTGCCCTGAATCATGATGACGATGGCGGCCTTGTCTTTGTGGTAGTACAGNTTATGGGCCGCACCGTGCTGATCCAGTAGNACAAAATTTTCGATCCGCTCGGCGTAGCAGAGACCGCCAACNAGCAGCGCACAGAGCGTAGTAATGAATCGAAGCATAGTAAATTTCAGCCTAATCCTAAGGCAGCAGATGATACGGCACTGTGCACTGACCTCAAGACTCTGTCGCGACAGGTAAAATTGCTGTGGATTTTTGCCATAGCGTTTTTTCTCAGCAACGGGCTATGATCTTCTAGTTGATAAAGCCAAGAATGGGGAGAAATGGTGGAGCAATTAGAAGACGGCCAAGCAAAAGCAGCCGAGGTGGAAGGGGTGGATGTTGTCGCAGTAACCGCTTGGCTCGCAGAGCGGGTGGAGCATCTGGCAACACCACTTAGTTTCGAGTTGTTGGCAGGAGGCCACTCCAATTTAACTTACCGAGTCACTGATGCGACGGGCGCAGCCTACGTGTTACGCCGCCCGCCCCTAGGCCACGTGTTGCAAAGCGCCCATGACATGGGCCGGGAGCACAAAATTGTTTCGGCCCTGCAAGGCTCCACTGTGCCAGTGGCTACTACGGTTGGTATGTGCGCCGACGTCGAGGTGAACGACGCGCCTTTTTATGTCATGAATTATGTGGCCGGGCCGGTGTTGCACGACCACGATGCAGCCGCAGCCCTGAGCGCGGCGGACCGGGCCAGTTTAGGCATACATGTCATCGATGTGCTTGCCGCCCTCCACAGCATCAACCCAGATGAAGTTGGCCTTGGCGACCTAGGCCGTAAGGAGGCCTATCTGCAGCGCCAAATGAAGCGTTGGGTTACCCAATGGCAGGCCACAGAAACCCATAAGGTGCCTGCCATGGAGGAAAGCACCCGTCTGTTGGCAGAGCGCATGCCAGAACAGGTGGGTTCTGCCATCGTTCACGGCGATTATCGCTTGGGTAACATGATTACCAACGATGGCAAGGTCAGCGCCGTACTGGACTGGGAGTTGTGCACCCTCGGTGACCCGCTGGCGGATGTGGGCTACTTGCTGAACTCATGGGTTGCGCCGGGTGAGCGCGAAGAAAATTTGACCCCCACTTCGGCAGGTGGCTTCTGCAGTCGTGAAACCCTGTCAGAGCGTTATGCCGCGAGCACAGGCCGAGACATTAGCGAAATTAACTATTACCGGGCTTTTTCTCATTGGCGTTTGGCGTCTATTAACCAAGGTGTTTATAAGCGCTATTTGGTAGGCGCCATGGGTGAGGGCCGAGATGTGGATCTGGACGCGCAGAAGCAGGGCGTGACGACCTTGTCTGAAGCCGCGTTGGAGTTGCTATCCTAGGCTAGGTCCTGAGCGCTCTGAAAGGGTCAAATTCCACGGACGAGAACGCCCAGCAACACGGTATCGTGTGCAAGTGACGCCGCGTCCCGGCAGGGTAAGTTCGCCTGAGCGAAAATAAAAAAGGCGTGTCAGATAAAATTCATCTGAAAACAACTGATCTTCTTTGGGGGGAAGGACGTTGTAAGGAGTTACAGTTAAGTTGTTCGCACGCCTGAAACTGGTCAGATGTGCTTAATGTACAGTACAAAATAGCAAAAACAAGCCTAAATTTGCGTTTATCTGCAATTACTTACAGGTTTTGTACAGATTGAGGTGCTTTTCGACGTTTTCGCGCCGCAGTTGGCGCTGTCAGTGTGTGGGACCGTCACTAGGGCTAAGCGATTGGTCTGACTGTGTTTGAGCTGATGGCCTGTTCTGTGGAGCGTCTGCTGCGGTAATGGCATGCAGAGCCGTTTCCAAATGCACCCTGGCATAGGCGGCGTCGCCGCAGGCCTCGCTCAGCGCCTCGGCCCGAGGGGTGTTATACGTGTCTTCTTCAGCGCAGCTTTGCAGGAATGCCGCCAACGCATTGACCTGATGGATGGCGTCTACCAGATGCTGGGTCGGCCGATTGGGGTCGTCATCACCAACAGACAGTGCAATAAGCTCTTCATCACTGAAGCGTCTTTGGGCATAACCTACTGATTTTAAGTATCTTTTAGACTCTTCAAGACAGGTGTACTCAACTTCTCGCCAGTCTAATGGCCACTTCAGCACCGGTGTGTCTTGGGCTTGGCAGCGGCTCAGTTCTGCTGCGGTAGCAAACTGGTAGGCGCTGATGATTTTGCAGTTGGGTAACACCTGTTGGGCTTTGCGGATTTCTCCTGCACTGAGTACGGGCACCTGCAACACTAAAACATTGGGTTGTTCTGGTAACTGTTCGGCCAGCTGCGGTTGTTCCAGCAGCGCGTTTAGGTTGGCCCAACGCGCGACGATGTTGAGCTGCTCTATGCGCGGCTGTCGCTGTTCGAGCTGCAGTAAGTTGGCGCCTACCAGAGCGACGCTGGGTACGCTGTTGTTGGCTCCAGGGGTTGCTGGAGAGTTTTCGGCTTCTGAGTCGTTAAGTCTCTGATTTAACTGACTTTCACCTAGGCTGATCACGCTGGAAACACTCTGGCCACGGTCGATCAAGTGCTTGATTTTCTTCAGTCGACGTAGCTGCTCGGCACTGTAAAAGCGGGTGCGACCGTTCTTGTGCGCCGGGGCAAAGCCATGGCGGCGCTCCCAAGCACGCAGGCGTTCTACCGCCACGCCGGTGAGAGCGGCAACGCTGCCAATGCGGTAAAAATCGTCAGA
>PCCE01000001.1 GCA_002731575.1 Gammaproteobacteria bacterium | reverse complement strand
ATTTTTCGCTACCAATAGACACATCATCGTCAATGTCTTTTGTTACCATGAGTAACAAAAGATTGCGCTAACTCACTTTTTCAGTAAACTCTCAACTTTGGTCTGACCAATTTAGCCTGACCACGCTTATCTTCCTCTTACTTTTGTACCGCGAATTAATGCTATGACCATGAAGAGCGAACAAGTAGCTAACGCCCTCATAAGCGACATTTTAGTTGGACGCTACCAAGCGGGCGAACGTCTGCCTTCAGAGCGGGATTTGGTGAGCCGATTCGATGCCAACCGGGGTGCCGTGCGTGAAGCCATGGCCAAGGTTACACAACTGGGTTTAGCACAAGTGCAGCCCGGCGGAGCGCGGGTATGCGCAAGGGAGAGCGCCAGTTTAGATATTATCGGTCATCTGCTCGCCCAATCAGAGTTGCCCGACCCGCTTCTGCTCGACCAAATTCTACTGGTCATCAACAGCCTTGTTTCGCTGGCGGCAACTCAGGTACTCGAACATTCAACAGACGATGCAATTGGTGAGATACGCCAATTGCTGGTGCCCTTGATGCGCCTGGATATCAACGACAGCGAACACGGCGAAGCACGCTTCGCGCTGATGCATCACATCATGCAGGCGAGCAAAAATCTGCCGCTGCAATTGATCTCCCGCACCTTGTTCGAGCAGTTCGCTCCCACTGCCAGCAATGCCCTCGCGGATTTCGCAGCACCAGACAAAGAGCGCTACGCCGTTTATGCCCGCCAACTTGATGATGCGTTGCTGAGCAAGGATGTTGCCGCTCTGCGTCGATGCTTCAGCGCCCTCGATGCACTCAATCGAGAAACGATGACTCGAGCGTTCATGCTCGCCCAACTCGGTCAGGAGGCCGCTGCAGGATGATTCGTACATTTGTTATTCCCTTTGTCATTGTGGCGGTCTTTCTTTCCGTCGCGGCAACGCTGATGGCTACCGCCCCAGTGCTGGAACCCTCAAGCGAAACCGCAGCCCCCATGACCGTGCGCGTACAGTCAGTAGAAACACAATCGGTGGAACTGAAAGTGCATTCGCAAGGATCTGTGGTGCCATCTACTATCAGCCAACTCATCCCCGAGGTATCTGGGCGCGTGGTTTGGACATCGCCAAGTTTGGTTGCTGGCGGCTATTTCACTGCGGGCCAAGAACTGGCAAAAATCGACGACCTCGATTATCGCAACGCCCGTGACCGAGCCAATGCGGCATTAAAGCGAGCCAGCGCTGAAGCCGAACATGCAAAGTTCGAATATGGCCGACTGCGCAGCTTAGCTGAACGCAAGTTGGTGTCGCGCTCAGCACTGGAGAACGGGCTGCGCGCCTTTCGCGTTACTCAGGCGGCGGTTGAAGACGCCAGCGCCAACTTTGATCAGGCCGAAGAAAACCTCAAACGCAGTGTTCTTCGAGCTCCCTTCACCGGCCTAGTGCGGGCAGAAAACATCGACATCGGCCAATTTGCTTCCCGCGGCCAACCCATCGCCACGCTATATGCCAACGACATAGTGGAAGTACGTCTGCCCATCGCCGACCGGCAATTGGCCTTTCTCAATTTGCCTCCGCTGCGCAACGGCAACTTTCCCGAGGTCCTGCAGCCTAATGTAACGCTGAGCGCAGAGTACGGCGGTCGCACCCTCGAGTGGCTGGGCAAGGTTGTTAGAGCTGAGGCCGAGATCGATACCGCCAGCCGCATGGTGCAGCTGGTGGCGCGGGTACCCAGCGACTCAACCAACGCAGAGCTTTCGGTAGGCCTGTTCGTTACCGCTGAAATTTCCGGCTTGGCTGTAGACAATGTGGTGAGCTTGCCGCGTTCGGCCATGCGCAACGATAACCGAGTGCTCATAGTCGACGGCGACAACAAGCTGCGCTTCCGCAAAGTTCAGCCGCTGCGCCTATACAAAGACAACGTATTGATCGAAAGCGGCTTGCAACAGGGCGACCGAGTCTGTTTGACCACCATCCAAACCGCCATCGACGGCATGCCGGTTATCCCAGTCGCCATCAACGCCGACCTAGCACTGCGAGGCTAAAGTACTATGTTGACCGCCATTCGCTGGTTCGCAAACAACTCGGTAGCCGCAAACCTACTCATGGTCATGCTGTTGGTCGGTGGCTCAATCAGCCTACTGATAACCAACCAAGAAGAATTCCCAATGTTCGACATCCCGTTGGTTCGGGTTGGCGTACCCTATCTTGGCGCTGCGCCGGTGGAAGTGGAAAAAGGTGTTTGCATCCGTATCGAGGAGGCTATTGAGGGCATCGAAGGCATTGATCGTACTGGCGGGTCGGCGGTTGAGGGTTATTGCAGCGTTATGGCGGAAATCGCTCAGGGTGCTGACCAAACCATAGTAGTCGGCGAGATCAAGAGTCGAGTAGACGGCATCAACAGCTTCCCGGTCGAAACCGAAAAACCCATCATATCCAAGGTGGCGCGTGCCCGGCTTGCAATGCAGATAGCGCTCAGCGGTGAAGCCGACGAGCGCACGTTAAAAGAACTGGCGCGGGAGCTGCGCGACGACCTTGCGCGCCAGCGTGGCATTTCCATGGCCAGTGTTGGCTATACCCGGCCCTATGAGATTTCCGTAGAGGTCTCAGAGCGTACCCTACAGGAGTACAACCTCACTCTGGATAGAGTGGCTCGGGCCATTCGAGCGTCTTCATTCGATATGCCCGGCGGCACCATTCGCTCCAATGCAGGCGAGATTTTGATTCGCACCACCGGCCAAGCCTATGTTAGCGAGGAATTCGCCGACGTTGTGGTGCTTACCCGACCTGACGGCACTCGTGTGCTGCTCGGCGATATCGCCAACATTCAAGATACCTTTCAAGAAGGCTTCCTGATGGCAGAGTTCGACGGTGATCGAGCCGCCATGATCAATGTTTCTCAGGTGGAATCCGAAGACCTGATCGACATCGTTGAAGCCACGAAAGCAACCGTTGCAGAGTTTAATAAGCAATTACCGCCGGGAATCAAAACCACCATTTGGATCAACGGTGGCGAAGAGCTGGACGAACGTATGTCTGTGCTGACCAAGAGTGCTGGCGGCGGTCTGGTGCTGGTATTGGTCATTTTGGCCCTGTTCTTGGAATTCAGGCTGGCCATGTGGGTGGCTATTGGCATTCCCGTGGCTCTGATGGGCGCCATCGCGGTACTGCCTGCCACTGATATCAACATCTCAACCCTCACGGTTATGGGCTTTATTTTGGTGCTTGGCATTGTGGTGGATGATGCTATCGTGGTCGGCGAACGCGTATATGGCCATGAACAAATGGGCAAGTCGCGCATCGATGCCGCCGTTGACGGCACGTGGGAGGTCAGTACTCCGGTTATCTTTGGGGTTTTGACCAGCATGGCAGCCTTCCTGCCCCTCGTAATGGTGCAAGGCGGGCTGGCCGAATTCTTTTCTCCCATCGGCTGGATCGTGATTTTCGCCCTCTTCTTCAGCATCGTCGAATCCCAACTCATTTTACCCTCGCACTTGCGCAATCGGAGCAAGCCTTCTCAGGGCAACCGCTTCACCACAGCGTTCAAGGCACTGCAAACCCGATTGAGCAATGGTTTAGAGCTCTTTGCCTATCAGCGATATCAACCCTTTATGCACACGGTCATCAGTTGGCGTTATGCAACCGGGGCGGCCTGCTTGGGCCTATTGATCGTGGCGATGTCACTCATTCTCAGTGGTCGGGTAGTCTTTGGGTTTTTCCCCGCTGTGGAAGGCGACCGTGTGTTTGCCGGACTCGAATTGCCGGAGGGTGTGCCTGCGCAAGCGACCTTGGTCGCGGCAAGGCAGCTTGAGCGCGCCTCGCAAATCGTCAGCCGAGAGTTAACGGAAGAACTGGGTATGACCGAGCCGCTGGTACGACATACCTTGGTGAGCGTTGGCACGCGATTAACGCGCAGTGGGCCTGGCAATCCTTTTGGCGGTTTGGCGAGCAATATCGCTGAAGTAGTCATCGACATAGCCCCAAGCGTGGAACGAAAAAACATATCAACTCAGGTAATTGCCATGCGCTGGCGCGAAGCGGCGGGCAATGTTCCAGATGCAGTGAAACTGACCTTCGATGCGGCCAAATACAAATCCGGCGAACCCATCGAATACCAGTTGCGCGGCGATAACGTAGACGAGCTTAGGGAGGCCGCCGAAGGCATTAAATCCGAGCTGTCGAAATTCCAAGGAGTCTTCGACATCTCGGACTCTTGGCGCACCGGCAAGCAGGAAATTCAGCTTGACCTGTTGCCCGAGGCTCGCAATTTAGGACTCACGCTGAACGATTTAGCTACCCAAGTTCGTGCAGCATTTTACGGTTCGGAGGCTCAGCGGGTTGCTCGCGGCAAGGACGATGTGCGCGTAATGGTGCGTTTTCCTGAGGGAGAACGTAAGTCCATCAGCAACCTGGAAGACATGTACATCCGAACCCCTGACGGCTCGCAGGTGCCCTTTTATTCGGTTGCCGACTTCTCCATTGGGCGCGGCTATTCTGCCATCAATCGCAGAGACGGTCAGCGCAACGTGCATGTGTCGGCGGATATCGACCGCGACCAAGTTGCCCCAGAAGAGGTTAGCGCTGCGCTGCGCACCGACGTAATGCCGGGGTTTCAGGCGCGCTACCCAGACATCGATTTTCAGCTCGGCGGCGAACAAGAAGACCGTGCGGAAGCCCTTAGCGGTTTGGCGCTGGGTTCCTTGCTTTCGCTCATCTTAATCTACAGCCTGCTCGCCATTCCGCTAAAAAGCTATGTGCAGCCACTAGTAATTATGAGTGTTATACCCTTTGGTGCGGTTGGCGCCATTGCCGGTCACTTTGCCCTTGATCAGCAGTTGGTATTCTTTTCCGCCTTGGGTTTAACCGCGCTTTCTGGCGTGGTGGTTAACGCCTCCTTGGTGCTCGTAGACTACGCAAACCGGCAGCGACTCACCGGCATGAACGCCATGAACGCCATTCTTGCCGCCGCCACAATTCGTTTCCGGCCCATCATTCTTACCTCTGTAACCACCTTCGTCGGATTGATTCCGCTGATGTCTACCAGCACCCCGGCCACCGCACCCTTCCTGCCAATGGCCATCTCGTTGGCATGGGGGGTGTTATTCGCGACGGTAATCACCCTTATTTTGGTGCCCTGTTTGTACATCATCATTGAGGACTTCAAGTCTTCACAAAACAAAGAAAACGCGGCCGAGGACGACCCCGAAGGTGCTTTGCATGGAACCCAAGCCGTCCAATGAGTGTCCGGGCGTTAAACCACTGACCGGCTTTTGTCGATGTACCATCTTTCGCTGATTGAGTTAGTATCTTCATATCAAATTCATTAACGCGGAGAGAGAGGATGACTGAAGCCGTACTAGAGAACCCTGATCTGTTTGATCTAACCATGTCTGAGGAGGCGCAGCCGCTTCTGGATGCGGTCAAGAAGCATATCAAAGAGAACGTTGACCCCATCGCTGAGGAATACCATCGCCTCGGTGAAGATCGCAAAGAGCGCTGGGGCTACGGCGACGGTCAGCTAGAGCTGCTAGAAACCGCCAAACAAAAGGCCAAAGACTCTGGTCTGTGGAATTTTTTCCTACCAGATGCCGATACTGGCGAAGGTCTGAGCAACCTTGACTATGCGTTCATCGCTAACGAGCTTGGTAAAAGCCCACTAGCATCCGAGACCCTAAACTGCAGCGCGCCTGACACCGGCAACATGGAAGTACTAGAACGAGTTGGTACTTCAGAGCAAAAAGAAAAGTGGCTAAAGCCACTGCTGAACGGCGAAATTCGTTCTGCGTTTGCCATGACAGAGCCTGCCGTACCTTCTTCCGATGCCAAGAATGTATGTACCCAAGCGGTACTCGACGGCGACGAGTGGGTAATCAACGGCGAGAAATACTATATTTCTGGCGCTGGCGACCCACGCTGCAAGATCATGATCACCATGGTTAAAACCAGCCCTGACGCACCTGCGCACAAGCAGCAGTCGCAAATTTTAGTACCCATTGACGCCAAGGGCGTAAACATCCTAGAAGGCATGGAAGTATTCGGCCACGACGACGCGCCACACGGCCACATGCATATCCACTTCGATAACGTGCGTGTACCAAAAGAAAACATGCTGCTTGGCGAAGGTCGCGGCTTTGAAATTTCCCAGCTGCGCTTGGGACCGGGACGTATCCACCACTGCATGCGCTCTATCGGTGTAGCCGAGCGCGCCTTGGAACTGATGATTCGTCGGTCTACCACCCGTCACGCTTTTGGCAAGCCGATCATTCAGCTTGGTAAAAACATCGAATGGGTTTCCCGCGCACGCATCGAGATCGACGCCTGCCGCCTCATGGTTCTGCAAGCTGCTAAGGCTATGGACACACTGGGCAACAAAGAAGCGCGCATTTACGTGAGTGCAATCAAGGCCATGGTGCCCGAGAAGGTGTGCAATATCATCGATCAGGCCATCCAAATTCATGGCGCTACCGGTGTTTCCCAGTGGACCCCACTAGCACGCATGTACACTAGCCAGCGCACCCTGCGTTTGGCGGACGGACCGGATGAAGTGCATCACATGGTTGTTGGCCGTAACGAAGTACGCAAGTACGAAGGCCAAGCTTATACAGCTATCGACGACAAGTTGGTGCTGAAGTAGGCGTCGAGACATCGACAGACCACAAAAAACCCGCTATCTCGCGGGTTTTTTTATTTCTGTATCTTTTGCCACAATGGTCTTGTGCCCCTTTTGCCTGTTTCAGACGTTCTGGGGCTTTTATAAATCTGACAGTGCCTGCAGTTCTGCCTCGCATTCGGTCGGGGCGTTAACCGGATTACATCGTAGGCCTCCAGCAATGATTACCCGGTAGTCGTTACCGAAGAGGTTTGTCGGTAGGTAGTAGTCGGTGCTGATCGCCTGCGCGCCACTGCCAAAGGCGGCATCGCGGCGGCGAGTATCGTTTTGTCTGGCTTCCAACGTGTCGGCATCAGCGCGGGTTCTGACCATAAAACCATCACTCACCAGCTGCCGGATACGCGGGCGCTCCGCAATGGGGTCGTTAACAATCATTACTGCAGCGGCAGGGTGGCTAGCTGCCTGGTTGACGAACATGGGACGCCGCAGCCATTGATCTTGGTACAGATCCCGCTTCACTCCGCCTTCATCGAGAATCAGTAAAAACTTGCCTCGAGCGTCAGTCAGCGAGGGCCA
The DNA here is from genome assembly GCA_002731575.1 of Gammaproteobacteria bacterium. Classification (GTDB taxonomy): domain Bacteria; phylum Pseudomonadota; class Gammaproteobacteria; order Pseudomonadales; family Azotimanducaceae; genus UBA4421. The sequence goes on along the minus strand of PCCE01000001.1, from coordinate 12,588 downwards.
AACCGGCGGCTCGGTCGCCTCTGGTTTCACCTGCGCAGGTCGAATCAGTCGCGGCCCCAGTACATCCTCTATGGCCTGGTCCATTGCTGCAAAGGCTGATGCGTCGAAGCGCTGCGGGTCTGGCAGCCAGCCAATACTTTGATCCTTAGCGTTGAAGCTGATCCAAATAGGAGCATGAGTTGGGTTGGCCTCAGACCACTGCAGCAGTTGGCCAAGGCAATCGCGCAAAGAGGAGCAATGGCTGTTCATGTCGATGACCTGCACATGACCGATGACAAAACCCTGTGAGGGGCCTTGGTGGAAAACGTCGAGCTCGAGTTTGCGCAGGCCGAGATCCAACTGTCGATGCAGCGGTTCATGGGCGTACTGCAACGCCTTCGCGGCGTTCTCGTCGAGCAGACTTAAGAGAGTGTAATAGACAACAGACATGGGCTGCTTGTAGCTGTTGTGGCTGCCTACAAACTGCAAATGATTGATGCGTAGCTCAGCACGCACAATACCGCTGCAGCAGAAAAAGAGAGCGCACCCTAACAACAGGGCGATGGGCCCCTTGGTATTCGATCCCTTGGCATTCAGCCCATTGACCACTAGAGCAAATCTTCTTCCGCTAAGCCATGACCCCAATCACGTTTGGCATTGAGGTAGCGCTTGTTCCAGTCGCCCACTCCCGTGACATGCTTCTCGCGGGTCACTTGAGTCAGACCATAAGCGGCCAGGTCCTCTAGTTTTTTCGGGTTATTGGTCAACAAGCGAAACGGCTTATCGCCAACGAAGCGTTTTAACAGCACCGCGGCGTCGGTAAAATCACGGCAGTCGTCGGGCAGACCAAGACTGCGATTGGCCTGATAGGTGTTCTCACCGGAATCCTGCAGCAGGTAAGTTGCTGCCTTAGCCCACAAGCCAATTCCACGCCCTTCATGACCCGCCATGTAAATTAGGTAGCCGCCGGAGGCCTCGGACTCAATCCGCTGAATTGCTGCAGCCAATTGCGGACCGCAATCGCAGCGCTCGGAACCAAACACGTCACCCGTTAAACAGTTACTGTGCACCCGCACCAAGGGGTTATCACCCGGCTCGCCAACCACCAACACACTATTAACAGCCAGCGGCGATACCAAGTGTGCAAACAGATGCTGGCCGCCACGGGCATTGAGTTCCGATGCCAGAGCCTCTACCCCGCGCAGCTCAGTACTACGCACGGCCGCAAACCACTGCACTGTGGTCGCTACTCCGGGCAGTTTCATCGGCAGGGGTATTGGCCCCATCAGATTAATGGCGAGTTCATTGGGCGGCTCGGGCTGATCGACATCGATCACCCGGCCTTCAGCGTCAATACGCGTGAGCTTGCCGTCGGCGATTAGTCGCTTGCGAACATCTGGGTTTAAGTAGGTAAACATAAGCAGCATATTGCCTGAATCGCCGACACCGCGCACAAAGATACTCAGCGACGGGTCAAATGTTCAGGCTAGGACTAACTATGTATGGACCTAAAAAACAATTCTAAGAACGCTTTCAGCAACGCATGCAGGCTTGTCTGCACCGTCGATTTCCACGGTCATTTCGTTAACGAGCTCCAGCATGCCGCCTTTCTCTTCGACGCTAACCAACTTGCCCGCCGTGCGGATTTTCGCGCCAACCTGAACTGGGTTCATGAACCGCACTTTGTTCCAGCCGTAGTTGATACCCAGCTTCATACCGTCCAATGCAGGCAGACCGACGCCTGTGCCGCCAGGCAAAAAAGTCATAATCGACAGTGTTAGCTGGCCGTGGGCGATGGGCGCGCCGAAGGGGCCAGACTTGGCGCGCTCTGGATCAGTGTGGATCCATTGTTGATCTAGGGTCGCGTCCGCGAAGTTATTAACCCGATCCTGAGTAATTTCAAACCAATCTGTTGGCTCGGAGGCCTGACCGATTTGTGCATTTAAAGTGACCATTGCATTTTCGATTGGGGTACCTGACATGGGCTGCTCCTGAGCGGTTGTTACAGATCGCCGCACAGCCTATGGAAGCATAAGAGACGATTCAAGCGCCAAGATCAGTACCCATGACAGCATAAAGATCTTCTGGCTCAGACAAGCCTCCGTGGCACTGCAACAAGCGCTGCATAATTTGCTGCATAACCTTGTTTTGGGCGACTTCGGTATCGCCCAGCCGTGGGGCCAAGCTTGCGCAAAGATTGGCCGCCACCAAGGGCTGGGGCTGCGCGGCACAAAGCGCCTGCAGTGCGCCGCTGCGTTCTGTGTTACCGGCGATATCCGCCAGTACCTCTGGGGCCAGCGCGCCAATCTCAGGCTGATACTGGAAGGCCGCTAAGTTGTGCAAAGTCGAAAGCAGCTTCGGCCCCATCATCTGGGGCGCAATATGGTCTGCGTCTACACGCGCCATCATGCGTAATATCAAATCGATCAAAAACGGCAGCACTGGGCAGTCGCGTGGAAACGCTGCAAAGGCATTGTGTATGTTTTTGCGTACCGTCCAGCGACCGCTACCACCGCGCTTGGGCTGAACCCAGTGCTCTTGACCAAAGACACAGCTCTGTTCCAGCCGGAGCTTTAGCTGCTCGGGAGCAAAAATCAGCATGTCCGCATCAAACCACAGCACCCAAGAGTAACCATCCGACAGCAGACGCTTGGCCCACTGCAGCCGCCCTAGGTCTGCAGCAATTGGCATACGCCCGCGAACCTTGGCCATATACCAATCGGGCACCTGCGCGAACAGCTCATCATCCAGCAAGCGATAGTCGTAGCCGCTGGCTTTTGCCCACTTGCTGACGCTGGCCATGCAGTTTCGCTGCCATAGAGGAGTTGGCGATGGGGCGCTTTGAATCACTAGAACTTTCTGCATAAGCGTACTCTGAGCTGGCAAGCGAAGTGACAGCTAACCTTGCTCGCCAGCGCGCAGAAAAGCCTCAATTTGCGGCATCCGAGCACGGGTATCTTGCTCGCCAAAATCAATCAACTGACCAATATAGCCCGGTTCGAAGTTGACCATACTCAATGCATCAGCAGTAGGCTCATCGCGGCCACCGAAGCCGCCAGCAAAAAAGCGGAAAGCCGGTGGCATCTGTGATTGAGACTGACGCGCAACTTGGCCTAGATCTTCCTGCGGCCTAAGTACCATTACCTCCACCGGACGACGACCGTCCCATTCCGACTCAGGTATTACGCGCAGCAATTCGTTTATGCGCCGCATTTGCAGCGCATCGTAATCGAGTAGGTCTAAAAATATCGCGTTTAACATCACACCCGCAACCTGCCCGGGCGACGGATAGGCTGCCGCGGACTCTGTTTGAGTTTCCGCCTTAGCCTGAGGCGACACCGCCAAAATGCGCCTCGCGCCCAAGCGCATGGCTGGTGACAACGGGGCAGCCAAACGCACCCCACCATCGCCATGCCACTGTCCCTGTAAATTCACCGATGGAAAGAAAAACGGTAACGCAGCCGAAGCCATCACATGCTCAACGCTCAGCGAGGCACGACGGGCATGCACCTGACTACCGCTCCAGATGCTAGGTTGCAGGGTGTCCACCCACGCCTCAGAGCGCCCGCTGGTGTAATTCGTTGTCACTACAGCCAATGCTTTCAACCAGCCTGCCGCCAAGTTTCGATCGACGCCGAGTATCTCGCCACCGCCGGCTTGCGCAGCCAATTGCCCCAGCAAATAGTCGCGCAGGGGTTGGTTGTTAACCATGCCACGAATGTCTTTGCGCCCGAAGCGACCACCGGTAGCGAAGTGCAAACCCCAATGACCGAGCCGACTGGCTAAAGCTCCAAGGCCTGTGCGGTACACTTTGTCCGTGCGCATCTGCAACCACAGCTGCACTAGGGCCTCCACACTTTGACGCCATGTGCCCTGAGCGGCGGCTAGATAGGTCGCGTTGATGGCGCCTGCCGAAACACCTGTCAGAATTTGCGGTCGATAGTCTGGCAGTGCCTGTGCAATTGCTCGCAGGCAACCCACTTGATAGGCGGCGCGAGCACCACCGCCCGTAAGCACTAGGGCCTGACCGGAATTACTATCGGTGTGGAATTCTCCACCACTCATAAGCAAGTGCTCCTAGCTAATTTCACCATCGACGAGAAAACATCACGCTGTCAATCTCGTCAGTGTACCCGCCCCTCCCGTATTATGTGGCCATGACATCCCCTCTCTCCCGGTTTCGCCTACAGCTCGACACGATCTTCCGACCCGGCGGTAAAGTTTTTTACGGCTGGTGGATTGTGCTGGCCTGCGCCGGCGTGCAATGGCTGGCAGCGCTCACTTGGATGCACTCCTACGGCGGCTACGCGTTAAAGCTGCAGGCAGACTTTGGCTGGAGTATGTCCGTACTGTCCCTTGCCTTTGCGCTTACACGGCTGGAAAGCGGACTGCTCGGACCGTTGCAGGGTTGGCTAGTAGACCGCTACGGACCTCGATTAATTTTGCTTATTGGCACAGTAATTTTCAGTGTCGGCTTCTTTCTCTTCAGTCTGGTCGAGTCCATTACCACCTACTTTGTCGCCTTTATTCTGATCGCTTTAGGGTCCAGCTTGGGCGGCTTCGCCACCTTAATGGTGTCGATTGTCAGCTGGTTTGACGCACACCGAGCCAAGGCGGTTGCCATGTCGCAAATCGGTTTTTCCGCCGGCGGGCTTTGTGTCCCCTTCGTTATGATGGGCTTAGAGGCCTTCGGCTGGCGCTCCATGGCCATGTACTCTGGCATCTTAATCCTCGTGCTTGGCATCCCCTTGGTCAGCTTAGTCAGGCACCGGCCAGAGGATTATGGCGAAGTGCCAGACGGCGTGCGACGCAGCGGTCCCAAATCCGCAAATAGCTCCGAGACCGGCTCTGATGACAGCGACGACGGTAGCATGGCTGCTGCAGGCCACTCGCAAATCAGCCTGTCTTGGCAGCAAGCCGTGCGCGAACCGTCTTTTTGGCTTATTTCAACAGGTCACGGCCTGTCCTTACTCACGGTTTCGTCCATGCTTGCGCATTTGATTCCCTACCTAACCTTTGACCTAGGCTATACCCCAGTAAACGCCGGCTTCATTTTCGCGTTGATGACAGCCCTGCAAATGGCTGGTCTGTTTCTCGGCGGTATTATTGGCGACCGCTTCGACAAACGCCTCATTTGCACCCTTTGCATGGTGGGCCACTTCATCGGCCTTATCGCGCTGACCTATGCCGCCGAACCGTCCCTTGTGCTGCTCTTTGCTGTCGCTCACGGGTTGGCCTGGGGGACCCGTGCGCCATTAATGGTCGCCCTACGCGCCGACTACTTCGTCCCGAAATCCTTCGGCACCATCATGGGCATCTCATCGCTTATCGTAATGATAGGTATGACCATAGGCCCGCTCTTTTCTGGCGTCATGTTCGATATCTACGGCAACTACGACTTGGCTTTTACCTGTATTGCCTGCTGTTCGTTAGCCGGTGGACTGTGCTTTTGGTTCGCCAAGCCACCTAAGTTGCAGAGCGCCGCAAGCCCCTAGCATGCTAATGATGTGGGCTCCGCCCTGTATTAAACTGCGCAAGCACTAACCACCGATCGGAATATCAAATGGATTTCGCTCTCAACGAAGAACAACAGGGTTTTGTCGCCACCGCCCGTGCGTTTGCCCAAGATCAGCTAGCCCCACATGCTGCCCAGTGGGATGCTGATCGCCATTTTGCCAAGCAAGCGCTGCAGCAGGCAGGCGCGCTTGGGTTTATGGGCATGTATACCCCTGAGCACGCGGGTGGCTTGGCGCTGCCGCGTTTGGATGCCAGTTTAATTGTTGAGGAGCTTGCCAAGGGCTGTACGACTACCGCCGCTTTTTTGACCATTCATAATATGGCGACGAATATGATCGGCCGCTATTGCCAGCAAGAAATTATTGACCAGTGGTGCCCGGATCTTGTGTCCGGTACCAAGCTGGCTTCCTACTGCCTAACCGAGCCCGGCGCTGGATCGGACGCCGCCGCCCTGCGCACCAAGGCGGACTCAGATGGCGATGACTACATCATCAACGGCAGCAAGGCCTTTATCTCCGGCGCTGGCGAAACCGACGTGCTGGTGCTGATGATGCGCACCGGCGACAGCGGTGCCGAAGGTATAACAGCGGTCTTGGTGCCCGCAGGCACTGAGGGCATCAGCTACGGTAAAAACGAACATAAGATGGGCTGGAATGCCCAACCCACCAGAGCAATCACCTTCGATAATGTACGCGTGCCGAAGAAAAACCGTCTCGGTGACGAAGGCCAAGGTTTTGCCATAGCCATGAACGGTTTGGATGGTGGACGCATCAACATTGCCACCTGCAGTATTGGTACAGCGCAGCAGGCACTAGAAGACGCCACGGCCTATGTGCAGGAGCGCAACCAATTCGGGCAGGCCATTGCCGACTTTCAGGCAACCCAGTTCGCCCTAGCAGATATGCTCACCGAGCTGGTCGCGGCACGCCAGATGGTGCGGCTGGCAGCCAGCAAGCTGGACACCAGAGACAGTGACGCCAGCACTTACTGCGCCATGGCCAAACGCTTCGCTACCGATGTGGGCTTCAAGGTCTGCAACGACGCACTACAGTTGCTAGGCGGTTACGGCTACCTTAGGGAATACCCAATGGAACGCTATGTACGCGATACCCGCGTGCATCAAATTTTAGAAGGCACCAATCAAATCATGCGGGTGATTATTTCCCGCCGCATGCTGATGAGCGGTGCATTGGAGGTCATTCAATGAGCATTAGCACATCCGACAAACTGCGAGTAGAAGTCATCGACCACACGGCCCTGATCACCATCGACAATCCGGGCGCCAACACTTGGGACACTGAGAGCCTGCCGGCCTTGGCCGCCTTGGTTGATGCCCTCAATGCCGACAAAAACATTTTTGCGCTGGTGATTACCGGCCAAGGCGACAAGTTTTTCTCCGCCGGGGCAGACCTTAATCTGTTCGCCGATGGCGACGCCGACAATGCACGACAAATGGCAGCGTTCTTCGGCACCGGCTTCGAGTGCCTTGCGAATTTTCGCGGCGTTGCTATCGCCGCTATCAATGGCTTCGCCATGGGCGGCGGCTTAGAAGCCTGTCTGGCCTGTGACATTCGTATTGCCGAAACTCAAGCACAAATGGCGCTACCGGAACCCAAGGTAGGCTTACTGCCTTGTGCTGGCGGCACCCAGCGGCTGTCTTGGCTGGTTGGCGAAGGCTGGGCCAAAAAAATGATTCTCTGTGGCGAACGAGTTAACGCTGAAACTGCCCAGCGTATTGGCCTAGTCGAAGAGGTTGTAGCCACTGGCACCGCTCGAGAGCGGGCGCTAGCGTTGGCAGCCCAAGTTGCTCAGCAAAGCCCCATTGCGGTGACCTACTGCAAGGAACTGATACATCAGGCCCGAGATAACGCTGTCGCCGACGCCCTACCCTATGAGCGGCAAAAGTTTGTCGACCTGTTCAGCACCGAAGACCAGCGCGAAGGGGTTAACGCCTTCTTAGAAAAGCGTGCGCCGGTGTGGAAAAACGCTTAGCCGGACCATGCCAACGCAAAAGCAGCCCTGCCTGCTGAAATACTTAGTGCGCGGGGTGACCGCAGATCGCCAAGCTCAGCAAGCGTTGACCGCAGAGCTGACGGATATGCTCAATCATGTCAGCGCAATCACCGTGCTGCCGGTGGTCGAGGGTTTTTCCGTAGAGCTGGAATTCGACGACATCGAACCGTTTACCAGCGTGAGCTTCGAACCCTATGTCGCGGAACATGTGCTCAGCGATGCCGTGCGACTGCGCTGCGAGANCGCGGGNAGCCCAGAGATTCAGCTGCTAAAATCCCGGTTTTAGGAGCCGCTCACAAGTTGATCGGNGGCTCCNTAGGTCACCGTCTGCGCCGGTTGGCGATAAAACGACACAGCTAGAGCCGCCAANAAGTACAGAGCCAAGAACACCTGAAACGCCATGTCATAAGAGCCAGTGACATCAAAGATCCAGCCAGCAAAAGGCACACCGAGAATCTGAATGGGAAACATTGCCGGGCGCATCAAACCCAGCACCGCGCCAAAGCGATCGCGGCCAAAGGTTTTACCCACAACCGCACCGTGCATCGGTACAACCCCGCCGACGCCATAACCGAACATGCTGGCACCAGTTGCAAAGGTCAGATAATCCAGCGAGCTGAACATCAGATATTGGCCACTGAACTGCATAAAAATGACGATGGCCATTACCTTGCGTACCGACAGTCGGTCGCTCAGCCAGCCAAAGCTGAGCTTACCCACCACACCAAAACCAGCGCACACCGACATCACCAAGGAGGCTTCCACTAGGGAATAACCGAAGTCGGTAAGGCGCGGAATCATATGGGTTAACGTGGCACTCATGCAGCAGAACAGCAGCGAAAATGTGAGCACGATCATGCGGAAGTTGTGCTGCTTAAAAAGCTCCAACAGGCGCATTTTTGGTAGCGCTGACTGAGCATTGGCTTGGGCGGATTTATCGACATCTGAATGCAGGGGCAGTGCTCCGTCGGGGCGCATGCCAACGTCCTCTGGCCGGGAGATCACGAACCGAAAAATCAGGGGTACAACAACGAAGAAGGTGAACGCGCTGTAGACCAAGAAGCCCGCTCGCCAACCGAAATTCTCAATTAGCTCGGCACTGATGTACGGCATGATCACACCAGACAAAGACACCCCAGCCGCCGCGATACCAAGGGCAGTACCACGCCGCTTATCAAACCAGTTGGCAACCAGTTTGCTGGTAGCCAGATTGCCCATACTGCTGGCACCAAAGCCGATGAACAGCCCCAAAACCAAGTAGAACTGCAGCTCGTTTTGCACGTAGGACAGACCGAGGAAACCCAAGGCCATAGAGATTGCACCCAGCCCCATGACGTTACGCAGCGGGTATCTATCCAGCGCTCGCCCCACGTAGGGAGCCGCTATGGCACCCACAGCATTGGTTACCGTAAGACCTATGGCGACACCCAAGCGAGAGCCACCGAAATCCTCAGCAATGGCCTTGAAAAATACGCCATAGGAATAAAAGAAGAAGCCCACAGCGACAAAGTCGATGCAAAATGCCACCAAAACCATCTTCCAACCGAGAAATGGCTTGGCTTTTGAGGGGAGAGATTGCTGCAAGGGTATGGCCAAAACGCTGGGCCGGTTATTCTAACACGCGAACCTATTTCAAGCGGGCTGGCTTCAGTATGAGTAAAGACGTTACCGATGCAGTTAGAGAAATTTGTCTGGGTATGCACGACACAACCGAGGTTATAAGCCGTGACAGCCCTAACTTTCGCGTCGCCAACAAAACCTTCGGGATCTACCAGATCAATCATCACGGCGACGGCAGAGTTGCCCTATGGCTGCACAGCCCGGATGGAGCACAGGCCTTCTATGTGGCCGAGGATCCGAACCATTATTTCGTACCACCCTATGTGGGACCTAGCGGCTGGCTTGGTGTGAACCTAGACACGGGCCTAGACTGGCAAACCATCAGCAAGCAGATTCATGCCGCCTATACTCGGGTCGCACCAGCAAAGGTTGCAGTACAGCAAACCGAGCCAGTAACCATAAAACCCCAAGCGAGGGAATTGATCCGGCGATTTTCGACCCGTATCAACGACCGGAGAATGCCGCCAAGCTTGCACAGATTAGCCAGTACTGTCTGGCCCTACCGGAAACCCGTCTGGAGAAACAGTTTGGTTCGCCCTGTTTCCGTGCGGGCAAGAAAACCTTTTGTACCCTGCACTTTTACCGGGGACTACTTGAGGTTGGCGTTTGGGCGGGAGGCGAGGAGCAGGCCCTACGCATCGCAGACCCACGGTTCCGAATACCCAAGTACATTGGGCATCGAGGATGGCTGAATTTGGACATCGGCAAGCGTATGGATATGGAAGAAGTCGGCGAGTTAATTTTGACGAGTTATGAGCACTATGCTCTTAAAAGGATGCTCCGCGCCCTACAAGACATACAAGGCAATCTGCTTTGATTCTTCGCACGGCCGAGCCACGAGGCTCCCGTGCATAAAGATCCGTCGAAGGTTGTTAACCACCGATCTTGTTGTAATCCATCACAATAAATTCTTTTACTGGCCCGAATTCGGAATCAGAGAACAACGTGAATTCCACATCTCCGGTGCCGTAATGTCCTATCGATTCGACATCTCGGTAATTTTTTGTTCCTGCAGGAATATCGCAGGGCTTGAGTTTTAGAAAGAGTTTAATGCTCTCACCTCCATACAAGCTATGTTTTGAGAAATTTTGTATGCCACGTAGAATTTTTTTGGCACTTCTTCTATCGATTGATCTAACCCCATGATGAACTCACGCATAATTTCGGCTAACTCAACTATCTTCTTATTTTTACCAATTAGTCTTTCATCGAAGGTATAGGTCCCTGTAGCGCGAGTTAACGTTGCTTTCCTGCCTGCTCTGACCATCGCTGGGTTTTTGAGAAATTTGAATTTACCGTTGAAGCCCCATTGACCTTTGTTTTTTCGGTGTGAAATATTTCTTCAAGATACAGCGAGTGGTTGGCAAACAGCCGATATTTCCATAACTCAATATTCGCGCCTAATACTTGGACCGCGTGTAAATCATATTTCTTATAGTTCGGAGCAATGCAAATTACTCTGATATCCGACCAATCTGTCTAGACATCGTTGCCCAGCCGCCTTTGTACTGCGATTTCAACGTCGCCCTTGTGATCCTGGATCCAGTTTAAATAGTAAAGGCTCTGATTAATTAACTCAGATGATTCCACTTTCTTGTATTCGATAATGACCGGATTGTCCTCCTCAGATAAGGCAAGACTATCAATACGGCCAGCATGCTGAGCGCCTGTTGAAAACTCGCTTGCAACAAATCGACAGTTGAACACGGTTGCAAGATTTTTCTCAATCAAGGACTGTAAATCCTTCTCCACGTCAAAGTTCTGCTGCTCTACGGCAGATAGTGTATCCCCAGAAATATCGAAAATTGGCATATAGCAGTTATCCTCCTATCTTTTGACTCCTAGCATGAGGGTTCACTCGTGACCAACGCACTGAAAATAGAGTGATGGATAATCATCGTTAGAATCGCCATTCTAATTGCTAGCATGCGGCATCGCCGATGAAAATCTGTGAGCGCTATCACAAGACGACTGATCCCCGGCACATCAAAACCCAACAGTAGAGCGCTCAAAGGACCTTGAAGGAGACTTCTGTTGGCATCGACTCACTAAGCGGTTCCCACTTCTCTGAAGACCCCACTTCGCAACGTGGGATAATCCTTGCACCAACCTCCACCCTTCGATGTAATTCGTCCTTTGCATTTGCGGGGAGAGAGCAAGCATGCCAGCACCATTGGACGACGTCGTTGTACTGGAAATTGACAACTGGATGGCGGCCCCTAGCGCGGGTGCAGTACTCGCCGATATGGGCGCGCGGGTAATCAAAATTGAGCCGATCAGCGGTGACCCCATGCGCGGTATGGGCCGACCGGTTAAGGGCGACCGCTTTGATGCAGGCTTGCAAGACTATGATTTTCAATTTGATGTAGATAACCGCGGCAAGGAGTCCATCGCCATAGCATTGGACCAACCCGAAGGTGCGGCACTGGTCCGTCAGCTTGCCCAGCAAGCGGATATTTTTATGTGCAATCTGCTCACTAAGCGCCAACAGAAGTTTGGCCTCGACCCAGAGAGTCTGTTCAAGTCCAACCCCAAGCTGGTCCATGCCACGCTGACTGGTTACGGCACTTCAGGCCCGGACGCTTGGCGGCCCGGCTACGATGTCACCGCCTTCTTTGGTCGTTCAGGTCTCTACGATTCCATGCGCGAAGGTGACGAAGGCATGGTACCTATGGCGCGACCAGCCCAAGGCGATCACACCACGGGTCTGGCCATGGTTGGTGCCATTCTTGGCGCGCTGCGTCTTGCAGAAAAATCTGGCGCAGGCCAAGTAGTTGAAACCTCGCTCTATGAAGCCGCTGTGTGGACCCAAGCTTCGGACTATGCCGTTACTGCCGTAGACCATATGCCCGTGCGCAAGCGCCGTCGCGACCAGTTGCTCACCATTACCGGCAACCGCTTTCCCTGCGGCGACGGTAACTGGGTGGTGTTTAACATGCTGCCAGACGCCGCTTACTGGCCGCGCCTTTGCAAGGCCATTGGGCTGCAGGACATGATCGACGAAGAGCGCTTTGTCGACCCCAAGGCGCGCTATCAGAATATGGCCGAGTTGATCGAGATTTTCGACCAAGCCCTGGCCGCGAAATCTCGGGACGAGTGGGGCAAAATTTTTGACGACGCGGGCCTCATTTGGGGGCCGGTAATGGGCCTGCACGAGGTACCCCAAGACCCCCACGCCCAAGAGCTGGGTATGTTTCCCACCATCGAACACCCGCAACTGGGCAGCTACAACACCGTTAACATCCCCATGCGTTTTGCCACAGCAGATGTAAAACCCCAAGGACCAGCGCCGCAGCTTGGCGAGCATAGTGCGCAAATCCTGCGCGACTTCGGCATTGACGATGCGGTCATAGCCACCCTGCAGGAAGCTGGCACCGTGGCCCAGAACTGAAACTGGTGGATATTGAAGCCCTACTTGCGGCCTTCAAGCACGGCACCATCGACGGCGATGAAGCCGCG